>DSAE01000237.1 GCA_011372855.1 Desulfobacteraceae bacterium
ATGCCCGGCAGCAGATGGAAGGCAAAATCACCTACATCTACCCCTACCTCCAGGGAGAAACCCGCACCGCCCGGGCGCGGATCGAAATGGACAATCCCGGCTGGGAACTGAAGCCCGGCATGTTCGCCAACGTGAGCATCGCCGCCGATCCGGTCAGCGACACCCTGGCGGTGCCGGCCAGTGCGGTGCTGCGCTCGGGCACGCGGCAGACCGTGTTCGTCGCCCTGGGCGAGGGAAAGTTCGAGCCGCGGCCCGTGACCACAGGGATCAGCGACGGGGAAGGATTCATCCAGGTGCTGTCCGGGGTGCGGCTGGGTGAGAGGGTGGTGACCTCGGCCCAGTTCCTGTTCGATTCCGAAAGCAGGCTCCAGGAGGCGGTTCAGAAAATGATGCAGCCCCGGCCGGAGCCGGCCGCCGACCTGCCGGAGCCCGGCGCCGAAGACCTGGACGATCTCTTCCGGCCCCGGCCGCCGGAAGACGACCTCGAGGAACTGTTCAAATAAGGCCGCCCAGGCTGCCGCCGATAACCGCAAACGGGCGAAAGGTTTTCCATGCTTGAAAAGATCATCGAGTGGTCGAGCCGCAACAAGTTCATGGTGGTGCTGGCCACGGCATTTCTCATCGTCGGCGGCATTCATTCGCTCCGCAATATCCCCATCGACGCCATCCCCGATCTTTCCGACGTGCAGGTCATCATCTTCACTGACTACCCGGGCCAGGCCCCGCAGGTGGTGGAGGACCAGGTAACCTATCCCCTGACCACGCGCATGCTGTCGGTACCCGGAGCCAAGGTGGTCCGTGGTTATTCCTTCTTCGGCTATTCCTTTGTCTACATCATTTTCGAAGACGGCACCGATCTCTACTGGGCGCGCTCGCGGGTGCTCGAATACCTCAACTACGTCGGGGGCCAGCTGCCCCAGGAGGTGACGCCGGTGCTCGGCCCCGATGCCACCGGGGTGGGGTGGGTATACGAGTACGCCCTGACCAGCGACCGCCATACCCTGCAGGAGCTGCGGGCCATCCAGGACTGGTACCTGCGCTATGAGCTGACCGCGCTGGAAGGGGTTTCCGAAGTGGCGAGCCTGGGCGGGTTCGTTAAACAGTACCAGGTGGTGGTCGACCCCAACCGGCTGCTCGCCTATGACCTGCCCATCACCGACCTGATCACCGCCATCCGCCGCGCCAATCTCGACGTGGGCGGCGGCGCGATCGAAATGGCCGAGACCGAATTCATGGTGCGCAGCCGCGGCTATATCCAGTCGGTGGAAGACCTGGAGAGCATCGTGGTCATGGCCACCCCCGAGGGAACGCCGGTCCGGGTCATGGATCTGGCCGAGGTCCGCCTGGGTCCGGAGATGCGGCGCGGGGTGGCCGAACTCGACGGCGAGGGCGAAGTGGCCGGCGGCATCATTGTCATGCGCTACGGCGAGAACGCCCGGGCGGTCATCAACCGGGTAGTCAACAAGCTGGAAGAGCTCAAGGCCGGCCTGCCCGAGGGGGTGGAAATCGTCACCACCTACGACCGTTCCGGGCTGATCGACCGGGCGGTGAACAATCTCAAGCACAAGCTGTTCGAGGAAAGCGTGGTGGTGGCCCTGGTGATCGTGCTCTTTCTTTTTCACCTGCCGAGCGCGGCGGTGGTCATCCTGGCCCTGCCGGTGGCGATCCTGATGGCCTTCATCATCATGTACGCCCAAGGGCTCAACGCCAATATCATGAGCCTCGGCGGCATCGCCATCGCCATCGGCACCATGGTCGACTCGGCCATCATCATGGTCGAGAACGCCCACAAACACCTGGAGCGTGAGCACGGCGACAAGCCGCGCAGCCGGATCATCGTCGAGGCGGCCCAGGAGGTCGGCCCCACCATATTTTTCGCCCTGCTGGTGATCACCGTCTCCTTTGCCCCGGTGTTCACCCTGCAGGAGCAGGCCGGGCGCCTGTTCAAACCCCTGGCCTTTACCAAGACCTATGCCATGGCCATGGCCGCCCTGCTGTCCATCACCCTGGTGCCGGTGCTGATGGTCTGGTTCATCCGCGGCAGGGTGCGGGCCGAGCATCACAACCCGCTCAACCGGCTGCTGATCAGCATCTATCATCCGGCCGTCGATTTCGTCCTGCGCTGGCGCAAGACGACCCTTGTCGTTGCCCTGGCCCTGATCGTCTCCATCGCCTGGCCGCTGTCCAGAATGGGCAGCGAGTTCATGCCGCCCCTGTATGAAGGCGATCTGCTCTATATGCCCACCACCCTGCCGGGCATTTCGGTGACCAAGGCGCGGGAGCTGCTGCAGCAGACCGACAAGATCATCGCCGCCTTCCCGGAGGTGGAGCGGGTGTTCGGCAAGATCGGCCGGGCCGACACCGCCACCGACCCGGCGCCGATGATGATGATCGAGACCACCATCCTGTTGAAGCCGGAAAACGAGTGGCGTACGGTCCGGACCGAGCGGTTCTATTCGGGCTGGCCCGGGTGGACTGAAGCGCTGAAAAAAACCCTGCGCCTGCTCTGGCCTGAAGAGCGGCCCATCTCCGTCGACCGGCTGATCGAGGAGCTCAACAGCGCCGTTCACTTTCCCGGCCTCACCAATGCCTGGACCATGCCGATCCGCACCCGCATCGACATGCTCTCCACCGGCATCCGCACCTCGGTGGGGATCAAGGTCATGGGGGACGATCTCGCCGTGCTTGCCGGTCTCGGCGAAGAGATCGAGGCCTTGGTGCGCACGCTGCCCGGGACCCTGTCGGCCATTGCCGAGCGCACGGTGGGCGGCTTTTTCATCGACATCGACATCGACCGCCAGGCCGCCTCCCGTTACGGCGTCAATGTCGGCGATATCCAGGACGTCATCCAGAGCGCCATCGGCGGCATGAATATCACCGAGACGGTCGAGGGGCTGGAGTGCTATCCGGTCAACGTCCGCTACGACCGGGATTTCCGGAGCGATCCCGACTCCCTCCTGCGGGTGCTGGTGCCGGCCCCGGGCGGCCGGCACATCCCGCTGGGCCAACTGGCGTCCATCAGGGTGAGCAACGACCCGGACAGCATCAAGAGCGAGAACGCCCGCCGCACCGCCTGGGTCTATGTCGACATCAAGGGCATCGATGTCGGCACCTACGTGGAGAACGCCCGCCGGGCGGTGGCCGAACAGGTCACCCTTCCTGCCGGCTACAGCATAGTCTGGAGCGGTCAGTACGAATACATCGAGGCCACCCGGGCCCGCCTGATGGTGATCATCCCGCTTACCGTGCTCATCATCTTCGTCCTCATCTTCCTGAGCACCCGTTCGATGGTCAAGACCGGCATCGTTTTCCTGGCCGTGCCTTTTTCCCTGGTGGGGGCTTTCTGGCTCCTCTACCTGCTGGAATACAACATGTCCATCGGCGTCTGGGTGGGCATCATCGCCCTGGCAGGGCTGGACGCCGAGACCGGGGTGGTGATGCTCCTCTATCTCGACCTGGCCTATAAAAAGTGGAGTGAAAAAGGACGGATGCGGACCAGGGGGGATCTGGTGCAGGCCGTGCATCACGGCGCGGTGCAGCGCATCAGGCCCAAACTCATGACCGTGATCACCATCATTGCCGGTCTGCTGCCGATCATGTGGAGCACCGGCACCGGTTCGGACGTCATGAAGCGCATCGCCGCGCCCATGGTCGGCGGGGCGGTCACCTCCCTGCTGCTGGAGCTGCTGGTCTATCCGGTGATTTTCTACCTGTGGCGGGTTCGGGCCCTGGAGAAAACCGCGCTGCCGACCAGCGAACGGGACATCGAAGAACAGGTTGTTCCTGACAGTGAAAGAAGAAACATTGAATCAAATGGAGGAAATCTATGAAACGCAAACTGTTGCTGCTGTTGACCTGCCTGCTTGCTGTTGCCGTGCCTTTCGGGGTCATGGCCATGAACCATGAAAAAGAGATGAGCCACCAGGGGCATGGGGGCATGGAGGCCGCGGAGGGCGCCCATGAGCAGTCCATGCACGACATGGCCGGCCACGCCGGGGCGATCATGCTGGGATCCATGGTCGAGGAAGGGGTCAAGGCCACCGCCCAGTTGAACGACATGCGGGAAGTCATGGCCTCCATGGGCATGAAGTAGACCCATCACTTCATGGTTTCGTTCGAGGAAGAGGCCTCAGGCGGTCAGATTGCCGAGGGTACCGTGGCCCTCAGGATCAAGGGACCGGACGGGACTGAAACCGGGCCCGTTCAGCTCATGGATATGGCGGGGCAGTTCGGGGCCGATGTCAGCATGGCGGACAAGGGCAACTATGAACTCACGGTGGGCAGCCGGCTCCAGGACGGCAAGACCCGCCAGTTCGTGTTCAGTTACGAGGTGGAGTGATCGACGGTGAAAGCGATGCCGTCCAGGGGCAGACAGTATCTGATCCGGCTCGGAGCGGCCAGTATTGCGCTGGCTGTCCTGCTGGTAGTGGCCGGGTGCCGGGAGTCTGCCCGGCAGCCGGCGCCTTCCGGCACGGTTCAGGCCAATGAGGCTTACGAGCGCTATTTCGGCGAGCCGCCGGCGGGCGGCGAGGGGACCTGTTTCGCCCGGGTCGGCTTCTTTCCCCTGACCGCCGATCCGGGCAGGGTCCGCCCGGTGCCGCTGTTCATCTTCCGCCCTGAGGGGCAGCTTGCCCATCTGCTGGAGGCGCTTGAAACTGTTGCCCGGGAGCTGCCGCCCCACAGCGGTTTGCGCAACCCCTTTCCGCCGGGGATTTCCGCCAGGGTGACGGCCCAAACCGGGGAGAGCGTGACCGTTGACCTGGCCGGACCCGGAGTCGCCCCGGATTCCCCCGATTTTCAGGGGCTGGCCGCCTCGTTGGTTGAAACCGCGCTGCAGTTCGAGGATATCGAGCGGGTCGTCATCACCGTTGCCGGGGAGCCGGCCCCGGAGATGCCTCCGGAGGGCTTCGGTCGGAATCCCGAACGTATCGCCCCGGTCGGGCCGCCCCTGCCGCTCATGGTGGTGGGGGACTGGGAGAGCGGCGGAAAGGACCCGGTGGAGATCCGCATCAGTTTCGACCGGCCGGTGGATGTCCATGACATCCGCCTGTTCGATGCGGACGGCCGGGAGATTGCGGGCGAGTACTTTCGGACCGGCTTCGACATGATCGTGGCGCTTCATCCGGCCGCCCCCCAAGCCTTGCGGCCGGGCATGACGGTCCGGGCCGCCTGGCGGGTCAGCGATCGGCTCGGCCGGGAGGGCAGGGGCGAACGGGACTTCGTCCTGGAGGGGCACGACCTGCCGGAGGGCCGATAGCCGCCGGGCAGGGGAAACAGCTTCGCGCAGCTTCTTTTGTCCCGGTTTCGTTTGTTTAGGCTGACGGGATCAGCCGCGGAAGTCCCTGCGGTGAACAGTGCTCAGCCCTGTTGACACAGTCGGGCCATCATTCGGCGGATATCGTCGGGAATCGGCGTCAGCCTGCCCTGGCGGTTGATACAGGCGTGGACCGTGAAGCCCTTGACCAGCAGCTGTTCCCGGCCGCTGTCCTCCTCTCTGAGAATGCGGTAATTGAAGCGGCAGGAGAATTTTTTCACCTCGACCAGCGAGGTGTCGATGGTGATCAGGTCGTCATAGCGGGCCGGGGCCTTGAAGCGGAGGTAGGTCTCGGTCACCGGCAGGATGAGGCCCCGTTCCTCCATCCGGCTGTAGGGCAGGGAAAGGGAGCGCATCATCTCGGTCCGGCCCATTTCGAAGTAGCGGAGAAAATTGGCGTTGTAGACCACCCCGCCGGCATCGGTATCGCCGTAGATGACCCGGGAGTGCATGCGGTGGACCGGTTCGGTCATGCTGATGGTCAGGACGCTCATCACCGCTCCCCGGAGTCAAGCAGGCGGGCAAAGAAATCGGCGCCGCTTGCCAGGCTGAGGCCGCCGCCGGCCACGGCCTGTATGGCGTTTGCCTCGGTGTAGGCGAGTCCCGCCGGCCTGGCCGTGCCGCGGGAATCGTACAGGACCATGGGCACCGGCCAGTCTTCATGGGTCCGCCGGCAGATGGGCGTGTAGTGGTCCATGGTCACCACCAGTCGGAACGGCTCGGCCCGCCGTTCCATCTCCTCGACGATGGGTCGGACGATCCGGCCGTCGAAATCCTCGATGGCCCGGACCTTCTCCCGGACCATGCCCTGGTGGCCGGCCTCATCCGGCGCCTCGACATGGACCAGGACAAAATCCCTGTCCCGCAGCGCTTCCAGCGCGGCGGCGGCCTTGCCCTCGTAATTGGTGTCGAGAAAGCCGGTGGCGCCTTCAACGTTGATGATTTCCAGCCCGCAGCAGATGCCGATCCCTTTCAGCAGGTCGACGGCGGAGATGAGGCTGCCGCGGATGCCGTACCGCTCCTCGAAGGGCTGCAGCCGCAGCGGCCGGCCCTCGCCCCAGGGCCACAGGCTGTTGGCCGGGCGCAGTCCCCGGGCGGTCCGGCGAACATTGACAGGATGGTCCGACAGGATCGCCGCGCTGTCGGTCATCAGCTCCCGCCATTCGCCGGCCTCAAGGTAGTTCCGGTAGAACCCGGTCACGTCCTGATCGGTATGGTCATGGGGCGGGACCGTCTGCGGAGCGGCGGCACTGTTTTTGACCACCAGCAGGTGCCGGTAGCTTATGCCGGGATGAAAGGTGAAGCGCTCGCTTCCGCAGCCCCGCTGAACGGCCGTGATCAGTTCGGCCGCCTCGCTGCTGGAAATATGGCCGGCGGTGAAGTCGCGCATGATGATGCCGCCGGCGGGCCGGTATTCGACGGTCACCAGGTTGCAGCGGTAGGCGATTTCGTCGGGTCCGATGGCCACGCCCATGCTGGCGGCCTCGAGGGGGGCGCGCCCGGTATAATATTTTTCCGGCTCGTAGCCGAGCAGGGAGAGGTTGGCGACATCGCTGCCGGGAGGAAACCCGTTGGGCACCGTCCTGACCAGCAGCATCTCCCCCTCGCGGGCCAGGCGGTCAATGGCAGGCTTGTCGGCGGCCTCCAGGGGGGTGGCGTTGCCGAGTTCGGGCACGGGCAGGTCGCCCATGCCGTCGCCAATGAGCAGGATATACTTCATAACCGGCCGCGAGGCTACTCGTCGTCATCCTCGAGAATGCGGATTTTGACCGTTTCGCTGGTCACCGACTCCAGGGTGTCGATCTCGGCCAGGGCTTTGCGGACCGCCGCCTCCCTGGCAGTGTGGGTCCGCATGACAACGAACACCGGGCCGGTGTGCCGGCGGCCCTTCTGGATGACCGATTCAATGCTGATGCCGTGGCGGCCGAGAATTCCGGCAATGGAGGCCAGGACGCCGGGTTCGTCCTTGACGGAAATCCGGAAATAGTAGGAGCAGGACACCTCCTCCAGGGGCGTGATCCGGCGGGGGGAGATCTCCTCCGGCAGGTAGGAAAGGGCCGGCACGCGGTTGACTGCGCCGGTCCGGATGTTCCTGGCGATATCGACGACGGCGGCGGCGACGGCGCTGCCGGTCGGCATTTTGCCCGCTCCCTGGCCGTAAAGGAGGATGTTACCCACCGCGTCGCCGGTAAACTGGATGGCGTTGAAGGGGCCGTTGATATTGGCCAGCAGGTGTTCCTCCGGCACCATGGTGGGATGAACCCGGGCCTCGATGTGGTCGCCGTGGTTGCGGCTGATGGCCAGGAGCTTGATGCGGCAGCCGAATTCGCGGGCGAACTGGATGTCAATGGGCTCGATGCGGGTAATGCCCTCGGTGGTGATATCGTTGAGGCTGATGTTCATGCCGTAGGCGATGGAGATGAGGATCGCCAGCTTGTGGGCCGTGTCCATCCCCTCGATGTCGTAGGTGGGATCGGCTTCGGCGAACCCATGCGCCTGGGCGTCCTTGAGAACGTCGGCGAAGGGGGCCCCCTCGTCGGTCATCCTGGTCAGGATGTAGTTGGCGGTGCCGTTCATGATGCCCATGATGGCCAGGATCCTGTTGGCCACCAGGCCTTCCTTGAGGGTCTTGATGACCGGGATGCCGCCGCCGACGCTGGCCTCGAAGCCGACCTCGACGTTTTTCGCCGCCGCGGCGGCGAAGATGTCCCTTCCTTCCTGGGAGATCAGGGCCTTGTTGGCGGTGACCACATGTTTGCCGGCGGCAATGGCCTTGAGCAGGAATGATTTGGCCGGTTCGATGCCG
>DSAE01000186.1 GCA_011372855.1 Desulfobacteraceae bacterium
CCGCTGCCGGAAGTGCCGCGGCTGTTGAAGGTTATCACCCCGGCCTGGGTACAGGGATCGTTGTTCCAGTTGGCCGTGGCGTTGCCGGTCCCGCGACCGACGCCGTACCCGTAATCGGTGAAACTGATCGCCGTCTCCCCCGAATACACCTTGTTGCCGTCCACATCGTCGAAGGGCTCTCCGGGGTTGTACACGCCGTCGCCATTGGTGTCGGTGAAGGTGTCAATGGCCGAAGGCGTGTACGCATTGTCGCCGTCGAGATCAATATAATAATAGGAGCCGTTGAACCGGACGGATACCCGGCCGTTTTCCTTGATCGCCCGCATCTTGGCCTCGTGCAGCTTCGCGTACAGGTCCCGGGCGGCGGATCTCAGCGCCATGTCCGGCGCCATCGTCATCAGAGTAGGCGCGGTCAGGGCGGCGGCAATGGCAATGACAGTCAGGGTGACCATCAGCTCCACCAGGGTAAAGCCGGAATGAAAGACGGGCGGGCAGGATGTCGGTCCGGCTTTATTTTTCATGATAATGTGCTTAAAGCGGAAGGAATAACAAGTCGAATAAATAGAACTCAAACTATATGGCGGTATTTATAAAATATAGATAATTAAAAATCAAACGATAAATTAATGTAAGGATTGTGAACAGGCTATCATCCTGTAAAATTGGGAAAATATAAAGCTGAAAAGGCGCTTGCCGGCGCGGACAGCTGCATTGCAGTGAGGATAACCGAAACCGTGAGGCTAAGATGGGCGACGTTTTGATTAGGTGTTCATTTCGAGTCTTGTACCATAGTAGACAATTGACAGGGGAAGTTCGGTCAGATATCTTCAAAAAATGGGCTTGGCCTGTCTGAGCAGAATAAGGATTCCTGAAATTTTCTCTATGCAATTAAGCGCAAGCATGTGAATGATGATTATCTTTCACTCAATATGAAGGGGTGGTTTTAATCAGGGTTGCCTCAAGATTATTAGGACGGGGACGGAAAATTTGAAAATCGTAATAATTGCCGGTCCAAACGGGGCAGGAAAAACTACCTTTGCACGGGAGTATCTTCCCGGTGAGGCTGATTGCGTAGATTTTATAAATGCGGATCTTATCGCTGCGGGTTTATCACCATTTAAGCCTGAGGCAGCAGCTTTTCGCGCAGGACGGTTAATGTTGGAAGAGATAGCCGAGCGTGTACGTCACCGTAAAAATTTTGCATTTGAAACGACACTCAGTGGGCGAACTTATGCACGGGAAATTACTTCTTGGCGGAAAATTGGTTATCGGATTAAACTTATTTTCCTGAGCCTCCCTCGAGTAGAAATGGCGGTTGCCAGAGTAGCCGGCAGAGTGGCTCAAGGTGGTCATTCCGTCCCGGAGAAGGTAATTCGGAGGAGATATACAGCAGGTCTAAGAAACTTTGAGGTACTCTATAAGCCTCTGGTTGATGACTGGATTCATTATGATAATTCAGGCGTCACACCGAGGCTGGTGGAATGGGGAGAAAAAACATGAAAAAAAAATCCGTGCCACAGGATCCTGATCTCCGAGGAGTAGAGAAAGCGCTGAAGCGCTCGGCGGCAAATGCCTTGAAATTAGCTCGTGCTACCAATACTCCTTGCTATGTAATGAAAAATGACAGGATAGTAAATCTGGCTCAAGAAAAAAGAAAGAAGAGCGTTCCCGCAAATAGATAAAGCCAAAAGAATAACCAATCGCTACAGGCGCAGCCGGGTGGCCCCCTCATCCGCCCTCCGGGCACCTTCTCCCCCAGGAGAAGGGTGTTTTACTGTCCCCTCTCCCGGCGACCCACCGGGAGAGGGTGGCCAGCGGCCGGGTGAGGGGCTCTGCAAACCAACAAGCCGCCAGGCTTCAACCTCAAAACCTTAAACCTCGTACCTCGCACCTCGTACCTTAAACTCGAACCCTTCGCCCCAGCGAACAGGTTTCCCGCTTCTGCCTACCTTTCTACCTTATGCCATATGCCTTGCGCCTTACGCCTTACGCCGTCTTTTTTTGCCGACTGCCAATTGCAAAGTGCAAACTCCCGGCCCCGCCGGGCCGTAAAACCTCTTGCATAAGTCTTCTAATTAGTGCAAAATAAGGGAGTCAATTCCCCTTATTTTATATTTTATGGTGATCAAGTGAATACCCTGCCCCGCCTCATCGAAAACAGAATCAACAAGCTGCTCTTCAAGGGAAAAGCCGTTATTCTTTACGGTGCCCGGCAGGTGGGAAAAACAACATTGCTCCGCAGACTGCAGGAGAACAGAGCGGAAAAATCAATCTATCTGAACTGTGATGAACCTGATATCAGGCACTCTCTAACCAATGTGTCCTCCACTGAAATCAAGGCCTTGCTCGGCAGCGCAAAACTCGTTTTCCTGGACGAAGCACAGCGTATCCCCAATGCAGGGTTGACCTTGAAACTGGCGGTTGATAATTTTCCCGACATTCAGATCATCGCCACCGGCAGTTCATCGTTTGAATTGTCCGACAACATCTCTGAACCGTTGACCGGAAGAAAGTTCGAACTGCAGCTTTTCCCTTTTTCAATGCAGGAGTTGCGCCACGAGTACAGCGACCTGGAAATACAGCGTCTCCTTGAGCACCGCATGGTGTACGGCATGTACCCGGAAATCGTTCGCAATTCGGGCGAGGAGCTCGACCTCCTGAAAGAAATAGCACGCAGCTACCTGTATAAGGATGTCCTGCAGTACCAGCAAATAAAGAATCCGGAAATTCTGGAAAAACTTCTGCAGGCATTGGCCCTGCAGGTCAGCAGCGAGGTTTCCTTCAATGAGCTTGCAGCCCTGCTGGGCATCGATAAGAAAACAGTAGCAAACTATATCCGGATACTGGAACAGGCTTTTATCATTTTCCCCCTGCGGCCGTTCAGCCGCAATTTGCGCAACGAGTTGAAAAAGCTGCGGAAAATATACTTTGTCGATACCGGGATCCGCAATGCCCTGATTAATAATTTCAACCCGTTATCCCTGCGCCAGGACGCCGGCGCGCTGTGGGAAAACTTCATGATCAGTGAACGTTTGAAAAAAAACAGCAATGAAAACCGAAGCGTGGCCATCTATTTCTGGCGCACCCATCAGCAGCAGGAGATTGATCTCATAGAGGACAGCGGCGGGAAGCTGTCAGGATTCGAATTCAAATGGGGGAGGAAGAAGTCCCGTATCCCGCAGCTTTTTCTGAAAACATACGAGGGAAGCAGTGTCACGCCCGTGACCCCGGACAATTTTCCGGAATTCGCCTTTTGATTCGCTTCGCGCGGTTTGAGGTTTGCATTTCTGCCAACTGCAGACTGCCAACTTCCGGTGAAGCCGGGTTCCCCTCATCCGCCCTCCGGGCACCTTCTCCCCCAGGAGAAGGGGATGTTTTAAAAATCCCCTCTACCATCGGGAGAGGGTGGCCAGCGGCCGGGTGAGGGGGTCTACTGATCATCAGCGAAGCTGCAAACTCCTCCTGTCCTCTGTCATCTGGTACGTGTGAGGGGTTATACAACCACCAGCGAAGCTGCAAACTCAAAACCTCGCACCTCGCACCCCGAACCTCGCACCTCAAATCGTTCGCGTTAGCGAACATCTTCCTACCAGCCTACAGTCTAAATCGCTTCAGCCTGTATCTTCCTACCAGTCTACAGCCTAAACCCCTACAGCCTTGGAGTGAATCATGTCACTCCAAGCTGTACTTCTTAATCTTCGACAGCAGGGAAGGGTAGCTGATCTCGAGAATCTCCGCGGCGCGGCTTTTATTGCCGCCGGTAACGTCAAGGGCCCGGCCGATGAGGTTTTTTTCCATGATCTCGCCGGCATCCTTGAGGGAGAGGGTGCCGAAGAAATCCATCAGCCGCCGGTTTTCCTGCCGGCCCGCCAGGTTCGGGGGAAGGTTGTCGATGGTGATGGCTTCCTGGTCGGCCATGATCACCGCCCGCTCGATCACGTTTTCCAGTTCGCGGACATTGCCCGGCCAGGAATAATGCAGGAGCATGGCCATGGCCGGAGAGGAGATGGAGGCGACTCCGGTATGCAGCTTGCGGTTGATCCGCTTGAGCAGGTGGGACGCCAGCAGGGAGATGTCCTCCGGCCGTTCCCGCAGGGGAGGGATGTGAATGGCCAGGACATTGAGCCGGTAATAGAGGTCCTCCCTGAACCTGCCCTGGCTCACCTCTTCGGCCAGGTCCCTGGCGGTGGCGGCGATCACCCGGACATCGATGCTCCGACCCTTTGTGGCTCCCACCGGGCGGATCTCGCCTTCCTGCAGGACCCGCAGCAGCTTGACCTGAAGTTCAATCGGCAGTTCGCCGATTTCGTCCAAAAAGAGGGTACCGCCGTCGGCCTCGGCAAACAGGCCGGCGGTGTTTCTGTCCGCCCCGGTAAAGGCGCCCTTGACATGACCGAAGAATTCGCTTTCCAGCAGGTTCTCGGGCACGCCGCCGCAGTTGACCGCCACAAAGGGCATCTGTTTGCGCGGGGAATGCAGGTGCAGGCCCCGGGCCACCAGTTCCTTGCCGGTGCCCGATTCCCCGGAGACCAGGACCGTGGTGTTGTACGGCGCCACCTTGCGGGCCAGTTGAAACAGCTCCCGCATGGCCGCTGACCTGCCGACCATGGCCCCGAAGTCGGATTCCCCGCGGACCGCTTCGATTTCCTCGCGCAGCAGCCTGTTCTCCCGCCGCAGGGTTTCCCGCTCCTCGGCTTTCCGCAGGGTCAGCAGCACCTCGTCGGACTTGAACGGCTTGGAGATAAAGTCGTATGCCCCGGCCTTGATCGCCTCCAGCGCCGTGTCCACGCTGCCGTAGGCGGACATCATGATCACGGTGGAATGCTCGATATGGGGCCTGGCCGCCTGCAGAAAAGCCATGCCGTCCATCCGCGGCATCCTGATGTCGCAGAGGATGAAGTCAAAGAACCGGTGCTCGACGCACCGCAGCGCCTCGCGCCCGTCGCCGGCGGTCTCCACCAGGTAGCCGTGCCCCTCCAGCAGCGACCCCAGCATGTGCCGCATGTTTTCCTCATCATCAATGATCAGGAGATGTTGTTTCGGTTGCGGCACTTGACCTCCTTGTCAGTCGTCAGTGATTAGCTTTTTAGGCTGTAGGCTGTTAGTGGTTTAGCTGTTTAGTCCGCAGTCTGTTAGGCTGTTAGACTTTTCATGCAAGCCGGCAGGCTTCAAACTGTCGATTGCCGCCTCCGCCGTAAGCCCTCCGGACACCTTCTCCCCCAGGAGAAGGGTGTTTCAAGTTCGCTGACGCGAACGGTACAAGGTTCGAGGTTCAAGGTACAAGGTCTTGAGCATGAAGCTTTCAGCTTTCGGCTTGATTGTATTCTCCGTATTCTTTAAACCATCAGCGAAGCTGCAAACTCCTTCTGTCTTCTGTCCTCTGCCTTCTGACTTCTGGTATGGTGAGGGGACTCTGCAAACCACCAGCGAAGCTGCAAACTCAAAACCTCGCACCTCGCACCTCGCACCCCGAACCTCGCACCTCAAATCGTTCGCGTTAGCGAACATCTTCCTACCAGCCTACAGTCTAAATCGCTTCAGCCTGTATCTTCCTGCCAGTCTACAGCCTAAACCGCTACAGCCTAAACCACTACAGCCTTCATTCTTCACCAACAATCGCCCTGACCCGCGCCAGAACATCACTTGTTACGGAATCAGGCGCTTTCTCAACAAACTGAACTCCCCGCTGGTGAAAGTCGATCATTTTTACCTGATGGCACAGCACCACGCCTTGTATCCGGTCCCCGTTGATCACCACTTCAAATCCGTGTCCCCGCACTCTGCTTGTAATTGGCGCAGCCATTGCCAGCAGAACCTTTTTGTTGAACGACCCGGGAGAGAGAATCAGGGCGGGTCGTTTGCCCATCTGCTCATGTCCGGCCGCCGGATCAAAATTGGTCCAGACAATATCGCCCCGTTGCGGAATATATTTCTTCCCGACCATTACCAGGCTTCCCTGCCCACCGGTTCATCGTCAAGCCACTCCCGATCTTCCTCATCCATTTTCATGGCTTCGGGCCTGCATTGCTCCAGGAGATCGTCCAGCTTATATTTCATCTCCGTTTCAATCGGCGTGATAACTATTTTGCCGTCCACCGCGTCAATATCCACCAGTTGATCAAGCTGCAGGTCGACCGACTCCGCCACGGCCTTGGGAATCCTCGCCGCCAGGCTGTTGCCCCATTTCTTGATGATCATTTGCATGGTAGCCTCCCTATGCACGGATATACATCGTTGATACATCCATCATAGCAATCAGTGCATAATGTGTCAACATTGTATATACCACGAATCCCCCCCCTCATCCGCCCTCCGGGCACCCGCCCTGAGCTTTTTAGACTGTAGGCTGTTAGTCTGTTAGGCTATTTATTTCCCTCGCCCTCCGGAGGTAAGCGAAGTGAAACGGATACTCCGGGAGGGTGGCCAAAGGCCGGGTGAGGGGTTTCTCAGCCATCAGCGAAGCTGCAAACTCCTCCTGTCCTCCGTCTTCTGATATCCGGCGCCAGCCGGGCCTATCATTTGTTATCAGAAACTATCTCGGCGGCAGCGTGCCATGGCAGCACGGTTACATTTGTTCTTTGCTGTCTTTCGGAGCCGGCATAAACAAGGGTGGCCGGGCCGGCAGCCGTCCCTGCCAGGGTGCACCATTTTCGGAGGGCAGCAAAAAAATCCGCCGCGATGGTTTTTCCGGACTTTACCTCAACCGGCGCAAGCCGTTCTCCCCGGTCGACCAGGATGTCAATCTCATTGCCCGCACTATCGCGCCAGAAATAAAGATTCGACGGCAAGCCGCGATTGAATCGGGTCTTTATCAGCTCGGAGATAACCCAGGTCTCGAACAATGCGCCGCGCAGGGAGTGGGAGATCAACTGATTCGCGTCCTGAATCCCCAGCAGCCAACAGGCAAGGCCGGTGTCGTAGAAGTACAGCTTCGGCGTTTTGGTCAGCCGCTTGTTGAAGTTGCGGAAATGAGGCGGCAGCAGATAGAGAATATAGCTGGCCTCAAGTACCGATATCCATGCCTTGGCCGTATTATGGGTAATACCGCAATCGTTGGCCAGTGATGTCAAATTCAGCAGTTGCCCGGTTCTGCCGGCGCACATCCGCAAAAAGAGTTGGAATGCATTCAGATCGCGCACCTGGATCAACTGATGGAGGTCTCTTTCCAGGTATGTTGCCACATAGCCGGCGAGCCAGTCTGGAGGAGCGATTTCCCGATCGTAAAGAGGAGGATAGTACCCGTTGTACATGGCTGTTTCAGGGGCGCCGGGTTCCCTATGTACTGCCGCGAGTTCGTCATGACTGAAGGGAAGCAGCCGCACCATGCCGGCCCGGCCGGCAAGGGACTGGGTGATTTTTGCACGAAGATCGAACTGCTGGGAACCTGTCAGCACAAAAAGCCCCATCCGGCCGTCTTCGTCCACAATCCCCTGTAAATAGGAGAACAGATCCGGGCAGCGCTGCACCTCGTCCAGAACAGCACCGTCGGGATGCCCCTCTAAAAACGCTCGCGGATCGGACTCGGCAAAGGCGCGGGTGTCAGGATATTCCAGGGAAACATATGGCTTGTCGGGAAAAACGGCACGGGCCAGGGTCGTCTTGCCGGATTGACGGGGCCCGGTTATGGCCACGATCGGGAATCCTTTGCTCAACCGGAGCACGGTATCTGCTGCCTCACGGGGAATCATAATGGACCGATACCCGGTTACATGCAAATTGTCAATTCAATTTACAATCAGCAAAACACAGGTGATAGGCTGTCAGCAGCAGATTTTTGCCTGTCAGGCTATTCATTTCCTCTGCCCCGGCAATGCGCCCCCTCATCCGCCCTGCGGGCACCCGCCCTGAGCTTTTTTAGACTGTAGGCTGTTAGTCTGTTAGGCTATTTATTTTCCTCTCCAAGGGGAGAGTTTTTCAAACTATCAGCGAAGCTGCAAGCTCCTTCCTGCTTTCCGCTCCCCGCTTTCTGCTCTTCGCATTTTCCTACCTTATCCCGTATACCTTGCGCCTTGCCCC
>DSAE01000209.1 GCA_011372855.1 Desulfobacteraceae bacterium
CGTGACATGACACTAGGCCGATCCACAGGCAGGCGGCCAGCAGCAGGCCCATGGCCAGAAGCATGGGAAACGGAGCTTCCCCGGCCCCGTGGAGATCGGCACGGGGGGTGCCGAGAAAACAGAGGCCGAAGACCTTGGCAAAGCAGAGCAGGGCAAGGCCGCCGATCATCGCCAGTCCGGGGAGGACAAGGAGAAAAATTTTCATCGCGCCGGCCGCATCGGCTCCTCCCTGAAAAAGGGCAAGGTAAATGAACCATTCACTGACAAAACCGTTGAGGGGAGGAAGACCGCAGATGGCCGCCGCCCCTCCGAGGAAGAAAAGACCGGTGTAGGGCAGAATCGGCAGCAGCCCCCCGCAGGCGGACAGTTGTTTTGATCCGAAGGCACGGATCATCGATCCGGCGCTGAGAAAAAGCAGCCCCTTGAACAGACCGTGGTTGATCACGTGGAGGAGGGCCCCGGCGGTGCCGAGAACGGCGACGGCGGCGACGCCGTGTGCTTTGCCCAGCATAGCCGCACCGATGCCGATGAGAATGATGCCGATGTTTTCTATGCTGTGATAGGCAAGCAGGCGCTTGATATCATGCTGGGCAATGGCGAAAATCACGCCGAAAATACCGGAAAAAAGGCCCAGGACCAGGATCAGCCCGCCCCACCAGGCCGGAGCGTCCTGAAAAAAGCTCAGCACCCGCAGAATGCCGTAAATTCCCGTTTTGATCATTACCCCGGACATCAGGGCTGAGACATGGCTGGGAGCAGCGGCATGGGCGGCCGGCAGCCATATATGCAGGGGCATGATGCCGGCCTTGATGCCGAAGCCGATCAGGGTCAGCAGGAAGACGGCGGTTCCGCTGCCGGCGGCCGCCTCGATGCTGCCGGCGGCCGGCAGGCTGATCAGGCAGGCCTCTTCCCCCAGCAGGGAAAAAAGGGCGAACAGGGCCAGGGTGCCCGCATGGGTCGAGACGAGATAGACAAACCCCGCCTGCCGGCAGTGCTCCTCCTCCCGTTCGGTCATCACCAGAAAGTACCCGCACAGGGCCATGATCTCCCAGCTGATCAGAAGCACGATCCCGTTGCCGACGGCCAGTACCAGGCCGATTCCGGCGGCAAGAACGGGATAGAAGGAACGGACCCAGGCGCTGCCGCGGGGGTGCGCGGCATGGGGGAGGTAACCGCTGCCGTATATCATTCCGGCGCCGATGATAAAAAAAGCCGGCAGGAGAAAAACCGCGGCCAGGTGGTCAAGGCGGAGAGAAAGCATGCCGCCGATGCCCGGCCAGGGGATGGTGAGGACATACGCTTCAGGCTGCAGCAGGCAGATGATGGAGGCCGCCAGGCCGAGGACTGCGCCGGCGACGCCCAGGATCAGGGAAAGCAGGTCCCAGAAGGTCGAACCGTGCCGGCTCAGCGGGGCAAGAAGGCCGGAGAGCAACAGCAGCACTATGGCGGTTATGTAGAGGGTCATGAAAAGATTCTTTCTGCGCGGCTTCAGGCAGCCTGTATCCGTCCGCCCGGCAACCGCAGGGTTTGGTCAGCGTTTATTCAACAGGCGCAGCAATCCGTCCAGGGTCGTGTAGGGATGGGGGGCAGCCGGGGATGTACAGGTCCACCGGTAGCATGGACTCCAGGCCCCCATGGGTTTCCGGGCTGTCCTGAAAGGGCCCGCCGGCAATGGCGCAGGCGCCCGCGGCGATGACCAGTTTCGGTTCCGGCACCGCTTCGTACGCGGCCAGCAGGGCGGCATGCATGTTGCGCGTTACCGGACCGGTGACCAGGATGCCGTCGGCATGTCTGGGCGAGGCCACGAACTGGATCCCGAACCGGCCAAGATCAAACACCGGGGTGGCGAGGACGTTGATGTCCGCCTCGCAACCGTTGCAGCCGCCGGCGGAAACCTGGCGCAGTTTGAGCGAGCGCCCGAACAGGCGCAGCATTTTTTTTTCCAGGGCGGCGGCCAGAACATCCAGGCTGCCGTCCGTCACCAGGTCTTCACGCCGGCGGACGGCAAGCCGGTAATCATTGCCGAAGGTCAGCGCCCCGTGGGGGCAGACCGGGCAGTCGGCACAGAAAAGGCAGCGGCCCAGATCGAGCCTGAGGCGACCGCCTTTACGGGAAACAGCCCCGAATGGGCACCGTGCCGCGCAGCCTCCGCATTCGACGGAGCACTTTTCCTGCAAAATGACGGGCCGTCCCCGGAAACGGTCGGGGAGGAACGGCTCCTCCGCCGGAAAGGCGGCGGTCCTGTAGCCCTGGCGGCAACGTTCACGGATGATGCGCAGCATCCTTCCTCCTCGATATCGTTCCTACAGGTCGAAACCGCAGTAGGAAAGGTTAAAGCTCTTGTTGCACAACGGAAAATCCGAAATCTGTTCATTGCGCAGGGCCAAGGCCAGACTGCTCCAGTTCAGGAAGGAGGGGTCGACAATCTTGTAGCGGCGGAACCGGCCGTCGCCGCCGGTGACGGCGATGTGGACGATCGGGCCGCGCCAGCCCTCGACCAGGGCCACCGCCATGCTGTCTGGAGCGGAGGGTCCGATGGGAACGTTCAAGGGTCCTCTCATCCTGAAATTGAGGAATCGGTGCAGAAGTCCGATGGACTGTTCGATTTCCCGCCGTCTGACTTTGGCGCGGGCAAAAACGTCCCCGGTGGTTTCGGTGACGGCTGCGATGGTTTCATCGGTGAACACCCCGGTGCCATGGTGACGGCGGGTATCGCAATCGATGCCGCAGGCTTTGCCCGCGACGCCGGTCAGTCCGAGGGCGGCGGCATCTTCCCGGCAAACCATGCCGACCCCTTCCAGGCGTCCCAGCACCGAAGGTGTTTCAAAAAACAGGTCGAGGGCGCCGCGGGTGTGGTCGGCGGCGGCGGTCAAGGCCTGTCGCAGTTTTTCCGCCCGCACCGCGTTGCAGTCGAAGCGAACGCCGCCGGGCCGCACCAGCCCCCTGCCGAATCGGCTGCCGCAGACCAGCGCGGTCATGTTGAGAAAATCTCCCCGGAGCCTGCCGCAGTAGGCCGCGGTCGGCAGGAAGCCGATATCGCCGGCCAGGGCGCCGAGATCGCCGACATGGTTGGCGAGCCGTTCCAGTTCAAGGGCCATGGCCCGCAGCATCAGGGCATTTTCCGGGACATCGGCGCCGGCCAGGGCTTCGAGAACCATGCTGTAGGCGGTCATGTGGCCGATGGTTGAGTCCCCGGCTGCGGTTTCAATCTGATAGGGAGTCCGGGGCCACGGCCCCCCGGCGACAAGGCGTTCAATACCCCGGTGCTGGTAACCCAGGGAAATCTCGAGGTGCAGCACAGTCTCGCCGTGGCACTGAAAGCGGAAATGTCCCGGCTCAATGATCCCGGCGTGGACCGGCCCCACCCCGACTTCATGAACATCATCCCCTTCCATTCGAAAATAGTGCATGGCGCCCACCTGGGGGTGATCCAGGGGATTCCGGCCCCAGGCATCGGTTTCGCCGGGCCAGGGAGCATGGAACCGAACGGGTTTGAACCAGGGATGGCCGCGGAAGACTACTCCGAACTGTTCGGCCATTTCCCGTTCAAAAAGATGGAGTTGCGGGATGCGAGGGGTCAGGGATTCCTGTGCCCGACTGATGAAGGCACGCAGCACCCCCAGGCGGTTTTCCGCGTCTTCGGCGATCACCGCATAAACGGGCAGCACGTTTCCGGCATCGGGCGGCGAATCGACGAAACAGGCGGCAAGTCTGCCGCCGGCGGACAGCAACCGGGCGAGGTGGTCGCCGAAATCCCGGTACGGGAGAGACGGGATTTCGGCAAGATTGATCAGCTCGCCGTTGCGGAGAAATGGAAGAGCGTTCACGGGCCCACTTCGATCAGGTCGGCTGCCTCCTGGAACAGGCGCCGAAGGGGTTCCGGAAGGGAGAGGCCGAGAACGAGCACCGCGCTCATCAGCAGCAGTGGGCTGAGCACGGTCAGCCAGGTCTCCTTCGCCCCTTCGCCGGGGGAAGGATCCGCCTCGGCCGGAGCAAGGACAACAGGCATAACCGTAGTGCTCATGCCGATGAAAATAATGAGCAGCAGGAAAGGGAAACCGATCCCCAGGAGCACATTGCCACCGTCGAAAATACCCCGGATAATGGTCAGCTGACTGATGAACGGTCCGAAGGGAGGCGAGCCGGTAATGGCAAGGAAACCGATCAGAAACAGGGTTGCCGACCACGGCAGGGCGGCCGCCGCCCCCCGGGTTTCGCACATTCTCTTGCTGCCGAAATAGCGGTGGATATTGCCCGCGCACATGAAGAGCGCTCCCTTGGTCAGGGCGTTGTTCATGACATGGAACATGGCGCCGTAGGCGGCCAGTTTTCCCACGGCCAGCCCGACGGCCAGGATGCCCATGTGCTCGACGCTGGAATAGGCGAGCATTCTTTTGATGTCACGCTGGCGGATGACGAAAATCGCCGCGAAGATCAGGGACAGGATGCCGAGGATAAGGAGGAATTGGCGGGCCAGGATATCTTCCCCGGCCGCGGTCATGATCTGCAGTGCCCGCAGGACCGCCAGAAGGGAGACCGAGGTCAGACCGCCGGCCAGAAGTGCTCCGACCAGGCCCGGGGCCTCCCCGTAGGCGTCCGGTTTCCAGGTGTGCAACGGGGCCAGCCCCATCTTGGTGCCGAAGCCGACCAGCAGGAAGACAAAACCGGTCCGCAGCCAGGGCTTGGAAAGCAAACCGGCTTCGGCCAGCATCCGGTCAATCTGCAGTCCCGGTCCTTGCCCGGCCTGGAGCCCGGCGTAGGCGACAAACATCAGGCCGAGCATGGCCAGGGCGATGCCCACCGAGCAGATCAGGAGGTATTTCCAGGTCGCCTCGATGGAGAGCCGGTTGCGGTTGAAATAGATCAGCGGAGCGCTGATTACCGTGGTCGCCTCCACCGCCACCCACAGGAGGCCGAAATTCCTGGCCGCGGCGGCCAGGCTCATGGCCCCGAGGAAGACAAGCAGGCAGACAATGAAGATCCTGTTGCCCCAGGTGGGATGGGTCCTGAAGTAACCGACCGCGTACAGGGAGGAAGCGGCGAAGAGGAGGCTGACCACCAGCAGAATGAGACGGCCGAGGGCATCGAGGCCGAGCATTGCGTCGGGCGGATACGGTTGGGGGGCAAATGCCAGCCGGAGGGAGTAATAGGCATGCAGGAGACCGACCGCCGGGATGAGCAGGGGGCGAAACCGTTCGGAAGGCAGAAGCGCGGCGGCGAGAGCCCCCAGGAACGGCAGGGCGAAGATGGCGTACAGGTGCATGGCGCTGGTTATTCCTTCAGGAGACTCAGGTGTTCGGTGTTGATGGTGGAAAATTCCCGGTTGATATGGTTCATGACGATCCCCATGACGAAAATGGCGACCAGCATGTCCAGAAGAACCCCGGCTTCAACCATCAGGGGCATCGCCTCGACCAGGAGTATGCCGAAGATGAATATGCCGTTTTCAAAGACCAGGTAGCCAAGGACCTGGGTGATCGCTTTGCGGCGGGTAATGAGGAGGAGAAAGCCGGCTCCCAGGGTGGACAGCGCCACCGGAATGAAAAACGAGTGGATATGCAGAGGCAGCAGGGGGAGGCGATCGGCAAAAAGAAACGCCGCGGTTGTGATCAGAGCGCTGAGCAGAAGGGAGGCGATATAGCCGATGCGCGGTTCGACTTCCCGGCGGATCCGGACCCGGCGGATGGCGCGGAACAGCAGCCAGGGAATGACAACGCCCTTGATGGAGAGGGCGCCGACCGACAGCAGGACCGAATGGCCGTTTACGCCATGGACCAGGGGAGGCAGCAGGGCAAGGAGAATACCCTGGGAGGCGACCGCCATGATGCAGGTGCCGAGCCGGCTGGTGCCGAGTATAAAGAAATTGAGCAGGATTACCGCCACCAGGATCTCGTTGATGGGAATGGGCATGACCGTCACCGCACGATTAGGAGAAGGGCAAAAAACGACAGCATGGTTGTGCCGACCAGGAGCTGGGGGATCCTGATCAGACGCAGCCGGGCCATGGCCGACTCGACAAGGCCGATGCACACGGCGAGAAGCAGCAGGCCGGCAATGAAAACAAGGGTGTCGACCAGGTCGTTGCCGGAAGAAGGCAGAACCAGGTTCAGCACCAGCGCAGAGGAAAGGAGGAGCTTGAGGGCGGCTCCGTAGAGGATCAGGCCCAGGTCCGGACCGCTGTGATCAAGCACCATCACCTCGTGGATCATGGTCAGTTCAAGGTGGGTGTTGGGGTCATCGAAGGGAATCCGGCAGTTTTCCGCCAGCAGGATGATAAAAAGCGAGAAGGAGACCAGGAGCAGGGACATGGACGAGGGGCCGTGGAACAGCTCTCCTCCGGGGCCGGGCCGCAGCATGGAGCTGAGGGTCAGACTTCCCGAGGTGTGGGCGAGCACAATGAAGGCCACGAAAATCGCCGGTTCGGCCAGGGCCGAGAAGGTTGCCTCCCTGGCCGCTCCCATTCCTTCAAAACTTGATCCCGTATCCAGGGCTGCCAGGATGGTGAAGAAACGGGCGAGGGCAAGCAGATAGACAAAGAGGATGGCGTCCCCGGTAAAGGACAGCGGCGCGTGCATCGCGCCGAAGGGGACAAGGAGCGCGGCCAGAATCGGAACGGCGAATCCGACAAGCGGTCCGGCCCTGAACACCCAGGTCGTGGTCTCGGAGATCACCATCTCCTTGCGAAAAAGCTTCCAGATATCCCGGTAAAGCTGCGTCACCGGCGGTCCCTGGCGCCCGGCAACCAGGGCCTTGGTCCGGGCGATGACGCCAGCCAGCAGGGGGGAAAGCCCGAACAGCAGCAGGAGATGGATGAAGAAGGTGCTGATGGTTTCGGTCATGGATGCTTCCAGGATATCGTTTGGGCGGAGCAGTTGGGGGGAAAGATTGCGGACCGGTTATTTGCGGGACCTTTCCCCGCCGTTTGACCGGCGGACGGGGAACAGTTTTTCCTCGGCTTCGCCGATCAGCTCGATAACCTTTCGCCGGGGCGGCTGCTGCATGATCGTTTCCACAAAATCGGGCTCCATCAACAGCCGCTGCACCCGGCTCCGGAGGATGGCCAGTTCCTGGCTGTTGGCCGGCAGGACCAGGAAAATGATCTGGGCCGCGAGCCCGTCCAGGGCCTTGAAATCCATCGGCTGTTCGAGAAAGGCAAGGATGATCAGCGACCGTTCAATGAACACTGGATGGTACAGGCTGGGGGCCATGCTGGCCACGCCGGCCAGGGAGGAGGGTACAAGGGCCTCGCGCTCCAGGATGGAGTACTTGCAGTCAGTGGGATTGAAAGAACCCGTGCGGGGCAGGGTAAAGAGCAGTTCGTCAAGGGCCTCGTCCCGGTTGCGGCCATGAATCCGGTACAGCACCGAACCGTTCATGATGGCGCCGGTAACGGTGACACCATAGTCGACGTCCTTGCGGGGCTGTTCGGCCCCGACCTGCCCGGAAATCCACCTGTCGACGCTGTCGGCCCGGAACCGCCACTGGCCGCCGATCTTCACCGCGAAGGGGAACTGGTTGTCGTTGAGCATCCGGTAGATGGTCTTTTCGGAAACGCCCATGTGCGCGGCCATCTCTTTGACACCAATGAATATCCTGTCCAATTTTGTCTAGTTTTGTCTAATTTTGTCTGAAGTGGGAGTTTGTACCGGGATTTTTTTTGTTCGTCAATAAAAAAGAGAGCTTGCCCGGCTGAGGCCTGGAGTTGGCAGCTTCGCCGTGGGCTTGCCTGTGCGGATAGGGTAGCGGGTTGCGATGATTTGGCGAGCCCCAATACAAAGCTGCGGAAAATCGTCGGGACTCGGAACTCACCCCGACCCACGCGACTTTTCGAATTCGATCCCGATTTCGATGAGATATTACCTGCGCTGGGAAGAGGTAGGATGAGAAGGCTGGTCTTCCTCGCGAGCTGTGATAGAATCACGCTCAAAAGATTAACGCAGTCCAAGAGGCTGCAAAGAGAGGAGGACCAGCCATGCATAGAATAACGATAGGA
>DSAE01000197.1 GCA_011372855.1 Desulfobacteraceae bacterium
AAATTATTATTCTTTCAAGGAGGCGCGCGAAAAATTTTTACTTCTTTGTCAAGAAAAAAACGCCCTCGTCGGCAAGTATTTCAGTTTATTTTTTATGCAATTTTCTAACCGGACAACACTGGGATCGGATAGGACCAGCCGCCGAACGGCACCTCTTCGCGTATGTGCTTGGCCTGCGAACTGGCGTGGGCGCCGTGGCAGGCCGTACAGGTGCGTCCTTTCCGGCGGTTGACATGGAGAAAATGGAGATTGTATTCGCCGTCGCGGAAATTGGTCAGCTCGCCGGTGATTTTTCTCTGGGCTATATCCTTGTTGTGACAACTGAAACAGAGATCATACTTGGCCGGTTCGTACTCATCGTAGAAGTTCATCGGAAATTCGCGGCCCAGCAGCTTGACAAAGGTTGAACCGTGGATCTTGCTGTGGCAGGAGATACAGTCGCCGGTCTTGACCGGCCCGTGCCTGAATTTCAACTCTTCCACCTCTTCCCCCAGGTCGACATGACACTGGAAGCAGAGCTTCTCCAGGGTGTCGGCCAGCAGGGGCTCGTAATTGGACGAGTGGGGACGGTGGCAGGAGGCGCAGCGGTCTTCGCTCACCGGTTCATGCCGGAATTTGGCCGTGGCGATGTCCTTGAATACCTGCGGGGTTTTCTGCTCGTGACACTCCCGGCACAGGACCGTCTCGGATTTATGGAGCTGCATCCTGGTGTCGGAGCTGTGGGGGTCGTGACAGAGGCTGCAATTCTCCTTGACCGGGGCATGCACCTGCCTGAGGTTGAATGAGTCGCGGCGGTCGGAATGACACTGGAAGCAGACCTGACCGTCGGCCCGGGGGGCGATGAGCAGCTGTTCGACATCGGTGGCATGGGCATTGTGACAGGCGATGCAGTCCCCCACGCCAACCGGGCCGTGCTGAAATTGCCTGGTAAAAATTGTTTCGTCGTGGCAGTTGAAGCACAGGGAGCTGACCGGCTTGCCCTTCTCTCCCTTCAGTTGAAAGCGCATCGGGGACTGGTGGGGATCGTGGCAGGAGGAGCATCCCTCTTCCACCGGGGCGTGAACCACCTGTTTATTGAACTCCTCCTCCTTGGCCTCGTGGCAGATCAAACACAGGGCGCGGTCTTCGCGGGCCAGTTGGTTCCTGCGGAAACTGCCGTGGGGATTATGACAGGAAATGCAGACCCCGGCGCCCACGGGTCCATGCACGAACTGGTCCTGCATCAGACTTTCGCCGTGGCACTTGGCGGTGGTGCAGTTGGAGCGGGCCGGGACGTTGCGGGTGAAATCAAAGGACCCGCGCCGGAAACGGTGGCACTCCTTGCAATCCAGTTCTTCCAGGCCGGCGTGCAGATAGTAGCGCCGGAACCCCTTGGGACTGCTCTTGTCGTCGCCGTAGAAAACCTTGACCTGTCCCTGCAGGCCGTCCGCCGTCACCTGGATAATGTTTTCACCCTTCTTCAGCCGAACCAGGGCGCCAAACCCGCCCCCTTCAAGAAAAACACCGCCCTTCCCCACCACTTCTACGCCCTTGACGTCAACCGATTTGGCCTCGACCCCTTCTATGGCCCCGGAGACGTGGATGCGGTCCACGGTGACCCAGGCCATGTCCTACGGGGCGATGATCCTGAGGGAAGGTTTGACGGCCTCCTGCGCTGCCGCCCGGTCGGTCGGTACGGCAAGACTCGCAGTCAACAGCAACAGCAAAAAGCCCGCCGTGGCGAACCATGATTTGCCCATCAAGCCCGTACCAAACGCTCTCATGAGTTACCCCCTTTTTCCTGGTATGCGATTCCGCCCGGCCTGACCGGAGCAGGTGCGGGAAGGAAACAAATGGAGATCGCCTGCAACTCTGCCCCCTCAGCAGGTATGCATGCAGTACGCAAGGTGTAAAATGAGAAGGTGAACTTGCGGCGTCTCGCAATTTTCCTGGTGCTTGCCGTTGAATAGTTATTCATTTTTTGGGGGAATTTGTCAATTGTAAATTCCGCAATACCGCCCCAAAAAAGCAAAAAAACCGGCCGGGCCGGCAACACACCACGACCTGTCGAAAAAACAGGAATGACGGATCACCTGCCGGATGCGCTAAACAAAAAAGCCACCCCTGCTTGGGGTGGCTTTTTTAAAAAATCGAACGACTTATTATTTACCTGTCATGCGCCGTCCTTGGTGGCGTGGCAGTAAAAACAACCATTGTCTGCCATGCCCCCCGTGGGGGCGCCGGCCACCATGTCTTTATAATCCCAGCGCAGAATGTCATCGTACTGGGAGCCGTGGGCCCGATGACAGGACAGGCAGATGACGATGTTGCCGCCCGTTGCCCCGATGTTAGTTGCCTGGTCTGCCGACCCGACAAGCCCCTGGAAATTTCCGGCACCGACCGCGTCGATATCGCGGCCGACCGGGACCAGGGGATTATACACATCCATGTTGACGGCGTACTCACCGCCCAAGCCGGAGAAGTCAAAATCGGTGGGATGCCGGATCCAGGGATTGCCCCAGCCGGAGCCCTCGATGCCGGTCGAGGTGCCGGCGGGGGAGCTGTTGTGGAAATTGGCATGGCACTTGGCGCACAGCCCGCTCATGGTCAGCGCGCCATCCCCTCCGTCGGCGATATCGCTGTCGACGGTCCTGGCCTTGCCGGGATAGATATTGTGGTCGCTGGCCGAGGTGGTGAATTCATAATCGTCGTCCTCGCCGCCGGGCATGCCCAGCAGGAAGCGGAAGCTCTGGCCGACGGTTGACCCGTCGACCACGCCGGTCTGGCCGTGATGGGCCCCGGCAATGGCCGCAAAACTTTGCGCCTCGGACTCGGCCCGCGAGACAGTCAGATCGCCGTGGCAGCCGGTCGCCCCGCCACAGGACAGAAAGGGCGATTCAAGGGCGGCGACGGTCGGCGTCGTGCCGTCATAACCGGGGGGAATGTTGCCCAGGTCCCCATCGGTATGGCCGTTCGGCAGGACCTTGACGTTGTGGCCGTGGGCGTCATTACCCTGCTCGACGGAGTAGAAGTTGCCGCCGGCCAGGAATGTGTCGGCCGCAAACGGATCCACCGTGTCGAGAACGCCGGGGGCGTTGGACGGGGCAACTGTACCGCCGGGATCGGTTCCCGCGGGCCGGTTGGTGCCGGTATGGCAGCCCAGGCAGTCAAAAAGCAGCAGGACGTCGAACGGACCCGAGCCCATGGCCTGATTGTCCTGGCTGGCGTGCATGGTGTGACAGTTTGAGCACTGCCCCTGGACTGCGGCAACCGCTCCGCCCGCACAGGTCAGTGCCAACGCACCCATGCCGAGTGCTCCAAAAAGGAGCGCGTGATTTTTTCTCATTCGTCGCAGATTCATTCCATTCCTCCTCTCCTGTTCATTCAGGTACACCAAGGGCCCCTCTCCTGAACCGAACGACTGTGTTCATCCTCAGGCAAGTTTTCTTCCCCAAAAAAAAACCCGTGTAAAAACCGACTTCGCAGGCGCGCAATGCAAATCCCGGAGTCGCGGGCTGATCAGCCGGTCACCGGTTGCTTGACGCCGCCGGCAGATAAACCGGTAAATATATTTAAGCAGAATCGAGCCGCGTTGACAAGGGCGATTCCTCATTTTCGGTCCCATGCGTCAATTTGCCACATGCCGCCGCCGCCCGGCCAGTGGTCACATGACCGCCCCCCTGAGCCGGCCTTCCTCATCCCCCGGCCCCTCTTCGCCGGACACGGCATGTGAGCCCGGATCAAAACCGCCCGGCGCGAAGTAGCGCTGCTTTTCCTTCCAGGTCATGGGCTGCAGCCCGCCCGCATCCTCCTGGACAAAAGGAACCTGGAACAGGGGGAACCGGTACTTGAAATCCACGTTCAGAATCTGGACCCGCATGTTGAAGAGGTCCGAGACCAGCAGGTGCCCCTGCCGGTCGATGTCCAGATTGACGGGAAACATGAACCACCCCGGGGAATTGCCCTGGCCGCCGAACTCGTACATAAAGCGGCCGCTGCGTTCGTAAATGAGCACGGTATGGCGCATGTAGTCGACAATATAGACCGCGTTGCGGTTTTCATCGATGACCATATCCCTGGGCTGGCTCATCTTGCCTTCCGCGCCTCCTTTTTCCCCGAATGAGAAAAGGAGTTCCTCGTTGGTGTTGAATACGTAGACTTTTGATGTTTCCGCGCTGAGCACGAAAATGTTGCCATGGGAGTCAATCCTGACACTGCTCGGGAGCACCGGTCCGAGCTTCGGTCCGGCTTCTTCGGGGGGATAGGCGGCACTTCTTCTCGGGCGCAGCTCTTCCGGAAGCGTTGACAGGTCGATGTCGAATCCCGGCTCCTCGGGTTCCTCCTCTTCCCCGGCCTTTTCCTCCTCCTCTTCGTTGGCCGCGGCAGGCCCGGCCGCGTACACCATGTCCTGCGGCCGCAGCCAGTGGGAAAAGGTGCCGTCCGTCTTCATGACCAGCACCCCGCGAACATTGGCCAAGGTAATATACAACCTGCCATCGGACGCCACGGCAATGGACTGGGGGACAAACCCTCCCTCGCCGAGGCCTTCGATCTCCGGTTGTTCGAGGTCGATGTCCCGTTCCTTGAACATCGCCGCGTTGTACACCGATACACGGGGCGGACTGTTCTCCGTGGCCGACTGGACGATATAGAATCTGCCGGCCGCGTCTTTTTCAATGTCCCGGGGAGCAACGGCGCCCCGTCCGGCCCCCAGGGAGAACACGGGAAAATAATTTTCGTTGTAGATGACTATCCTGCCTCCGCTGGCGGAGGTGACGACAAATATCTCATCCATTTCCCGGTCGCAGAACACCGCGCTCGGGAATCCGAACTGGTCGCCTTCATCGTTCCGGTTGAGGATTGACACCACATCGACCTTGATGACCGGTTCGAAGACGACCCGGCTCTCCTCCGGGCTGGTCAGGTCTTCCTCCACCGCTTCAGGGTCGGATTCGAGCCATCCCATCTCCTTGATTTTCTCATTGATTTCCTCGGAAGTGGGCATACCCCCCGGCCGGGCCGGTCCCAACGCTGCCGGAATGTGTCCGGCTTCGTGATCAGGGATATCCTTTTCGGTCCCGGCTCGATCGACTTCTCCGGTCTGGACGCCGGCATGCGGCACCGCCTCAGTCTGCACCGGATCCGGCTCTGTTCCTCCGGATGGAAAGACCGCTGTGAAAACCGCCGCCGGAACGGCCAGGCACAGTATGACGATCAGCCGTCTAATGGTGGCACTTGCAGCAGACATGACCGCCCAGCATACTTCCGATTAACAGATATTGATATCTCGAGCCATGGGGATCATGGCAGCTCGTACACGACAGCTCACGGTCCGGGCGGCGTGGATCCGGCTTGCCGGCCAGGGGATGGTTGCCCACGGGGTGGCCTTTCTCGACCCCCTGCATGCCCAGATGACAGCTCACGCAGACCTGGTTGATGGGACCGTTGAGCTGGAACTTGTAATCCGTCGCATGGGGACTGTGGCAGGCGGAACAGCCGTTGCCGGTAATGATGCCGTGCTGCCTGAAACCCTGGATATTGCTTACCACGTCCTTTTTTTCAATATGACAGGATATGCAGAGATCGATTTTCGGATCCGCCCACAGCATATAGGGAAAATCGCTGCCGTGCGAATCATGGCAGACCGTGCAGTCGACGATTGCCGCCGGTCCGTGAATAAATGCCATTCTCGTCCATTTCAGCTTGTTGATGTGGCAGGAGTAGCAGGCGTTGTCAAACCGGTCGGCCAGGATCGAGATGGAATTCCCCCCTTCCTCGGTGCGGTGGCATGTCATGCAGGCCAGTGCCGCGGACGGGGAATGCCGGAAAAGGTTCTGCGTCACCAGCCGCTGGTGGCAGGAAAAACACAACGGCGAAAAATCGGCGTTCTTTTTCAGCAGCCGGATATTCAGTTTTGCCCCATCCGGCAGATCCTCGTCGTGGCAGGCTACGCAGGGCGGCTGCATGACCTCGGCCCGATGATACCGGAACACCTTGGGGTCATCGGGGTCAAGCTTGAGCATGGTCCGCATCAGCATATAGCGGAGCTTGAGCTCCCTCCCCCCGGGATTGATGATAAAGGTATTGGTCCCCTTGTCCAGGGCCAGCACATAATGAACATACACCGAGCCGTCCTTTTCCCAGGACCCGACCCTCGGCACCACAGTCGCCTCTCCCTCCCAGCCCGTCATTTTCTCGACCAGGATCCGGTCCGCCTCATTCTTGTCGCCGGCCCTGATGACAAGACTCGATTCATTGCGCCTGGTATGAATCAGGGTTGTCTCGTCAGCAGGCGGGGTGAGGATTTCATACCCCGCCGCGGGCAGAACGGCCCCGGAAAACAGCAGGGCCAGAATCGACAGGATCCCGGCTGACAGCAGGTTTTTACTCACTCTCAGATTCCTTTCTCGGATTCCATTCATTCCTTTGCCGGGCAGGACATGTTCTGCCGGCACCCCAACAATCCGAACAGGACTACTCGAATTCGACCTGCCTGGCCACCAGTTCGAAGGCCTTCCTGTATGCCTCGGCGGCCTGGGCAAACTTCTCCTGCTTCTCGTACAGCTCGCCAAGGGCATAGTGCAGTTCCGGGTTTCTGGCGTTCCTGAACAACAGGGCCTGGAGATCCCCCACCGCCTCATCCATCCGCCCCTCAGCCGCCATGATCCGGGCGTCGCATATATTGGCCGGCAGATAATCGGGATCCAGATCATACGACCTGTCCAGCGCCTTTTTGGCCTCTTCCAGCCGTCCCTGCTCAAGATAGAGGCAGCCGAGCTGACCGTGGGCTTCGGCCATGCCGGGCTCTATCTCCAGGGCTTTCTGGAGTTCATTGACGGCGGAATCAATCTGTCCCCTTTTCATCATAACCATGGCCATGTTCAGATGGCGGGTCGACTGTTTTTCCTCCACCGATTTTTCCACCATCCTAGGCCGCAGTTCCTGCTCCACCTGCTCCCTGGATTTTTCACCCAGCATGATCTGCACCTCGCCCCGCAGCCGTTCACTGAAATCATGGCTGAAACCGAGGCCGGCGGCCACTTTGCCGTCCCTGTCCGCCAGGATCACCGAAGGAACGACAAAGATGCCCAGGTCACTGTACGCCTTCCGGTTTTCATCGAGGTAGACGGGTATTTTGCCCCCGAGCCCCCCGGCAACCTCCCGGATGACATCCATGCCGTCGCCCTGGGCGTTCACCAGCAGAACCCGGACGCCGCGCTCTTCCAGGAACGGCATCATCTGCTCCATTTCGAGCATGGTCTTCAGCGAACGTTCTTTCTTGACATCAATATCAGCGCCCCAGAACACCACCGCAAAAGGATTGCCCCTGAGGGAGGCCAGGGACAAGGTGGAACCGTCGCTGATATGCTTGAAGGTCAGGGCAGGTAAGGGATCGCCCGGGCTGATCGCCCGGAAGGGAAACGAAGAAGCCATGCCCGCACCGCAGAAAAGCACGAGAAGACTCGCAAAACCGATAATGAACAGGTTCGTCCGGATGCCGGCAACTGAATGAGTCCTCATTTCACCACCCCCTGAATTAGTAAATAGAATCAAAAACAAAGCATTGCAACAAATTTCGGCGGGATGATTGTACTATACATAAAAAAAATAAAATTTCATTATACAAACAAGGTCTGAAAAACAAATCGCTGCCCGCCCCACCCACGCCAATCCTTCAGGAACTTTGCCGGGGGGCTTGTCGGCAGTTATAATTCCCCATATTGTTTCGGTTTTTTCTTTTAGTGGCTATTAACAATATTCAGCTGAATTATTATTTTTTAAAGCAAGATCAACATAATACGATTTGGAGGTCTTGCCATGAAAATGCCGGTCATAAGTCTCGTGGAATGGCAGAAACGATTTGGGACAGAAAAAGCCTGTGCCAGGG
>DSAE01000125.1 GCA_011372855.1 Desulfobacteraceae bacterium
AAAGGCTACGGCATGAAGTTCTTCTCCCATGCCTCATTATATAAAATCGCACGAAGAAAAACCAGCTTTTTCAGAAAAAGTTGTAAACTCGATAAGATCAGCTCATAAGTGACGCGGCCCTGGGTGGCGAAAGAACACGGTCCCGGAAACGAATACCATGACGGCGCCATCCCACGTTGTCCCCTCCCGTGATTATTCCGACATGCCGGCAGCCAGAAAAACGAGCAGCACCGTTTCCGCCGCTTCGCAGGACGCTCCCAGGGTATCACCCGTTGCCCCGCCGATTTTCCGGTGGCAGAACAGACAGAACAGCAGAGTCGCCGCGCCGATCACACTCGCCGCTGCCAGTCCCCTGAACCCCAGGACGGCGGTGCTGACAACAAACAGGATGACCGTTCCCCCCACTGCCGCCCGGCGGCGCAGAGGCGAGGAATAGAACAATGTCCCCAGTCCTCCGTCGGGACGGGCATAGGGAAGGACACCCATGGCCAGCAGGAGTGCGCAGCGGCCCGCAAGAGGTGTGAGCAGGGACGCCTTCAGGACAAGCCCGTGGTCCATTACCGTCAGGCAGGCCACCTTCAGCGTCAGGAGCAGGAACAGGGACGCCGCTCCCATCACTCCGATCCTGCTGTCCCGCATGATTTCCAGGATGGTGTCCCGGTCCCGGGCACTGAAAAACCCATCAGCCGTATCGGCCAGGCCGTCAAGATGCAAGGCGCCCGAAAAAGACAGAATCAGGCCGACAAGCAGTACCGCCGCCGGGAAGGGCGGAAAAAGGTGCCTGATCAGCAGGGCCCCGGCGACCGCCATTGCTCCGAGGACCAGGCCGACAACCGGAAAAAAGTAAACCGCTCCGGCCAGGTCCTCCTCCTTCCTGCCCAGGGAGGAGGGCAGCGGAAAAACGGTCAGAAAACGAAACGCCGCGAAACAGCTCCCCAGCCGGTTCATGTCGAGGAGGGGGTTCCTGTGACGCCGGCCTCGCTGAACGTCGCCACGTCCGTGAGGATCCGGACCGCCGCATCGACGAGATGCATGGCCAGGGCCGCTCCCGTCCCCTCACCCAGCCTCAGGTTCAAATCCAGCAGGGGCCTGAGCCCCAGCCTCTCATGCATGAAACGATGGCCCGGCTCAACGCTGCGGTGCGAACAGATGATATAATCACGGACAAACGGCTCCAGCCCGTAGGCAATCAGGGCCCCGGCCGTGGAAATAAATCCGTCGACCACCACCGGTTTGCGGTGGGCGGCGGCCCCGAGGATCAGCCCTGCGATGGCCCCGATTTCATATCCTCCCACCTTGGCCAGGACATCCATGGGGTCTTTGGGATCGGGTTGATTGACCTCAATGGCCCGTTGAATGACGGTGATCTTATGCTGCAGCTGCCGGTCGTCCAGCCCGGTCCCCTTGCCGGTGAGCAGGCCGACATCCAGGCCGGACAGAACCGTGGCGATGGCTGAACTGGGGGTGGTATTGCCTATGCCCATGTCGCCGGTGCCGAATACATCAGTGTCGGCGGCAAGGTTTTCCGCTATGTCGATACCCGCCTCCACCGCCAACACGGCATGCGTCCTGCTCATTGCCGGTCCGGCGGCCATGTTCGCCGTCCCCATGCCGATCTTGCGGGAAATGATCTTGCCGGCCCGGGCCAGATCGCCCAGATCGGCGGCCGTGCCGACATCAGCCACCACCACCCCGGCGCCGGCCTGCCTGGCGAGAGCATTGATGCCGGCCCCGCCGGCGACGAAATTGCGGACCATCTGGGCGGTGACCTCCCTGGGGTATCGGGACACGCCTTCATCTGTAACGCCGTGGTCGCCGACCATAACCACGATTTTCTTTCTGTCCACCGGCGGCCGCAGAGTTCTGGTCATTCCGGCCAGGTCGACCGCCAGGTCCATGAGGTCGCCCAGGGCCCAGTGGGGCATGGTCAACTGCTCAAGACGGGCAACGGCCTGTTCGCGCGCCGGTGTATCCTGGGGGAATATCCGCCGGTACACTTCTTCAAGATAATTGACCGATTCCTTTCGCTCCCTGAACCGCATGTCATTTTCCTTTTATCTGCAATGGAATTCCGCAGCAGACCAGAAAAACCCTGTCAGCCGCAGCGCCGACGCACTGGTTGCAGCGGCCCACCAGGTCCCTGAACTGCCTGGCGGCTTGATTCACGGGGACAATGCCAAGCCCCACCTCGTTGGTTACCATAATGACTTCCCCCGAATGAACACGGGCGGCAGCCAGCAGCCGTTCCGTTTCCTCCCCCATCAGGTCCTCGTCAAGTACCCGCCGCCCCTGAAGGGCCTCGTACTGGAGATTGTTGACCCACAGGGTAAGGCAGTCGATGAGCACCGTGTCATAACGGTCGGACCTGTGCAGCTGGTCGGCCAGATGGACCGGCTCCTCAACCGTGTCCCAGTTGCCCTGCCGCCGATCCCGGACATGGCGGAGAATGCGCATCTCCATCTCCCTGTCGGTTGCCGGGCAGGTTGCCAGAAACAGTCTCGACCCGGCCTTCTCCTCGGCCAGCCGCTGGGCAAAGGAGGATTTGCCGCTCCGGCTGCCGCCGGTAATGAGCGTAATGCGCGACATCAGAGATTCAGCCCGGTCAGGACCCCCCGTGCCCCGTGCAGATCAATAACCGTCAAGGATGCGGGGCGCACATCGAACAGCAGGTACTTTGCCGGGTGCAATCCCAGAGCCAGGCAGACCATGGACCGGATCACGCCGCCGTGGGTGATGACTCCTATTTCCTCTGTCTCGAAACCGGACAGCTCGGTCAGCACTGCCGAGACCCGTTTCTGAAAGTTCCCGACTCCCTCGCCCCCGGGAAAAACGAAACCGTCAAACTCCGTCCAGAGCCGGACCCCTTCCGGGTCCGCGGCGGCGATCTCCGCAAAGCTCTGCATCTCCCACCGGCCGAAATCGATTTCCCGCAGCCGTTCATCGACGACGAACTCCCCGGCCAAGGGATACACCTCCCTCAACCGTGCGGCCGTCTGCCGCGCCCTGCGCAGAGGACTGCAATACCAGACCTGGGGGGAGAACCGCCCGAGAAGGCCTGGCAGGCGGCCCATCTCGTCCAGACCGGCCTGGCTCGCCGGCACATCGGTGGAGCCGATCAGGCGGTTCCCGTTCCCGGTCGATGTTGCCGCATGCCTGAGCAGAAGAAGCCGTTTGGCCATGAACAAACTCCGCGCCGGAACGGGACTCCTGTCCCGGCCCATTTTGCCTGATTGAACGGAAAGCGGGGGAAAGGTTGCCCGGCTGGCTGTCTTTCCCGGCTCCCGCGAGCGTCTCCGGTTGCAATACCCTTCCGGAAGGCGGTAAGGCAACAAAAATTTATGGAAAAAGGTGGTTCAGGCGATCGGTTCGCGCCCCGTCTCCCTGTTCTCCCCGGCAGAGGAGAGACGGAGAAGTGCCGGTGCTGCCGGGTACCGGTGGGTGGATGATCAAGTGTCCGGGGATGATTCCTCGATGGTGTTCCCCTCATGAGGGGGAATGAAGCCGTAGCGGATCAGGCCGTCGATAATTCCCGCGGCGTACCGTTTTGCACTGAAGTAGATATTGGGCCGGCCTTTGAGGGACTTCAGCTCTTCGCTGTGGTTGCCGACCACCAGGCCGTTGCTCCTTCCCCGCAGCATGTCCTCGTCGTTGCCGGAATCGCCAGCCACCATGACCTTGCTGGGCGGGAATTCGTACTTGTACTTCAGGTACTTGATCGCCTTGCCCTTGGATGCCCGCTGCGGCAGGATGTCGAGGTACCGGCCATGGGAATAGATCACCTGGCAGGGCAGGCGCGCCTCCCGAAGCCGCCGGTGGATTTCGGCGAGGTACTCGGGATTGTTTTCCATGTAGTAGCTTATCTTGTGGCTGGTCTGCCCTTCGGCCGCCTGAAACTGAAGAAAAGGGAGATCCGCCAGGGTCCTCTTGATGTCCTCCAGCTTCCAGCCGTCGGAAATATGCGTCTGCCAACCCTTATCATTGCGCAGATCCGGGCCGTAATAGATTTCGGTGCCGACCGAACAGATCAGGATGTCGGGTATGGGAATATTGTTTTCGGTCATCGACTCCAGGGTCAATTCCAGACTGCGGCCGGTGGCCACTCCCCAGGCGATGGATTCCCGGTACTTGTCGAGGAGGTCAAGGAGTCTGTACATGCTCGGCGGATCGCCCACCAGGGTGTTGTCGATATCGGTGATCAGCAGGTGGCTGGACCCTGTCAGACGGGCGCCGAAGGAGGGCCTGCTGTCCGCCGAAAAACCTGACGCATGGGCCTGATCCGCCTGCCGGCGAAGAACGGGAAAAGCGGCCTGAACCTCCTGCATCATCGTGTGACAATGGGAGGGCCAGGAGTAATGATTCCGAACCCCGGTTATGCCGTTCTTGGAATAGGCATCCCAGGTCTGATCATTGACCAGAATGGTCTTGACGGCCTCGGCGATGCTGCCGGGCCGGCCGACGTCAACGAGAATGCCGTTGTCGCAGTTCCTGACGATATCTACCGGCCCGCCGTCATTGGTGGCAACGATCGGCAGCCCGCAGGCGGAAGCCTCGATCAGGGTCAGGCCGAAGGGCTCCACCAACGCCGGGTTGACAAAGACCCCCCTGCTTTCTGCGCATAACCGGTACAGCTCGGGAACCTCGGTGGTAAAATCATGCTTCTTGGGAATGGCAAGTTTACCGTAGAGATCAAAACGGTCCATCTGCAGCAGCATATCCGTGAGGACCTCCCGCTCGTTTTCCTCCATCGCCGAAATATCCTGCCGTATGCCGGCAAAGACGGCCAGATTGGCTATGGCCTGCAATTCCCGGTTGGTCCCGTACGCCTCGATCAGGCCGGTGATATTTTTCCGGTGATCAGGCCGGCACAGGGCAAGGATAAACGGCTTTTCCGGGTTCATCCAGAATCGCCGCAGTTCCTTCAACAGGGCGAAGCGGGCCTGTTTGACATCCTCGTGGATATGTTCGACATCAATATGATAATGGTAATAGGGATAAAATATGTCCAGGTCGATGCCCGGCGGAATAACGACATAGTTCCCTTGGCCAAAATTCCGGTACAGGCCGTACTGTTTGTCGATTTCCTGCTGAGTCGAGGTAACGATCAGGCCGGCGGCGGCGATGATATCCTCCTCGACGTGGACCCGGGTGTCGATGTGGTAATGTCTGTTTATCCTGTCCATGGACAGGCCGTCGGCCAGCAGCTTGTCCCTCTTGTTGCGGCCCAGGGAATGGCCGGTAAAGACAAAAGGTCTGTCAAAGGCCTTGGCCAGCTCCATGGCGACATAACCGCCATCGGCATAGTGCCCGTGAAAAATATCGGGAATCCGCTGCTGCTTCTTGAGGAACTTGATGGTTTTGTCAATATATTCCTCAAGATGGGGCCACAGCAGCTCCTTGCGGATATACCTGCGGCCGCCGCACTGCAAACGGATTATCCGCGCCTTGCCCGACAGGAATTCGACCTCTTCGCTGTAATCAGGAGATACGGTCTTGTCCTCAATGCGCCGCGTGAACAGGTCGACCTGCTCGACATCGTCTCTCGCCGCCAAGGCCCTGGCCAGTTCCAGCACATATTTGATCTGACCGCCGGTATCGGCATCACGGCCGAGCTCCGGGGCCGCGCCGCGGATCAGGCCATGTATGCTGAACAGCTGAATATACAGACCGTTGCCGCTCATCTTCACCACCCCCATACCAGGTCCCGGGCGACCCATCCGGTCGTGCCGTTCTGGTGCAGCACCTTGACCCAGCCATTCTGCCGGTCCATGGTTCGAAAAACCACCCCTTCCCTGGCTTTTGCCACAATACGGTAATTGGTGCCGGGGCCGGACCGGACATTGATCTCCGGTTTCTTGACCACGACATGGGCTCGGTCGGCGGTCAGGGGCTTGTACACCCAGCCCACGTCGCCCTCGAAATCACGGACCCTGTACCAGGCCCCCTTTGAACCTATTACCTGCAGAGGGTATCCCCTGTCAACATACCACAGGATCGAATAATTCGTCCCCGGCCCGCTCCGGACATTGATCCGGTCACGATCGACGGCAACCATTTTTGCCTGGGCGATCCCCGGCAGGGCGAAAAAAAGAAGCCAGACAACGCAACCGCACAACAAAAACCGGTGGGCATCAGAAAATTTTCTCATGAATAACATAACGGCTGGTCAGACAGATGATAATACAAAAAATAAGATGGGGTGATTCATGTTATTCCTTTTCCGATTGCGGCACCGTTTCCGAGGATTCATCGCCGCCGCCGGTAAAATTTTTGACGAGCTGTTCAAGGCCGGCATTCAGATCCCGCAGGCAGTCGTCGGACATCCGGCGCAGCCCTTCCTGCAGATATCCCTGGGCCGGACGGGGAGCGCGGGACATCAGCTGCGCTCCCTCTTCCGTCAGATACACCCTGACCGCCCGATGGTCGGGATCGGACCGCACCCGGCGGATCAGGCCCTTCTCCTGCAGCTTGACCAGGAGGTTGCTGCAGGTCGGCGCCTGGATGGCCATCGAGGCGGCAAGGTCGGAAACCCGTATGCCGGGATAATGCAGAATTTCCCACATCATCCAGAGCTCCGCGCCGCTTACGCCGCACTTTTTTTCAACCATGCGGGAGTGGGCCTGAGCTGCTCTGGAAATAATCCGGAGCGAACGGAGAATATTCAGCGAAATTTCCCGCCGACCGCCTTTGCCGGCCTGGAATTCCTGATCGTCGCTCAACATCGCCCTCGACATGAGAGAGGACTTCCGCTCGGAAATTGTCTTGTCCAATTCAGCATTCCCAAAGCAAACGGAAAATCTCGAAAGTACGCCTGTCTCCCCCGGCGATTGCAGAGGGACCTCTGTTCCGCCGGGGCAGGCCCGTCCGGCGAACTATTTTTGCCCAAAAATAATTAGGTGAAAATATACTTGATTCGTGCTACTTGTCAACGGGAGAACGCATGATCGAGATTCTTTATCCGGTTTGGACGGGGCGCATTCCCACGGGACGGCATGCCGGACCGCACCGCCAATGAATGAACGACTGAAGAAAAAATGACCACAGCAGCGATTATTTTCGGCGAAGTTCTTTTTGACTGTTTTCCCGACGGCCGGGAAATTCCAGGCGGCGCCCCTTTCAATGTCGCCTGGAACCTGCAGGCCCTGGGGATGCCTTCCCTGTTTATCAGCAGGATCGGTGCGGATCCGCAGGGAACGAAAATCGTCGAATCCATGAACAGCTGGTCAATGACAACCCGTTATCTCCAGGTGGACCGGTCCAGACCGACGGGAAGGGTCATGGTCACCCTGCGGGACGGTGAGCCCCACTTCGAAATCCTGGCCGATCAGGCCTATGATCATATCGCCGCCGACCTGCCGGCCCTACCCGGCCCCCCCGCCTTTCTCTATCACGGCTCCCTGGCGCTGCGCAGCCCGGTCAACCGGAAAACCCTTGCACAGCTCAAAAAACAATATCCCTGCCCCCTCTTTATCGATGTCAACCTCCGCGCTCCATGGTGGAGCAGGGACCATGTTCTTTCCCTGCTGGAGGACGCGACCTGGCTCAAGCTCAACGACCATGAACTGCGCGCGCTTTTTCCCGACTCGAACGATATCGCCGGCAGCTGCCGGATGCTCCTTGACCGGTTCCACCTCAAAGGGATTTTCGTCACCCGGGGCGCCAAGGGGGCGATCGTGGTGACCGGGGACAGCGAACCCTGTTCCGTCACCCCGGAGAATCCGGCCGGCGTTGTCGACACCGTCGGCGCCGGAGACGCGTTCTCCGCCGTCCTGCTCATCGGTCTTGCCGGAGGGTGGCCCATGCCGGTCATCATGC
>DSAE01000255.1 GCA_011372855.1 Desulfobacteraceae bacterium
ATGGCAAACAATTTCAGGCTAATTCTCCGCCGCTTGAGGTCGTTTTTTGGGTATTGGGCCTCTTGTCGGCAACAAAATCAACTTTCAGGCTGTCAATCGTGACGGTCCGGGAATAGCTGCAATCCGGGACAAGAGGACAGCAATTTAAACGGGACAGGAGATGCATGCGAGATAACTGATTTTGATGGACCCATCACGAATAATGTTATCACCAACCCTAATCCGGTGGTTATTAACTCTTTATTCATGCTCAGTGCAACTGTCGATGATATAGGCAGGGGTAATTCCGACATTCAGACTGCCGAGTATAATTTCAACAACAGCGTGTGGTTTGAGATGGATCCGGTCGACTCATATGGCAGTCCCACCGAAGATGTTGTACATGAATTCTATGCACCTGCCACAGCAGGCATCTACCAATTCTGTGTCCGTGGCACAGACATGTTGGGGCATGTCGGTGATCCTGCATGTACTCTTCTTGTAGTATATGATCCTGATGGCGGTTTTGTGACAGGTGGGGGCTGGATTAGTTCCCAACCGGGAGCATATCTCCCGGATCCCTCACTTTACGGCAAAGCCAATTTTGGGTTTGTATCCAAGTATAAAAAAGGAGCACGTACGCCATCGGGGAACACCGAGTTCAAATTCCAGTCTGGTAATCTGAATTTTCACTCCAACACTTATGACTGGCTGGTTGTAACTGGAAGCGATTATGCTAAATTCAAAGGCATTGGCACCATCAATGGTTTCGGGAATTACAGGTTCATGATATGGGCAGGCGATGGAGCTCCAGACACCTTCAGGATCAAAATCTGGGAGGAAGATGAACTGACGGCAATGGAAACGGTGATTTATGATAATGGTTACGATCAGCCTATAGAATCGGGTAACATCGTTATTCATACAAAGTAAAAAAAACGATCCGGCAAAATTTGCATGAAAGGCAGGACATTCAAGTCCTGCCTTTCATCTTTGAATTACAAGGAAATCGTTAAAAAGCCATCTCTGGACTGGGTTTGTGCAACAAGAATAGTTGTCATCATTTCTTTCGTTGGCTCAGTAAAATACTTGCGGAGTGCGTTCACAAGAGGGAGCCAGTTTCCAGCCCGTCCAGCAATGGACGGGCTTTTTTTATGTTTTTGTCGTATACGTCCTCCAGGCTTAAACCCCCGACGCTATTCCTATTGCACGCCGCATGGCAGATGTTATAGTGTCGAGTAGCTTTCAACATTCTGTGCAACCAAAGGAATTTCGGACACCACGGTGAACAGACAGCGCGCCCTTGAACTGCTGCGCCGCAACAAGCCGGAGTTGCAGGCCCGTTTCGGCGTGACCCAGCTGGCATTGTTCGGCTCAATCGCCCGCGATACCGCGACCAGAAGCAGTGATATTGATATTCTGGTAGCCTTCGCCGGTCCTGCCACCTCCAAGCGCTATTTCGGCGTGCAGTTCTACCTGGAGGACCTCCTTGGCTGCCCGGTCGACCTGGTGACCGAAAAGGCTTTGCGCCCGGAACTCCGCCCTTATATCGACCAGGAGCGGATCAATGTCTGATGACAGCCAACGTGAATGGCGTTTCTACCTCGATGACATGATCGATTTCGCCGGGAAGGTGCTGGCCTACACCGACGGATTCGGCCAGGCCGGTTTCGTGGCGAACGGCCTCACCTATGACGCCACCCTGCGCAATCTGGAGCTGATCGGCGAAGCCGCCACCCACATCCCGGACGAAGTTCGAGCAGCCCATCCGGAAATCCCCTGGCGGATGATCATGGCCACCCGCAACCGCCTCATTCACGGCTACCTTGGCATCGATGACGACACACTCTGGAGCATCATTCAGGATGATGTGCCCGAGTTGTTGCAGTTATTGCAGGCGCTGAAGAACGAAACGCAGTCATGAATCCCTGAGGCATAAAGGTCGTTGAACCCGTTTCCGCGATCCAGCAAAGTTCTGCTTCGATCGCCCGGGCCAGTCCGCCGACCATTTCAAAAAAAACATCCTGTCCCGAAAGAGGGGTGACCTTTTTCTCCCGGCAAGCTATATTGCCTGGAAGGAAAAAATTGCCGCCCGGAAACAGACGCCTTCCACCAGGTTGAAGCCGGGCAGAAGAGGATTTCTCCCTTGTCCCCCGACCTGCTTTTCTGAAAAAATCCGCCTCATTGAACGGCAGCATTCCAGGAGTACCCCAGTCATGGCTGTTTCATCCGGGCCGAAGAAATTGAGTGAACTCGTCGAGAAAGAATTTGTCCGCATCGAGGAGGCCTTCGAAAGCGGAACGATCTCCGGCGGCGTGCCCACCGGCCTTTATGATCTGGACCGCCTTGTCGACGGCATCCATCAGGGCGACATCATCCTGGCGGCGGGCCGGCCCCTGATGGGGAAGAGCGATTTCCTGCTCAACGTGGCGGTGAAATTCGCCGCGGAAACATCCCGGCAGGTAGGCATTTTTTCGCTCCGCCACGATCAGCCCATGGTCTGCCGGCGGATGCTGTCGGCCGAAAGCCGGATTCCCATGCACAGAATGGTGCGCAGGCTCCTGGGGGGCGACTGGCACAAGCTCGTCCGCGCCACCGGCATCCTCGCTGATCTTCCCGTGCACATAGAAGCAGGGACATCCGGCACCGATCGGCAGCTCCTTGACTTCATCGAATCCATGGGGAGCGGCACGGACCTCGGCCTGATCGTCATTGACGGTCTTGAGCTCATGACCCCGGCGGACAAGCATCCGTCGCGCCGGACCGAGGCGGGAGCGCTGATACGGTTTCTCCGCGACCTTGCCCGCGCAAGGGGGACGGCGATCATCGTCAGCCTCACCACCTCGCCCGGAGATGGTGCGCGGGGGGACAGACGGCCCGTCATCGATGACCTCGGGGAATGGGAATCCCTTGCCGCGGACGGGGCCGACATGGTGCTGTTTTTCCACCGGCCCGAGGCCTATCTGGTCTACACCCCGGACAAGGGGGTTGTGGAAGTCATTGTGGTCAAAAACAATTACGGCGCAACCGGGACGGTCAGGCTTGCCTATCTGGAGGCCAACTGCCGCTTTGCCAACCTGGCCGAGGGATTTGAAAAACACATCCCCGCCCGGGATAATGAATGACAGGGGCCTGAGAAACCGCAAGTCAACCGGGTAGTTGTGCCATGTCGCTGATCGGTGAATACACGATTGAATGCAATGAAGGCCGCCTGATCCTTCACCCCAATCTCCCTCATGCCCAATGCCTGCTCAGCCACCCCGCGGGGATACTGCCGCTCTGTCCCCGTTATGAGCCGGAAAGTGGCCAGTACCTCCTGCCCTTCGGCTACAGCAGGTCCATGGACACTCTCCTCCACATTGTTGATTCGCTGGGCGACAGGATCCTCCAGGGCGTTTCCCGTTTCCGGAAAAACAAGGCCGCCCTGCTGAAGCTCTGCTTCAACGCCGGCAGGCCGGCCGTTGAACTGATGGAAGACTGCCCGGCGCTGATCGGCCTGATCGCCGCCCGGCTGGACGCAGCATTGCCCATCCGCGAGTACACGGAAAAGGCGGCTCAGCTCGTGCGGCGGAAGCGGAAAGAGATCCTCTCCTCTTTGTCGTATCCGGCCTCCAGGTCCGTCATCAGGCTGCTGCGGAAAATCCCGGCCGCGGACCGCGAGAGCGCGCATCTGGAGGCCTTCCGGAAAATTATCGTTGCCGGCAATCCCGGGAAAATAAAAATTCTCCGCCACGCCCTGCATATCAATTGGCTGGTTGTGCAGTTGTTGTCGGAAAAATATTTCCCTGCCCGCGTGCATCGTTCCTTTGTTCTGGAAACAGGCGGATTGGCCGATCCCGAAGCAATCGAGGAGGTGTGGCTGCGGATAGCGGAAATGGACAGGATCATCGAGACGGCCGGCTGTGAGCTGTTCGTACCCCCCCTGCGGGGGCTGGAATCCCTGGAACCTGTCCACGACATACTGGTGGACGAGTATCTGGAAGCAAGAAGATACAAGGAAATCGCCAGGTTAACGTTTTCGGAACCGCCCTTACCAGGCATGGAAATAGCAAACGATACCGCTGTCTCCTGCGGTGTTTTCCCCCTGAAAAACGGCATGGAGCTCTTGAGCGAAGGTGTGGAGATGGACCACTGCATTGCCACCTATGCCCATGATATCGTCGAAGAAAATGGAGGTTTGTACGCCTATCATGTTCAACTGCCGCGCAAACCCCCGGCGACGTTTCTCATCAGAAAAAGTCCCCTGCACGGGACAATGCGTGTGCAAGAAATCAGGGGCCGCAGCAATAGCACCGTCGACTCCGCGGTCGAGCTCTTTGTCAACGATTGGCTGGCCCGGAGTGAGGCCGGTCGGGACCGGGAGGCGGCAAGCGGCAACGCTGAGTTGTCCGGGGCGGAGCAGACCTGAAGGCGGGTATTGCCGGTTCAGGGACCTCGGCGCACTCACCGGGAAGGAAAAAATGCGCCTTGCCGGGCGCACATACAAAAACGCCGGGGCCAAGGCCCCGGCGAGCTACTGTTTGTCAGCAATTATTCGTATTCAGACTCCGCCGGCATCAGCCGCCGAAATCATAGTCGAACATTTCATTTCTCTCGCGGCTGAATGAATGCTTCACGCCGAATCTGCTTTCTTCCTCCATGGTCGGAACCCCTTCCTCGACGGTCGGGCAGGACTCAAGCAGTTCGCACAGCCTGTCATCCAACTCGGTCATGATGATATGCAACTCGTCGATCTGGGGTTGTAATTTATATTTATTGATAGACGGGATCCTGTCTATCTCGCTGGACAGCTTGTGCAGCCTTTCGCTCCACATCTCCAGCTCCGCAGCCACACTCGAGCAATAATATCTGCTGGCCATAATATACCTCCTGTCATCAATGCTGTGTTTTGTTTTTCTTCAGGGAAACCAGGTCATCAATCACAGCATCATCCAGACGAGGAATCCTTTTTCCCTTACCTTATAAATTAAGAATCATTATCTGATACGCAATGGGGCTTTTCAGCTTCAAGCAAGGACAGATGTGGCAGTTGGGAGCGCCCCACCCCGAGCTGCGGGGACGAATGAGGAGAAGAATATGTTTGCGCATCCGACCCGCATAGAGTGAAGGGTTTTTTCGATTTCGATACCGATCCCGATTTCGATTTCGATTTCGATGAGATATTTCCTGCACCGGTTGATGAAATGTACACTCATCGGGATCGGGATCGAATTAGATCAGTTTCTTTGATTGGGCTGAGCCAGCGAAGCCCAACGTGACCGATAAGAAATTGAATTGTTGGGGTTCGCGAACTCACCCCAACCTACGGGGCTGCAGACTATCTGCTTGATTTGTCGTTATGTTATTCATGAGTCGGCAGGTTGGAGTTTGAAGCCTGTGGCTTGTGGTCAGGCTTTGCGGAACTGACAGAGATACATGAACGGTCCCAGGTCTTCACAACGGCGCAAGGAAAACCCACGGCCCGTCACCTTCCGCTCCAGCTCGGGTTCGGCAATGCGGATTCCGGCCGGCGGCCCCGGTCCGTCGGCGGTTTTTTTGAATTCAACCACCGTCAGGATCCCGCGGGGCTTGAGGAGTCGCGCCGCTTCCCTGAGGGCGCCCTCCTGCCCCTCCTCGGCCAGGTCGTGCAGCACGGCGGCCAGCAGACAGGCGTCAAAAGAGCCGCCGGCCAGAGGGACGCAACGGCTGATGTCGGCGACATGGGTTGCGATGTTGGTGACGCTCTGCTCCCGGATCGTCCTGTCCAGGGCCGCGATGCCTTGCGTCCACAGATCGACGGCATGGACCTGACCGGAATCCCCTAACCTTTTTGCCGTTTCCAGACTGTACCGGCCTGTCCCGCAGGCCAGATCGACGAACCGCTGTCCCGGGACCAAATCAAGCAGGGCAAAAAACCTGTCCAGGTCGATGAGATCGAAGCTGCTTTTTCCCGCTGCCTTCGGCCCGGCCTCCATGGTTGTCCTCCCTGTCCTTCTGTTCCCCGGTGTTTTTGCCCGTTCCCCACTATATCCCGTGCTGAACAATTGTCCACCGCGATGACGGAAAACCATCATTTCCCGCAGGCGCTCCAATTCCCTCCTTGACAAACCGGCCGAACTTGAGGAACTTGACAATTTCCCAGGATTGATAACCTTTCCATACAGGTGCGAGGATGAACATGGTGTCAGAATACTCTCCATCCGGGCCGTTGTTTCCCGCCTGCCGAAGAATCATCCGGCCGGAGGCATGGGATGCCCTGCTGCACACGCTGGCGGAAGACAGCGTGCCGGAGGAGGCCCTGCCCAACCTCATCGCCGGCCGGCTGGCGGAAGACGACCTGCCGCCCTTCGTGGCCGATCTTGCCGCGGTTGAAGCGCGCCTGCATCAGTGCGCCGGGCTGCGAGAGGAGCTGCCCGAACCCGGTGATGCAATCATCGTCAATCCGACACTTTCCCTGCTCAGGGTCGGATGGCGGAACCTTCCCAAAATCATTGAACGGAAGGAGCCGGCCGCCCCGGAACCGGGAGAAGATTTCATCTTGATTTGGCAGCGCCCTGCCGATCGTCGGCTGCAGGTCCGTTCCGCCGCATCCGAAGACCTCCTTGCCCTGAAACTGGTACTGGAAAACCTGGACAAGCGGGAAATCGCCAGGCTGGAGAGCACCACCCTGGCCAGGCTTGACCGGGCCGTCACCGCGGCTGTGCAGCGGGGCATTCTCCTTGCCCCGCCCTCGGCCATCAGGCGGGACCCCTCCCTGTTCGCGCCGGAGGTGGACATTCCTGAAAAATACCTGTCGGCCCAGGTATTCACCCTCCAGTGGCACATCACCCAGGCCTGCGACCTCCGGTGCAAACACTGCTACGACCGCAGCGACCGGTCGCCCCTGTCCCTGGAGGACGCGGTGGCGGCCCTGGACCAGCTCTACGATTTCTGCCAGGCCCGCCACGTGTACGGCCAGGTATCCTTTTCCGGCGGCAACCCGCTCCTGCATCCGCACTTTTTCGAAATCTACCGGGCGGCGGCCGACCGCGGCTTCATGACGGCCATCCTCGGCAACCCGACCACCCCGGAAATCCTCTCCCGGATCATCGCCATCCAGAAACCGGAATTTTTCCAGGTCAGCCTGGAGGGTTTGCGGGAACACAATGACCATATCCGGGGCGCCGGCTTTTTTGACCGGGTGCTGCGCTTCCTCGACGACCTGCGGGCAGCGGACATCTATTCCATGGTCATGCTGACCCTGACCCGGGGCAACCTGGACCAGGTTCTCCCCCTGGCCGAACAACTGCGGGACAAGGTCGACCTTTTCACCTTCAACCGCCTGTCCATGGTCGGTGAAGGGGCGCAGCTGCTGACTCCGGGCCGGGAGGAATACGAGGCCTTTCTCCACGCCTACCTGGACGCCAAACCGCGCAACCCGTGCATGGGCCTGAAGGACAGCCTGATCAATATCATCCGCTCGCGGAGCAACGAGGAGCTGTTCGGCGGCTGCGCCGGAATGGGATGCGGGGCTGCCTTCAACTTCGTCGCCCTGCTGCCGGACGGCCAGGTCCACGCCTGCCGCAAATTCCCTTCCCTCATCGGCAATATCCACGACCGCGGCCTGGCCGACATCTACGACTCCCCGGAAGCAGCCCGTTACCGCCTCGGCCCGGACTCGTGCCGGGGCTGCCGCATCCGGCACGTCTGCGGCGGCTGCCTCGCCGTCATCGACAGCGCCGGGCTTGACTGGACGCAGGACCGCGACCCCTGCTGCTTCATCGACGTCGGCGCGGAAGACTGAAAGACAGTTCACAGACCAAGTC
>DSAE01000108.1 GCA_011372855.1 Desulfobacteraceae bacterium
ATATTCGTCTGACCAATAATATTCTCCGCCATAACAGCGCCCAGGGAGATGAAGAGGAAAATGGCGAGGGCGAGGGCGGCGGCTGTGTCATTCTTTCGAGTGGGACCACCTGGATTGTCAACAACCTGATCCATAACAACAGCGCCGGGACGGACAATATCGCCTACGGCCTTGGCGGGGGTATTGTTCTGGATATGTACGCCGGGGATGCGTATGTGATCAACAATTCCATTGTGGAAAATATTGTCCATGCCCGGCCGGGGTCAACGGACGGCACCGGAGGCGGCATACTGGTGGAAACGGATGAGGAGGATGCCTGGGCCGACAGCAACGTGCACCTGTACAACAATATTATTTATCACAATACCTGTGCTGCCCCCTACGGAGCCGGCGATATCGCCAACAACATCGCCGGTTCCGGTCCGAATGCAGGCACGCTGGTTGTGAGCCATACTAATTATGGGTCGTACGGCACGAATGCGGGTGCGGTTGCGCCGCAGCTCACAAACAACATCCATGCCGATCCCGTCTTTTCGCGATCAGACGAGTCGCTGTTTTATTTAACCTCCCGGTCGCCGTGTGTTGACGCAGGAGACAACGATGCCCCCTATCTGCCGTCACTGGATTTGGCCGGACAAAACCGCATCCAGGACGGCAACGACGACAACACAGCGGTCGTCAACATGGGATGCTATGAGGAAGTCCTGCCCGGATCCTTTTCCTGGCACATGTTTTTACCGGCCATAGAGAGCAACGCACGATGACGACACGTAAAGAATATCATTTCAGGCAGTCGGTTTCCTCTTGCCTGAAGCAGATTTCCTGCTTCAAGCAGCAACAGGCACTCAAACGGCTTTTCTGGCCGATGAAGAAGAAATTGAAACCCGGCGCGGATATATTGCACCTCTTGTTGTTCCTGCCGTGCTGCATGGTTTTCTTCTTTCCCGGTGCGGCTTTTTTCCCGCAGCCGGCAAGAGCCCAAGCGGATCCGCCGCTTGTTCTCTCGACCACTCCCGCCGACGGCGCCACGGATGTGCGCCTCGATCTTGAATCCGTGTCCATTGTGTTCAACAAACAAATGAACGTGGTCTACTACAGCATAACCTCCAACTTTCCGGCCTATACCGTTTCCTGGTCCGCGGACCGGAAAACCTGCATCCTCCGCAGAAAAGACCTGTCCACGCCCTTGCAGGCGGGCATGACTTATTCTTTCATTCTGAACAGGGAGGGGATGCAAAGCTTCCAGGACCTTTCCGGGACCCTGCTGGAAGAATACCCCTTCTCCTTTACCACCGCGGCGAATTACCGGTTGCTCAAGATCCCGGAAAACCCGGCCAAGGGCTTTCACTGGCCATACTACCTGAGCATCCCCCGTTCCCTGGGTTCCAGGGCAGTACTGCTGGTCGAAACAAACAATACGGGCACGGTCAGCGATGACCAGAATGTCCACGACCAGGCGGCGCTTGACCTGGTGAAATGGCGGTCCAGCTTTGCCGTTGACCTGGACGTTCCGCTCCTGGTGCCCACCTTCCCGCGCCCTCTCGGCTCATCCGTCGATCCTCCGCTCTGGAGGATTTACACCCATGCCCTTGATCGCGACAGTCTCACAACTACGGTTGCCGGGCTCGAGAGAATCGACCTGCAGCTTGTGGCCATGATCAGGGATGCCCAGGAGCGGCTCAGGGCAATGGGCAAGGTGGTGGATCGGAAAATCTTCATCAACGGCTATTCGGCCTCGGGTTCCTTTGCCAATCGTTTCACCCTGCTCCATCCGGAAATTGTCAAAGCCGCCGCCAGCGGCTCGTCCGGCGGGTGGCCCACAGTGCCGGTCAGCACGTGGAAAGGGGAAACGCTCAATTATCCTGTCGGCATTGCCGATCTCAATTCCCTGGTCGGCCAGCCTTTGAACCTGACGGCCTTGCGGAGTGTTCCGCAGTATATCTACGTCGGCGACAAGGACGAGAATGATGCCGTCGATTTTTCGGACGGTTTTGATGATGTTGACCGGGAGATCATCGACAAATTATTCGGCGACGGCATCCCTTATATCTTTGAACGCTGGCCCCATGCAGAGGCAATCTTCCGTTCAGTGAACTGCAACACTCAGTTTGTCATTTACCCTGACGTGGCGCACACCATAACTCCCGCGATGTTTGAAGATTTGAGAAGGTTCTTTGCCTCCCACAAATTCGACGAGGAACAACCTGCGCCCGTTCCGTCCGGCCCCCTCCTGCCCGGTGTGCTCCTGCTGCTTCTGGGTGACGGGGAATAACCCCCGGACAGGCATCGGGCGGTATAAAAAAGTCCATACCGGCCGGCAGAGGTTGTGATTCCAAAAACCTTGCCGTAACTCCAGACGGCAGTCCTGCCGACCTTCGGCACCTGCATGTACCGCATAACACGAAATGAATCGCGGTGCTCCAAACCATGGTGGAATAATTCAGCCACCAGGGTGAAGATGATTACGCTGAAGATCCATTATTTTTTCCAGACAATCACTCTTGTAGGTATAATCCAGACCGTTGACAGCCTGGACGTGTCTGTCGGCGAAAAAATCAGGGGTGGAATAGTCGCGGAGGACCCTGCCCTGGTGCATGACAATGGTTCGGTTGCTCAGGTCCCTGATAAAAAACATGTCATGGGTAATTATGATTTTGGTCATCTCCAGTTTTTTGAGAATTTCCAGAAGAAGCTCCTGACTTTCCGGGTCCAGGCTGGCCGTGGGCTCATCAAGGAGCAGGACCTCGGGGTGCATGCTCAGCGCTGCCGCAATTGCCAGCCTTTTTCGCTCGCCCCCGCTCATATTGAGAGGGATGCGGTGGTCATAGCCTCCGAGTTGAACTCTGTGCAGGGCTTCTTCAATCCTTTTCTCGATCTCGGATGACGGGAGTTTCATCTGCCGCGGACCGAAGGCCACTTCTTCCCGGCAGGATGGGCAGAACAACTGATCGGCGGTGTTCTGGAAGACCATGCCGACCTGCCGCCAGAGGACTTGCCGTCGGCGGGGATCGATCTTCTCCCCCTTGTAGTAGAAATACCCTTCCCCCTGGTTGAGGCCGAGAAGGCATTTGGCTAAAGTTGATTTGCCGGCGCCGTTTTCACCGACGATGGCCAGGGTCTCTCCCGGATAAACGGCCAGGTTGATATCGCTGACTCCCTCGGTCCCGTCGGAGTAGTGGTAATTGAAATGCTGCAGTTCAAGAATCGGCTCCCGGGCGACGGCCGGGACATGCACACCATTATTGCCGTGATCATGGGAGAGATGATGATGGTGGTGCGGTACTATGCTGGTGGTTTCATGCCTTCCCCCGCAGCAGGCAAAACGGAAGGTGAAATCGAGTCCGTGTTCCTTCAGGGAATCCTGGCTGGACACCAGCTCCCTGATGCTGAAATCATGATGGACCCTGCCGTCCGCAAGGACAATGGCCCGGTCGCAGATATCGTACAGAAAGAGCAGATCGTGGTCGATGATGATGAGGGTGCCGGGAAATCCGGCCAGCAGTTCCTGCAGAATCCTTTCCTGCCTGGGATCAAGGTTGGCGGTCGGCTCGTCAAGGATCAGGACTTCGGGCTTCATGGCCAGAATGGAGGCGAGTGCGGCCCTTTTTTTCTGCCCGTAACTGAGAAGATGGGCGGGTTTATACATCAGCTGGGCCAGGCCGACGGTTTCGAGGCATCCCCGGACCAGTTCATCCACTTCATCGCGCGAACACCCCCGATTCATCGGACCAAATGCCACATTTTCAAAGACGGTGTTGCAAAAGAGATGGTTTTCAGGGTCTTGAAAGAGGATGCCTGTTTCCCGCCGCGGGACTGCCCGGGATGACGGACCGATTTCCTCCCCCCGGGAACGGATCGAGCCTTTCCGCGGCGGGAGCAGGCCGCCGAGAAGTTTGGCCAGTGTCGATTTTCCTGAGCCGTTTTTGCCGACCAGGGCAATGCGATCCCCCTTGCAGATGGAAAACGTTATGTCTGCAAGAGCCTTATTTCCGTCCGGATAGTCAAAAGACAGGCCTTCCACGTGAAAGAGCAGTTCGCCTGCGGCAGGGCCGTATCCGTGATGACCGTTGTCGGCAAGATGCATAAGGTGTTCAGGCCGAAAGGATGATTGTATCGCTGGAGCACTCACGGTGAAGGCAGGGAGGGCATCAGCTCAGTGAGGAGAAGAATGAAACCGATCATAATCCACATCCCTCCTTTCGCCAAATCCTTTCCGTTGACCTCCTGGGTGTGAAAGGTTGGAAAATCCCCCCGATATCCGCGGCAGAGCATAGCCTCGTAGACTTTCTGGGTGCGATCATAAGAATTGATGAACAGCATGCCGAAGAAATTGCCCATGGTTTTCATGGTCAGAATGTCCGTCCTGGCGGTAAAACCGCGGACCCGCATGCTGCGCAGCATCCGCACGAGCTCTTGCTGAAAGACGAAGAGGTAGCGATGGCTGAGCAGGATCATCTGGATGATGGGGGAAGGAATCCCGATGCGGGAAAAGCCCTGCAGGGTGGCGGAAAAAGTGGAGGTTCCGAGCATCGGCTCCATCAGCAGGGCTATGGCGCAGGCCTTGACGACAATGGTCAGGGCGAGGAGGAACCCGTTCAGGTGAAAGGGAAAACCGGGGAACAGAGGGAATATGAGGAGAATTTCGCCTGGTTGTTCCTTGCTGGTAAAAGGGAGCACCAGGAGAAACATGATCAAAAAGCCGGACATTGCGGCAAGACGCTGCAGGCTGCGCCGCCATGGAAGTTTGCTGAAATATACGGCGAGGATTGAGATCATGAGGGCGGCGGCGCTGCAGACAAGGGTCTTGAGGGAGACAACCAGGAAACAGTACAGGAAAAGCGAGGCGACTTTCACCGCCGGATTCCAGTTATGAAAGAAAGAATCGAGATCGGCATGCCTGTCGAGGTGGGGGATAGACCAGTCCGATTGGCCTTTCTTTCGGGATTGCTTCTTTTTCCGCAAGAGCAAGGCGAACAGGAACGCCAGCGACAGAACCACCAGGGATGCCGGCAGAATTGATGCCGGAACGGAAAGTTGGATGGAGACCGCGGATTCGGGCAGGGCTTCAGTCATGGCATGGATCGGATGGATGCTCCAAGTGCAGGCTACCGCAGAACGGAGTGAAGCAGTTCAGGCTTGACCCGGAAAATAAAAGAGACCGTGAAGGCGGAAACAGCCGCTTCAATGATTATCACAGGGATATGGGCGGCCAGGGCAAGCTTGGCCACCCCGATAAAATCTTCGCCGCTGGTATAGAGAAAGGCGGCGAGGATAGAGGCTGCCAGCAGAATGCCCAGGCCCCCTGCCAGGGCGCCGGCAAGGGTATTGCGCAGAAGAGTTTTGCCGCGGATCGCCTGAAAAAATAAACCACAGAACAAGGCCGGCAGGCCCATCATGATGGCATTGGCTCCCAGGGCGGTGAGGCCGCCGAATTGGAAAAGGATGCTTTGCAGAAATAGTCCCACGGTTATGCTCAGAAATGCGGCGGAACCGAGGAGCGCGCCGACGATGCCGGGCATCAGCAAATGGACGCTGGTTGGTCCCAGTGGCAGGTGGATGAGGGAGGCCACAAAAAAAGAAGAGGTGACAACGGCAATTTTCGGCAGATCCTCCTGTCTGATCTTTTTCAAGCTCAGACCTGCCCCGAGCGCCGTTGCGGCATAAGCGGCCATGGAAATGGTGGTGGGAAGTACTCCGTCGGATATATGCATGTCTTATTTTTCGGGATAACGTTTTTTTCCGCGGGAGGCCATGAAGGCCGCTATCCCGAATAGACCGACAATATAGCCGATCCCGGCTACGGCATCCCTTACCCCCGGTTTTTCGACGGCCTGGTTGAGGGCGGCGATTTCCCTTTTGATTGTCCTCAGCTCCAGGGTGAGTCTGGCTTCCTGTTCCTTCAACCGGGCCATGATTTCACGGCAGGTTCCCAGGTCCCCGGAGCTTGCCTCAATCGCATCATGCTCTGCTCCGGGTGTTCCTTCATCCGCCCCTGCCAAAGGCATCGGTGTATGAAAAAGGAAACTCAGGAGGAGAAAAAAGAGAAAACAGGGGACCAGTGCCCGGAAGTTCTTCTGCATAAGGCTGTTACATCTCCGATCCTTTCAGGAGAAAGGTGTTTCTGTGGCCCATAGTGGCGTTTAAAATGATGGTCAGATCTTCTTTTTTCGGCAGGGAAAAATGAAACAAGCCTTTTTCATCGGTTTTTCCCTCCAGAAGCGTCACGCCCTTTTGATCCTGAACTTCGACCACCCCCCCTTCAACCGGCTTTCCGTCGGGGAAATAGCTTTCAGTAAATACCGTATTCCCTTCAACGTAGGCAAAAATGTTGACTTTGTGGGCAAGGGCGACTTGTAATGTGCTCATAAAAAATACGAATGCCAACAGGAATATGGAAAAGTGATTGCGCATAAGAATTCCTTGGTGAGTGACGGCAAAGGAGGATGACTCTGCCATCAAAATTCATGTTCGAGCTATTTCATATCGGTTGTATGTACCCAGTAGACCGCCCCGATCTCAACCCCTTTTTCAACCCCGTCCCGTTCCAGTTTCCACTCCGCTTCGCTGAGAGCGGCAAATCCCCACCAGCCGGCCCGGGGCATGGCATAGGAAAAAATTCCGTTGGCATCCGCCTTGACCACCTGGGTGACGAAGGGGTCATCGGGCGGTACGACGATGGAAGGGTTGCCCGGCGATTCGTTCAGATATTCCACCTCAACTTCGGCTCCTGCCGCCGGTTGGCCATTGACCAGGACCTGCCCGGTGAAAAGATTGCCGGTCCACAGGCCGTATGGCCTGGTCAGGGGAATGATCTCTGTTTCCAGGCCGACGGGTTCGTCCCATCCTTCTTCAAGTCCGAAGGCGTTGACACAGACCTTGGTGTAATGAACGATGAACGCATCCTCGGCCGGCTCCCAGTACGGAGCCGGCTCCACGTAGAAGGTATGGTCGCCGGGCCGTTTTATCTCGAATTCCGTTTTCCAGGCGGTAAAATCCTCATTCTGATCCGACGCTTTCCCTGTTGTCTCTGTCAGGGCGGGGAGCAGGTCGGTTTTTTGGCCTGCATGAAAAACACCGAACTGTTTCGGCTTTGCCATATTCATATAATGGCGCTCCATTGGATGAATGAATTTCACGGCGATTTCGATCTTTCTGCCGTCTTCCTGACTGATGATGTCATCCGAGGGAATGATTGCCCCGAAATGGGCGTGCCCGGTTGCAGACAGTCCGAAAAGAGAAGCCAGGCCAACGGTCTGAAACAGAATATGCTTTGGCAGCATGAATCCCCCCTTTGAATTTTTTTGTAAAATCAATAAAGTGGAATAAAATGTTACGAACTTCCAATTTGTATTATCAATAGCACTGAGGCAGGCAACCGTCAACACTTTAATGAAGAAAAAATGATGACCAACCAATCCTCAGCAATTATTTCCTGTGTCAAGGACAATGCCGTCATTTCGACGGAACGGACGAAATGACAGAAGGCGGGTCGACAAGAAAGAGTCGCGGGTCGAATTTAAAAAAACACACAAGATCAGCTCTTTAAAAACCGTTTCAAAACCTCGTCGATGCGAAAGCATGACATGTGATAAAAAGTAGCGGCTCCTCAGCAAAATCTGTGGGTGAACTTAGGCATGGGTAGATCTCCAAGCGAATGATACAAGGCGATTTTAAGCATATCATACGTTCTGAAACCGTAGGCTCGTTTCGTAATCACCTTGGC
>DSAE01000249.1 GCA_011372855.1 Desulfobacteraceae bacterium
ACGGCAAGGCCTACAGACGAGTGCGGATGGAAGCGTGACGTGAACGGGTTTTGCGGGGAAAAGTGGTCCGCCACGTCGGACACTGCTTGACAAGCCTTCTCATGGAAGGACAGAAGCCAGAAGAAGTTTGCAGCTTCCGCTGTGAGTTTAACGCCCCCTCACACAATGTAACTCCGGGAGGGTGGCCGGGTGAGGGCAGCCTCTATCAGACAAGCAAGTAGGTTGGTGGTGAGCCTCGCGAACCCCAACAAATCCCATCGGTTACGTTGGGCTTCGCCAGCTCAGCCCAACCGGCTGCCGACCGCCGACTGCCAACTTTCCCGGCGTCAGCCGGCTAATCCATTGACTCTTCTCCCGGGCTTTGCTATACAATTTGGTATTCGTATCAAAACCAGACTGAAGGGGGACTGCATGGTCACTGATACTCGACACCACTTTTCCACATCCTGTTATTTTTTCCCGGCATCACTTGTGGGCGTCTTTTTGCTGTTGATGGATCCGGCACTGGGTGCGATTCAGGGGCCCTGCGACGGCTGCCATACAATGCACAACAGCCAGAACAACCTGCCAATGAACTATTCGAACGAGTTTGACCAGCCGGGCCGGCCCAACGACTATCTGCTCCGGGCCTCCTGTCTCGGCTGTCATGCCCAGGGCGGCAATGCCCTGGAAATCGTCGGCTCTACCCTCGTGCCCCAGGTCTACCACACCGAACTGACCAAGAACCTCGCCGGGGGGAATTTTTATTACGTCCGCAACGAATCCCCAGCCAAGGGACACAATATCGGTGCCCTGACCGGAACGGACGATGTCCTCCTCTACCCGCCCGGCGGCATCAGGCAGACATTTCATTTCGGCCCCGGCGACCTGGTGACCACCGAAAACCTTACCTGTGCCTCCATGGCGGAGGATGACCGGGGCGGTTGTCACGGCAACCGGAGCAGCGGTCTGCCAGCCTATGCAGGCATCTCCGGCGCCCACCACGACAACCGGGGCGGCGGCGGCCCGGTTGATCCCGCTGGTGATGACATGGAGCCGGGACACAGCTACCGCTTCCTGCTCGGCGTCAGGGGATATGAAGCCGCCGACTGGGAGTATGATAAAACCATCACCAGCCATAACGAGTACTTCGGCCTTGCCGAGCCCATCGTCCTGTCGGGTTGCGCCAACGCAGACAACGGCTGCCACGGTGCCGGCGGCGTCCGGTCCCCGGACGGCACCATCAGCCAATTCTGCGCCACCTGTCACGGCAACTTTCATACCCTGCGGGTTGGCTCGGGTAATGACACAACCGGCAACTCCTCCGGAATAGGGGAGGACGCCATCGCCCCGTTCATCAGACATCCCACCGATCTGGCCCTGCCGGCAACGGGGGAATACGCAAGCTATACGACGTATAGCCTGGAAGCGCCCGTGGCCCGGCCCGAAGTCTATGCCGAGCCCAGTTCAACGGTCACTCCCGGGAGAGACATCGTCATGTGTCTTTCCTGTCACTATTCCCACGGCAGTGAATATGACGACATGCTGCGGTGGTCCTACTCGACGATGATCGCCGGCAACGGCGGCGCCTATGCAGACACCGGCTGCTTCGTCTGCCACTCCACCAAGGACTGAGGAAACGGTATTTGGTATTTGCCGGCCGCTTCCGTCCGCCGATGCCGGAATCGGCGGCGGAGACTTGGTACTGATTTTTCATTTGACGGGAAAGGGGAAAAAGCGTATTCCGGCGGAAGGCAATGATCACTGATCGCTGATGCATCCGCCCTGTACCCTTCGCTTTTTTTCACCGGGCAGTGCTATGAAAAAAACGTTGTCGCCGACAAAAAAACCGCATGAACAGATATCTGGCCCTCATAATCCTCCTGCTGCCGGTTGCGGCGTCCGGCCAGCACTTTTCCTCCATGAGCGAAAGCGATTTGCGGGACATGACGCAGCAGATGGAGCGGTTCCAGACGTGCATTGAGCAAATTGATCAGGAGGCGATGAAAGAGATCGACCGGCGGTCGATCAAGGTCGAGGCCCTGATTCAATCGCTCTGTGCGCGGGGAAAAAGGGATGAAGCGCAGGAAAAGGCACTTTCCTGGGCCAGGGAAGCAGCCGCCGAACCGGCCGTTCAGGAAATGAAGCGGTGCGGCGAAATAATGAAGGAACAGATACCGGACCTTCCGTTCCTGGAACTGGAAGAGGATATTGCCCGCCACCACGTGTGCGACGCGGAGTAGATCAGGCGGAGGGAAATTCTGCCGACGGAAGAAGGAATGATGCATCCGGCTTTCATTACATGTTCTTCCTGAGCGCAGACTCCGTCTCCAGGTTCGGACCGACCGGGTTCAAGGTAAAATCAGACAACGGAGATCGCCATGGTTACCTCAATCATTCTCATCAACGTCGAGCGTTCGGCAATCAACGAAACCGCCCAGCAGATTGCCGATATGAAAGGCATTTCGGAAGTGTACTCGGTCAGCGGCAGGTATGATCTGGTTGCGATCGCCCGCGTCCAGGCCAATGAGGAACTTTCCGACCTGGTCACCAACCATTTGCTGAAAATAGATGCCATCACCAGGACGGAGACTATGCTGGCCTTCAAGGCGTACTCCCGGCACGATCTGGACGCGATGTTTGCCATCGGCATTTAGCCTTCCCGGCCCGGCTGGCGCCGGAAAACCCCGGCTGCGCCGGGGAAGTCGGCAGTCGGTTGGGCTGAGCTGGCGAAGCCCAACGTAACCGATTGCAATTGTTGGGGTTCGCAATGCTCACCACCAACCTACGTGACTCACACCATCCTTCTCCTGGGGGAGAAGGTGCCCCGGAGGGGCGGTTGAGGGGGACTGTAAACCGCCAAGCCGTCAGGATTCAAACCCCAGACTGCAAACTGCCGACTCATGAATAACATAACGGTAGATCAAGCAGATAGGTCGTAGTTTCGTAGGTTGGAGTGAGCTCGCGAACTCCAACAATTCCCACGGCTTTGTGTCGGGGTTCGCAATCTCACCCCGACCTACGAATATTTCCCTGCACAGCCGGCCGCGCAAACATGTTCTTCTCCTCATTCGTCCCCGCCACCGGCGGGGTGGAGCGCTGCCGACTGAAAAAGCGGATGAATATTGCCCTGCAATATCGTATAATATCGACAGTGGCAATTGCAACCCGCGAATCGGCTTCCTTCGCCTGAGGCGCGGGGAGCGTGACCGGAGGAAAAGCATGCCGTTCATTGAAGCATACAGTTTCGGGCGGATGGTAATCGATGGATCGGCCTATACCAAGGATATCATCATTTTCCCCGACAACCGGATACGCAGTCCCTGGTGGCGCGCCCAGGGTCACAGCCTTGCTGTCGCCGACCTCACCGATCTGATCGCCGCCCGGCCCGATTGCATCGTTGCCGGTACCGGAGCCAGCGGGCTCATGCGGCCTGAGGCGGAACTGGAGCGGCTGCTGGCTGAACGGAATATAGCCTTCATCGCTCTCCCGACCGCCGAGGCCGTCAGGGAGTTCAACAACCGGGCTGCAATGGAAAAGGTCGGCGGCTGCTTTCACCTGACCTGCTGACCTTCGGATTCGTCCGAATTCTCTGTAAGCCGCAGTATATAATCATTCTGTCGCCCAGCCGGGCCTGCGGGGATGCGTCCGGAAGAAGGACAGGACCCCATCCATCAGACCCTTTTTCAACGCAATATGGTGAAAAGGAAAAATGATTGAAACGGCAAGCGTGGCCCTTGCCACTTTTTTTGCGACCGTCGGCCCGCTGGATGTGGCCATGATCTTTGCAGCCCTGACGGCCCGTCAGAATCCGGCCGCCCGGCTCAGGATGGCCCTTCGCGGCACACTGACCGCCGCCGCCATTCTGTTGGTCTTTGCCCTGTTCGGGGAAACCCTGCTGTCCCTGCTGGGCATCTCGCTGGCCGCTCTCCGGACCGCCGGCGGCATCCTGCTGCTGCTCATCGGCATCGAACTGGTGTTTGCCAGGACTTCCGGGGCGACATCAACGACCGAGGATGAAACCCGGGAAGCGGAGGGACGGGCCGACATCTCCATCTTCCCGCTCGCCACTCCCCTGATCGCCGGTCCCGGCACCATGGGGGCCGCCATCCTGCTGATGGCCAATGCCGAGGGGGACATCAACCGCCAGTTGACGGTCCTTGCCTCTATGCTGGCCGTTCTCCTCTTTACCCTGGCCTGCCTGGTCACTGCCAGCCAGTTGCAGAAGCTGTTGGGCCGCATCGGGACCCATGTCGTCAACCGGGTATTCGGCGTGCTGCTGTCCGCCCTGGCCGTCCAGTTCATTTTCGACGGCATCAGCGAAAGCGGCGTTATCGGCTGAAAACCGAACCGGAACTTCAGTATTTCAGCCCCACCCGGTCCCGCACCTGGTCAAGGGTGACGATCGCCTTGCCCCTGGCCTTCTCCGCGCCCCCGGCCAGGATATCCCGCAGATAGTCGGGATTGGCCAGCAGTTCCTTCTTCCTGTCCCGGGCAGGGGCGAAATAATCACGAATCAGTTCAAACAGCTCCTGCTTGAGGTGGCCGTAGGCCGCTCCGCCGTTGATGTACAGATTGCGAACCTCGGCCAGGCGGTGCGGCTCCATGAACAGCTTGAGCAGGGCGTACAGGTTGCAGGTGTCCGGATTCTTCGGCTCTTCCACCGGCGTCGAGTCGGTCTTGATGGACATCACGACCTTGCGCAGGGATTTGTCATCGAGGAAGATCGGGATGGTATTGCCGTAGGACTTGGACATCTTCTGGCCGTCGATGCCGGGTATGATGGCGGTGTTTTCATCAATGGCCGGTTCCGGCACGACAAACGTTTCCCCGAAGGTGTTGTTGAACTTGATGGCGATGTCCCGGGCCACCTCCAGGTGCTGCTTCTGGTCCTTGCCCACCGGGACCAGGTCGGCCTGAAAGAGCAGGATATCGGCCGCCATCAGCACCGGATAGGCAAACAGGCCGTGCGAGGGAGCGATGCCCTTGGCGGTCTTGTCCTTGTAGGAATGGCAGCGTTCGAGGAGCCCCATGGGGGTGACGGTGGACAGAATCCATGTCAGTTCGCAGACCTCGGGCAGATCCGACTGGACCCAGAAGGTGCAGCGGTCCGGATCGAGGCCGAGGGCGAGGAAATCGGAGGCTGCCTCCAGGGTGCCGGTCCGCAGCCGATTGCGGTCATGCACCGATGTCAGGGCATGCAGATCGACGATGAACACATAGAGGTCCGACTGCTCCATGTATTCGATCATGGTCTTCATCATGCCGAAGTAATTGCCTATATGGAGTTTGCCCGAAGGTTGTATGCCCGATAAGACTCTTTTCATTGCTCCGTCCTGTTCATAGCTGCTGGTGCCGAGGCGGTTCGGATCGTTGAAGCCGTCGGCCTCTGATGGGTATGTTCATTGGGGTTCGGAAAGGAGGTGTAATTCTTCCCCTATCACCTGACGAAAAGCGCGGCGCTGCGGAAATAATCGGCGCCGCCGCCGCACATCCCCCTCCGGCCCGTCGACCCGAGTTGATATCTATAGCCGAAAATAAAAAAAAAGGGGAGAGCAGAATGAATCCGCTCTCCCCGGGGACGAGAAGGGGGAAATTATTTTACTTCCTCAAAGTCGGCATCGACCACATCATCGTCGTCCTTGCCGGAGGTCTTTCCGCCGCCGGCCGTGCCGCCGCCGGCTGCACCGCCTCCGGTCTCGGGGCCGCCGCCCTGCTCTCCCTTGTTTGCCTTGGCGTACATCAGTTCGGCAAGTTTATGGGATGCCTGGGTCAGGGATTCGGTGGCCTTCTTGATCGCCTCGGTGTCATCCCCTTCCATGGTCTTTTTCAGGTTGGCGATCTCGTTTTCCACGCTGGCCCTGGTTTCGCCGTCCACCTTGTCGCCCAGTTCCTTCAGGCTCTTCTCGACCATATGGATCATGGAATCGCCGTTGTTCTTTGCCTCGACCAGCTGCTTGCGCTTGTGATCCTCTTCAGCGTGCAGCTCGGCGTCCTTTTTCATCCGCTCGATTTCCTGCTCGGACAGGCCGCTGGAGGCGGTGATCCGGATGGACTGCTCCTTGCCGGTTCCCAGGTCCTTGGCGGAGACATGCAGGATGCCGTTGGCATCCAGGTCAAAGGTCACCTCGATCTGGGGCACGCCGCGGGGCGCCGGCGGAATGTCGGCCAGTTCAAACCGGCCGATGGTTTTGTTGTACTGCACCATTTCCCGTTCACCCTGCAGAACGTGGATGGAAACAGCCGGCTGATTGTCCGCCGCCGTCGAGAAAATCTGGCTCTTCTTGGTGGGTACGGTGGTGTTCTTTTCGATGAGCTTGGTAAAGACGCCGCCCAGGGTCTCGATTCCCAGCGACAGAGGAGTAACGTCAAGCAGCAGGACATCCTTGACGTCGCCCCTGAGGACGCCGCCCTGGATGGCGGCGCCGATGGCGACCACCTCGTCGGGGTTGACCCCTTTGTGCGGTTCCTTGCCAAAGATCTTCCTGACCTTATCCTGTACCTTGGGCATCCTGGTCATGCCGCCGACCAGAATGACCTCGTCGATGTCGGAAGGGCTGAGACCGGCGTCCTGCAAGGCAGTCCGGCAGGGCCCCTCGGTCCTGTCAATAAGATCTTCAACCAGGCTCTCCAGCTTGGCGCGGGTCAGCTTCATGTTCAGGTGCTTGGGACCGGAGGCGTCGGCGGTGATGAACGGCAGGTTGATGTCCGTCTCCTTGGCGGTCGACAGCTCCATCTTGGCCTTTTCCGCCTCCTCCTTCAACCGCTGCAGGGCCATCTTGTCATTGCGCAGATCGATGCCCTGGTCGCGCTTGAATTCATCGGCCAGCCAGTTGACGATGCGCATGTCGAAATCCTCGCCGCCGAGGAAGGTGTCGCCGTTGGTGGACTTCACCTCGAAGACGCCGTCGCCGATCTCCAGGATCGAAATATCGAAGGTGCCGCCGCCCAGGTCGAACACGGCGATCTTTTCCTCGCCCTTCTTGTCCAGGCCGTAGGCCAGGGACGCTGCGGTCGGCTCGTTGATGATCCGCTGGACATTCAGGCCGGCGATCTTGCCCGCGTCCTTGGTCGCCTGCCGCTGGGCGTCGTTGAAATAGGCGGGCACGGTGACCACCGCATCGGTGATTTTTTCGCCCAGGTATTCCTCGGCGGTCTGCTTCATCTTGCCAAGGATCATGGCGGAGATCTCCGCCGGGCTGTACTTCTTGCCGTCAACCTCCACAAAGGCGTCCCCGCCCGTGCCTTCGACAATCTTGAAGGGACTGACCTCAATGGACTTTTTGACTTCCGCGTCGGTGAACTTTCTGCCTATCAGACGTTTAATGGCAAACAGCGTCCTGGTGGGATTGGTCACCGACTGCCGCTTTGCCACCTGCCCCACCAGCCGTTCGCCGCTGTCCGTGAACGCCACGATGGAGGGCGTCGTTCTGTTCCCCTCGACATTCGCAATGACCTTGGGATCCCCGCCTTCCATGATGGCGACGCATGAGTTGGTCGTGCCAAGGTCTATTCCAATGATTTTACTCATGATCTTCTGCTCCTTGATTATTTCAATTGATATTGTCTCTCAATGACGGCAGATGCGGCTGCCGTTCATTGTATAATGTGCATAAAACCCCGGTTGTCAAGTCCGGTCCCGGGTTGCCGCGCAACAGAATGGCCCATTCTCAGCAGCCGCTGGATACGACCACCTTGGCGGGGCGCAGGAGCCTGTCCTTG
>DSAE01000272.1 GCA_011372855.1 Desulfobacteraceae bacterium
GGCAAAAAAGCTGGAACCAGCCCGATCATCTCAACCTGGAGCTCGTCAGGGCTCCCATTACGCAAAACGTGGCGAAATATTACTCTGCAATAGGGCACCTGTGCTCATAACGGGAATGGCTGTAATAATGATGTGGTCATGCTGACTCTTGATAATGCCGAGAAGGTTTTTGTAACTCTAAATTCATTTCTGGAATAGACCAAATTTATGACCCCTGCCAATATCGTTCAAAAACTCTGGAACTACTGCAACGTCCTGCGGGACGACGGCATGAGCTACGGCGACTACGTCGAGCAGTTGACGTATCTGCTGTTTCTCAAGATGGCGGATGAGCGGAGCAAGCCGCCCTACAGCCAGCAAAGCCCGGTTCCGGCCGGCTATGACTGGCCGAGCCTGATCAGGAAGGACGGGGACGAACTGTTCGACCATTACCGGCATCTTCTTGACCATTTGGGCAAGGAAAAAGGCCTGCTCGGCCTGATCTTCAACAAATCCCAGAACAAGTTCCAGGACCCGGCCAAGCTGCGCCGCCTGCTGGTTGACCTGATCGACCGGGAAGACTGGTCCATCATGAGCGCGGACGTCAAGGGGGATGCCTATGAAGGGCTCCTGGAAAAGAATGCCCAGGACACCAAGTCCGGGGCCGGCCAGTATTTCACGCCCCGGCCTCTGATCCGGGCCATGGTGGATGTGATCCGGCCCAGGCCGGGCGAGAAGATATGCGATCCTGCCTGCGGCACCGGCGGCTTTCTCCTGGCCTCCCATGACTTTATCGTCAAACATTTCCCCACCATGACCAGGGGGGAAAAGCGGGCGCTCAAGGATGCCACCTTTTCCGGCTGGGAACTGGTACAGAGCACGGCCCGCCTCTGCGCCATGAACCTGATGCTGCATGGCATCGGCGCCAACGGCGGCAAGCTGCCGCTCAATGTCTCCGACTCCCTGGCTGCCGATCCCGGTGAACGCTTCGACGTTGTCCTGACCAATCCGCCCTTTGGCAAGAAAAGCTCCACCACCGTCATGGGGGCGGACGGCAAGGTGGTGAAGGAAAAGGATACCTATGAGCGGGACGATTTCTGGGCCACCACCTCCAACAAGCAGCTCAACTTCCTCCAGCACGTCAAGACCCTGCTCAGGTTGCATGGCCGCTGCGCCATAGTGGTGCCGGACAATGTCCTGTTCGAAGGCGGCGCCGGCGAGACGATCCGCCGCAAGCTCCTGCATGAATGCGATGTCCATACCCTGCTCCGCCTGCCCACCGGCCTCTTCTACGCCCAGGGGGTCAAGGCCAACGTCCTTTTTTTCGACCGCAAGCCGGCCAGTGAAACGCCCTGGACCAGGAAACTCTGGATCTATGATCTCCGGACCAACATGCACTTCACCCTCAAGACCAACCCGCTCAAGCGCGAAGACCTGGATGAGTTTGTTGAGTGCTGCAATCCCGGCAATCGCCATGAACGCCAGCCAACCTGGTCGGAAGAAAACCCGGCCGGCCGCTGGCGCTCCTACGACTATGAGGAGCTGGTCAACCGCGACAAGGCCAGCCTCGACATCTTCTGGCTCAAGGACGAATCCCTGGAGGATTCCGACAACCTCCCCGAACCGCACATCATTGCCGCCGAAATCGTCGAGGACCTGGAGGCCGCCCTGGAACAGTTCCGGGAAATTGCGGCCGATCTCGGAGTCGGCGAAGATATGGAGAAGAGTCCATGAGATGCCCAGGTCGTGGCCGGGCCAGGCAAATCTCCTGAAATATTGGATATATCACACAATTATTGTGTATTTTGAACCCATAAAGGCATTTTTTGGTCCATGATCGAGACTGCAGGAATTTTCGAACCAATCTGGGAGAAAACATTCAGCACCAATGCAAACAAGTTGAAAAAAGCGATGAACCGGAATACCAAAAACAAACCTGAAGAGCTCACCGTCTTTATCTCCTCGCGGGAGTCGCGGTGTGACGAGTGCGGGGAAAACCTGGGCAGCAGGGCCTGGATTACCCTGCAGAGGCAGGGTGGAAACCGCAAGGCGGTGTGCCTGAGCTGCGCCGACCTCGACCATCTGGTCTTTCTGCCCTCCGGGGACATGGCGCTGACCCGTCGTTCCCGGAAGTATTCAAGGCTCGCCGCGGTTGTCCTGAAATGGAGCAGAGCCCGGAAACGCTACGAGCGGCAGGGACTGCTGGTTGAAAACGAAGCCATTGAACGGGCGGAAAAAGAATGCAGGGCCGACGAAGGACAGCGGGCCTTGCGCCGGGCGCAGGCCGCGGAACGGAGGGCTGAACTGGACCAGGAATACATATCCCGTTTCGCGGCCCGGATCCGGGAATTATTCCCCGGCTGCCCGGCCGTGCGGGAGCGGCTCATTGCCGAACATGCCTGCCGCAAATACAGCGGTCGCGTCGGTCGCAGCGCCGCGGCCAGGGAATTGGACGAAAATACCGTCCGGCTGGCGGTCGCCGCCCATATCCGTCACCAGGAAACACCCTACGATGAACTGCTACTGCAGGGAGTCGACAGGAGAGAAGCCCGCGAAGAGGTGCGCGCCCAGGTCACCGACATCATGGATCAATGGCAGAACGGCCAATGATGCACGGCGGGCCGTCTTATTCCTTGACGACCCGGAGTCGCATGTGGTGGAATCTTTATCGCAATGTTTCGACCTTTTACACTTCGCCTGTGATTCAGCTTGCCGAAATTGCCTGGACCGGACAGCCGTCCACTGCCTCCCGCACCTTATCCTCGAGATCTTCAGGGACGGTCTTCACCTTGACATGGGATTTGCCGTCCCGCACTTCGAATACTTACGGACACGTGGCTTGGCAATTGCCCGATCCGATACAGACGTCCTGATCAACACTGGCTTTCATGTCATTTCCTCCTGATAATGTGGGTCTTTGTGCTGAATCCCTCCTGATGCAAGTTGCGGGCCATCTCTTTCGGCTCGCCACCGGAGCTTATATCAGATCCCCCTGAACGCAGCCACCGTGGCTCAATATCCGCCGGGCATTCGGCCGGACTGCTACCGGCATTCAGCAAAATATGTCCACTTTTTTAGGAATTTGTCCCGGATCGGCGGAATTCCTGTATCAAAGGCTGTGAGGTTGCAATAGAGCAGCAAGTTGCCTTGATTTCCATTGAGGAGGAGGGGATTTTGCGCGGGAGTCATACTCCGTTTCACTCCTTGACGCATTGGCGTTCCAGCCGGTAAGCTGAATGGAAAAAAGGAGACGCAAAAGAGAAAAACCGAAAGGCGGTTCAGACGGCTATGAAAAGAAAATTGGAAGAGCTGGACAGCTACAGTGAGTTCCCCCGGAAGCGGACATTTTACGACCCTGACCCGGATTATACGAGGACCCTCTACGACTTGCCGCCTGAGACGCGGGAGCGCATGGCCGGCCGCCTCCGCTTTCTATACGGGGAAAGGCTTGCCGAGCAGTATATGCCCGAACTGGAGAGGATCCTCAGGGTACACCATGCCCACAAGCCTCCCGAGATGATTGAAAAAGAAAAAACCTATGATCCAAAGGAGCGCTTCTCCGAAAAGGACATGATTCTGATAGCGTATGGCGACATTGTCAAAGGTCACGGACAGACGCCTCTATCCACGCTCCACGACTTTGTCAACACGTACAACCGGGGAGCAATAAACACGCTTCATTTACTTCCATTTTTTCCCTATTCATCGGATCGCGGCTTTGCAGTGGTAGATTTCAGGCTGGTGGACCCGAAACTTGGGACATGGGCGGACATAAGAGAGAAGAAACGCCGCTATGACTTGATGTTTGATGCCGTCCTCAACCATGTCTCTTCCAGGAGCGTGCTCTTCAGGGAATTCCTTAATGGAAATCCCCGGTACAAGGACTTTTTCATCGCCTATGATTCCCCTGATGATCTTACTCCGGAGCAGAGAAGCAAAATATTCCGGCCCAGGACGTCCGACATTCTGACGAGATTCGACACCATCGACGGCCCGAAGTGGGTATGGACGACTTTCTCCGAGGACCAGATCGATTTCAATTTCCGCAATCCGGAGGTGCTCTTGCAGGTCACGGAAAGCCTTCTCTTCTACATACGAAACGGGGCGGATATCCTCCGTTTGGATGCGGTGACGTACTTATGGGCCGAACCCGGAACTGAGAGCGTGCACCTGCCGCAGACACATGAAGTGGTAAAGCTTCTCCGCGACGTTGTGGACAGCGTTGGATCAGGGGTGGCTCTCGTGACGGAAACTAACGTGCCGCACGAAAAGAACATATCCTATTTCGGCAACGGGCGTGACGAGGCGCACATGGTTTACAATTTTGCCCTGCCTGCCCTGGTTCTTCACGCTTTTTATCGGGAAGACAGCCGCATCCTTTCAAAATGGGCTGAAGAAATCAAACCGCCTTCGGACACAGCCACATTTCTTAACATCCTGGACACCCATGACGGCATAGGTCTGATGGGAGCAAAGGAGATCCTTTCAAAGGAGGACGTCACTTTCATCATCAAGACCGCGACTGAGAGGGGAGCCTGCATTTCCTACAAGATGGCCGAAAACCGGGCTGAAGAACCCTATGAAATCAACACAACATGGTGGAGTGCGGTCAACGAGGACGACAGTCCGGAAGACCTGGAAACCAGGGTGAAAAGATTCGTCGCTACGCGCAGCATAGCACTTGTCATTCAGGGCGTACCGGGGATCTACGTGCATGGGTTCATGGGTACGGCCAATGACCATGAAAGGGTGAAGGAGACGGGGGTGAAAAGGGACGTGAACCGAGGGTTCATTTCGCGCGAAGAGGTGGAAGAGGAACTGACCGACCCCGACTCCAAGCTGTCCCTCATTCGCCTTTACAGCGGCAGGCTTAACCTTGCACGAACCGGGAGCAGGGCTTTCCACCCAAGGGGAGGACAGAAAATCCTGCATCTTTCTCCCCAAGTCTTTGCGGTCCTGAGACGTTCGCCTGAAGAGGATGAGAAAATCCTCACCCTGACCAATGTGACGGGAAGAGAATCAAAGCTGTCAATTTCTCTGCAGGATTTGGACTCTGAGGAGGCAAGGTGGAAAGACCTCTTGAGCGATGGTTTAGTGGAAGCCGGACAGGGAGTGCTGAGGATCACCCTTGAACCGTATGGGGTAATTTGGCTCACAGCTGACCTCGAGGGCGCAGGAGATGATAGTACTCTATGATGCCGACAGACTTGCCACTGCCGGCTTGAGGATGATTTTCCGGTAAATCGTTACACGAGCAAAAAGAGGCCGGATTTCTCACTGCTTCGGCATCAATTCCTGTTTCAGGGGTCAGGGTCAGGTTTTGAATTATTCCATTTGTTATTTTTCCAGACCCTATTTCCTGGTGACCCTATTTCCCGGTACAGGCATACACGGCAGGCGCTGCTGCCTTCCAGGTTGGCGATCATGAAGGCGATACAGGAAAAATACAGGAAGAGAAAAGCCGTCTATTTCTCCCTGATGGCCGCCATGTTTGGGATCATATTTGCTTTTCGTTTTGTCCCGCATCCAGAAGACAACGGATTGAGTCCGGTTGAAATCTTTCTGGTTGCGTTGCTGTTCGGCATCGTCATGGCCATGCATGCGGTTTTTCGCTGTCCAAAATGCAACGCATCCCTGGTGCCCGGTTTTTTCTCCTCCTGGCGGAAGCTGCGCTGCTGCCCGAAATGCGGGGTGGAATTGACGGAAAAGTGAGGCGGGAGGGAGGTGTTCCTGAAAAATCGTTCAACAAATCAGTCAAACGCCCTGTCGTGCGCGTTTTTCGCCTTCTCCTGGTCGCCCATGGCCTGATAGGCCTGTTCCATCAGCAGCCAGTTGTTTCGTTCCATCGCCCGGTCCGGCAGGCAGCTGTTTGATTTGCGCGCCATCTGAATTGCCTGGGAATACTGGCCCTGCTGGAACTTGCTCCTGGCCAGCGCATGCCAGACCCGGGCATTCTGCGGTTCAATCCGGATGGCCCGCTCCAGGTACGCTTCCGCCTTGAGCGCATCGCCAGCATGCAAGGCCTGCTCGGCCTCATCCAGAAGCGTCAACGCTGCCCGCTGGATACCGCTTTCCCGGGGCGGCACGGAAACAGGCTGAACAGCGCAGCCGCTGACAGTCAAGCCTGCCGTGAGCAATGCCAGGCAGCAGAGCGGCAGACCAGCACGCCCGATACCGCCCCAACAGAACACCATTATGCGTCGCATGGCTTTATTCATTGCAACCATTCCCTGAACCTGTCAATCGCATTTTTCACCCTGTCCCGCGCAGAGTCGACCGCTGCTCCAGGTCCGTCACCACCCCTTTCGGGAGCCGTTCCGGCGATAAACGGCAAACTGACCCGTCGCTGCTCTCCCCCGCCCTGGCGGTCCGGTCCGGCGGCGACCCGGCGCCATTCGATGCCCGGGGGTTCGATCAGGCTCAGGGGCTGCGCGTCCAACTGGTACATCATCTTCCCCCACACGACCAGCGCGCCCGCCGCGCCGGTGAGGTTGACCGGGGCATTGTCGTCCCGGCCGACCCAGACCACCGCCAGTTTGTCGCCGCTGAAACCGGCGAACCAGCTGTCCCGGGCGTCGTCGGACGTGCCGGTTTTGCCGGCCAGACCGTGGGACGGCGGGAAATAGGCGGACAGGGAAGAGGCCGTCCCCTCCTGGACCACTTTCTGCAGAACCGTGTTGAGGAGAAAGGCGTGCGCCGACTCAACCCGCTGTTCCACAGACAGCGGGAACCTCTGCAGGGGCCGGTTCTCCATGTCCAGCACTTGGTGGATGGCCCGAAGCGGGGTATAGAACCCCTCGCCCGCCAGGGTCTGGTACATCTGGGCCACTTCAAGGGGCGACATGGCCAGGGCGCCGACGAAGAGCGAAGGATAGGGCTCCATCGCCTTCTCGCAGCCGAGCCGCTTCAGCACCTCGATGACCTTGTCGATGCCAATGGCCGTGCCGAGATGAATGGTGGCAAGATTGTATGAGTTGACCAGCGCTTCGTACAGGGTGACGCTGCCGTGTTCCCTGCCGTCGAAATTGCGCGGCGTCCAGAAGGTGCCGTCCTGATTCTTCCATGTCACCGGCGCGTCGTCAATCCGGTGAGCCAGGATATGGCCGTTTTCCAGCGCCGCCAGGTAGACCGCGGGCTTGACCAGGGAGCCGATCGGACGGGAGGCGTTCAGTGCTCTGTTGAAACCGCCGCTCCGGGGGCTGCGGCCGCCGACAACGGCCTCTATTTCCCCGGTGCTGCGGTTGGCAACGACAACGGCTCCTTCCAGGCCTTCAATATTTCTCCCTTGCTCCAGCCCGGCAAGGGTTGCGCCCAGGTTTTCCTCCGCCGCCCACTGGACCCGCGGGTCCAGGGTGGCGAAGATTTGCAGACCGGTGGAGGTCAGATCCTCCTCCCGGTAATCGCGCTGCAACTGGCGGCGCACCAGGGCCAGAAAATCCGGAAAGCGGTTGAACCC
>DSAE01000246.1 GCA_011372855.1 Desulfobacteraceae bacterium
TGTAATATCGCGTGGTTGCCATATTATATAAACCAGAAATCACGAAAAAAGTCCACCCCTTTTTTCTCTATTTTCTTCAATAATTCAGCATGATAGATCCCGCTGGATGGACACGAGGTAATGATGCTGGCGGATGAGCGTGTCCCACCGTTCACGTTCGTTCGGGTAAATAAGGCGGACCCGCACCCCGTCAACGACCGTGCGCTGGTGAAAGGCTACGTCATGAAGTTCTTCTCCCATGCCTCATTATATAAAATCGCACGAAGAAAAACCAGCTTTTTCAGAAAAAGTTGTAAACTCGATAAGATTAGCTCATAAGTGACGCGGCCCTGGGGGAGGGGCGACGGCGGGGTGTCCAGGAAAACCAGTTGATTTCATTTGCTTATATGCTATAAATCAACAGAACAGGTACCGTTGACGGAGGGCGTGACAGCTGTGATGGAAGGCGATGGCCGGCCCGGTTCCGGCCCGGCGAACGGGAAAAAACGACTCGGGGTTCTGATCGGCGGCTCAGGTCTGATCGGGGGCACACTGGTGCATTACTTCAAGACCATGACCGCTGACGAGATAGATCTCCGTGCGCCCAGCAGCAAAAAACTGTCCATCCGCAATGCCGAGGATATCCGGACTTACCTGATCAGGGCGCGGCCGGACTTTGTCATCAACTCGGCTGTGGCTTCGCTGGACAGCGATGCCCAACTGGCCTTTGAAGTGAACTACAAGGGGTCCGTCAACCTTGCCCGGGCCTGCTGCGCCCTCGGCATCCCCTATATTCACATCAGTTCGGCGGCGACGCTGCCCAACGGCGAAAACCTGTCGGAGGAAGAGCATCTCCCCCTGTCGCCCTCCCTGACCCATTATGCCAAGTCCAAGCTCATGGCCGAGCGGACGATCCGGTACATGGGCAAGGAGCAGGGGCTCGATTATACCATAATCCGCCCGGCCATCGTCTACGGCGAGCACGACCACAAGATCCAGGGATTCCACCGGCTGTTTTTCTCCATTGCCGACGAGGCCATGCCGTTCATGATGACCAAGAAGGGGGTCAAGCATTCCTACACCAATTCGGACAGGATTCCCTACTTTGTCCACCACGTGCTTGATCATCGCGAGGAATTCGGCCGGGAAACATATCATTTTGTCGACAAGGACCCCGTCGAACTGGCGGACCTCATCCTGACGATCCGCTCCTATCTTGAACTGAAGCGGCCGCGGGAAATATATGTCCCCTATACGGTTATCCGCTTGGGCAAATTCTTTCTCCAGTGGCTGGCCAGTATTCTCAACTGGTTCGGGATCAGTGTCCGTCTGCCGCCCGAGCTCATCTTTCTTGAGCATTTTTATAAGACCCAGACCCTTTCCTGCGAGAAACTGCGGAATTCAAGCTTTATCGATCCACTGCCGGACGAATCCATCTATACCGCCCTGCCCCGGCTGGTGGTTTATTATCTCGAGCGCTGGGGACATCTCAACCTGATCACCACCTTCAATGAAGAATTCCTTGGCAAATTCGAATTTGAGGAAGATTTTCTTCAGCATCCCAGGAAACTGCTGAATGCGATTCACGTCGATACCGATTCCATCGCGCCGTTTCCTGAATTATTGGCACTGCGGCGGCGGAACAGGGGGAAAGATGGCTGCTGAGGCAACGAAGGACAGGCGGAAAATAGTTCTGGCCAACTGGAAGGCGCATCTGTCGCCGGCCCAGGCGGAAAAGTGGACGGCCGACTTCGTCCGGCTCTATCTGCCGACATCGATCCAGGTCATCCTGGCGGTCCCGGATATTGTCCTTCCCGCTGTGCACGCCCTGACCCGGGACCTGGAAAATGTGTCCCTTGCCGCCCAGGACGTGTCGCCCTTTCCACCGGGCGGCTACACCGGCGCAACGCCTGCCGCCTGGCTGCAGGGTCTTGCCGGCTATGTCCTGATCGGCCACCGGGAGCGGCGTCGCTATTTTCACGAAACGGCCCAGGATGCCGCCAACAAGATCAGCGAGGCCGCGGCGGCGGGCCTCCGCCCGATCCTGTGTCTGCCCGGGACCGACATCACCGGGCATCTGGCCCCGGTTGATTCGGCCGACCTGGAGCGGTTGATTCTCGCTTATACCCCGGATGACGCCGAAGCGCTGGAGGTGGCGAGGAACAGGGAGTCGGTCGCCGCCGCGGTCCGGCAGCTGGCCGAAGCGGCCGGGGGGAGGCCGGTTCTGTACGGGGGAGGAGTCAAAGCTGACAACGTCGCCGACATCATAACCATTCACGGCCTGGCGGGGGTGATGACCGCCGGCGGGAGCCTCAGGCCTTCCGGGTTCATCAGCCTGCTGAACAATGCCGACCGGGCCCTTGCCGCCGGTTCGTGAGCCGCATCCGACGATGGAGCCTTTGCCCATGATCGATTTCACCCCTGAACAGCTGCAGCGCTACAGCAGGCAGATCATCCTCAAGGAAATCGGCATAGAAGGCCAGGCAAAGCTGCGGCGGTCCAGGGTGCTGATTGCCGGGGCGGGCGGTCTCGGCTCGCCGGCGGCCCTTTACCTGGCGGCGGCCGGAGTGGGGGCCATTGACATCGTCGACAGCGACGTGGTCGAGGTTTCCAACCTGCAGCGCCAGATAGCGCATGGCACTTCCGACATCGGCAGGGCCAAGGCGCAGTCGGCGGCGGAGGCCATGCTGGCCGTCAATCCGGAAATCAAGGTCCGCCCCCTGCAGACGAGGCTGCGGGCCGACAACATCATGGACCTGGTCCGGGGCATGGATTTCGTCCTGGACGGCACCGATAATTTTCCGGCCAAATTTCTGCTGAACGATGCCTGCGTTCTCGCCGGCACCCCCCTGTCCCACGGCGGCGTGCTCGGCTTCGCCGGACAGGCCATGACCATCCTCCCGGGGCGGTCGGCCTGCTACCGGTGCGTTTTCCGGCGGCCGCCTCCTCCCGGCGCGGTCTCCACATGTTCTGAAGCGGAAATCCTGGGCGCGGTGGCCGGACTGCTCGGCACGATCCAGGCGGCCGAGGCGGTCAAATGCATCACCGGCGCCGGCGTCCTGCTGACCGATGTCCTGCTCCGCTTTGACGCGCTGACCATGGATTTCCGCCGGATTTCCCTGGCCCGCCAGGAGGATTGTCCTCTCTGCGGCAAAGCGCCGCTCATAACCGCGCCAATCGACATCCCCTGGCCGGCCTGCCCGGGGGCCGAACAATGTCCGTGAACAATCCGGCCAAGTCATCCGCCCCCAGGGGTGCGGGACGGAGCCGATCCTCTGTTCTCCGGGGCGGGAGGCGGCCATGAGCGGCGGCGGCCGGCGGCCCGATGCCGAGAAAAACCTGGTCGGCACCGGCTGCCCCATGAATCTGGTCTATGCCAAGTTTGAGCTGGCAAAGCTGGAACAGGGCAAGATCCTGCGGCTCATCATCGACGACGGAGCACCGGTCGACAATGTTTCCCGCTCCCTGGCGGGCGAGGGGCATCTGATCATGGAGCGGGAGCAGCTCGCGGACGGTACCTGGTCGCTGCTCATTCGCAAGGGGTAGACCCCTACCGCCTGCCCATGGCCATGAGCCGGCGGATCCGTTCCTCGATGGGGGGATGGGTGGAGAAGAGGTTCGCCAGTTGTCCGCCGGTCAGCGGATTGACAATATACATCTGGGCCGAGGCCGGATTGACCTGCATGGGCATCTGCTTATTGTAGGTGGTGAGTTTCTGCAGGGCGCCGGCCAGCGACTGCGGGTGCCCGGAAATTTCCGCACCGGCCTGGTCGGCGAGATATTCCCTGCTTCTGGATATGGCCATCTGGATGAGAGCGGCGGCAAGGGGCGCAATGATGATCATGGCCAGAGCGGCGATGGGATTTCCCCCTGCGCCGTCCCGGCTGCGGCCGCCGCCGAAAATCATGGCCCACTGGGCCATGGTCGCCAGATAGCTTATGGCGCCGGCCATGACCGCGGCGATGGAACTGATCAGGATGTCGCGGTTGCGGATATGGCCGAGTTCGTGCGCCAGCACACCTTCCAGTTCTTCCCTGTTCAGAATCTCAAGAAGGCCGGTGGTCACTGCAACGGCGGCGTGCTGGGGGTTGCGGCCGGTCGCGAAGGCATTGGGGGTGGGGTTGTGGACAATGTACACCTTGGGCATCGGCAGGCCGGCCCGCCGGGCCAGCTGGGCCACCACCCCATGCAATTCCGGGGCCTCGGTCTCGGAGACCTGCCGGGCCCGGTTCATGGCCAGGGCCATCTTGTCACTGTTCCAGTAGGCGAAAAAATTGAGTCCGGCGGCCATGAGCAGGGCGATGAGCATCCCCTGCTGCCCGGCCATGGCCTGGCCGCCAACCATGAACAGGGCCGTCAGGGCGGCCATGAGCATAAAGGTCTTTACGGTATTCATCTTTCAGTCCTTGTATTTCTTTGCGGGCTGCAGGAATTGGGGCGAATCCGCTTCACGCCTTACGTCGCGGCGCCCGGGGGTTCGTTTCTTTCCGGCGGCGCCGGCACCATGCGGTTCTGCGCCCTGCCGCGGAGTGGTTCAATCCTGCCCATATGATAAGTTGACTGCCCGAGAAGTCAAGAGGGGCGGGGTCCGGATCGCCGGTCTTCGCGGCGGAGGTTTATGTGCCGGCGCCTGAACGCCAAAGGGGTTCGAGCCGGCGTCGGGATCCCGGGTAAACACCCGGGGGGAGGGGTAGTGTGCGGAACGGAAGACGATCAGGACCGGACCAGATCCTTCATGTCGGGTTCATTCTGCAGCCGGTACGCCGCGGCGATGATTTTTTTAAGGGGCCGTTTGATTTCGGCCGGGGGAGTCAGTGAAGGAATGATCGGCAGGAGTTCGTCGACGGGGGGCGGCGGTTCGACTTTCATCTTGCGTTCGAGTCCGGTGCCGGTTTCAGGAGTGATGTCGCCCACCATGGGGCCCGCGCTGTACATGCCGGCGCCGTCCAGTCTGCGGAGAAAGTCCATCATGGTCCCGAGGTCGTGCTTATGGTAGAACTGCCGGATCTCCTCGGCGATGTTGTCCCTTTCGGCGGACAGTTCGGCCAGGTTCTTGTGATAACTTTCGACGTCCCGGACCAGCTCGGCGTAGATGTCCAGAATCAGGTTTCTGAATCGTCCGGCCCGGGTGAAGCCGCGGATGCGCAGGCCGGCGAGCACGTTTTTTCTGATCGTCGGCGACTCGGCCAGATAGGGGTCATAAAAGATGAGCTGCCGCAGGCCCGCCAACTGGAAAAATTCGTGGATAAGTTTTTCATCTTTCAGTAAGATGTAGAGCCGGACCAGATTGAAGCCGATTTGCTGCTCCAGGCGAAGGAAGGAAGCAAGGACCTGGTCGTCGAATTCCTTGATATCCTCTTCGATGAGTTTACGGAACCCGAAATACCGCTCCGCCATTTCCTTTTTGACTTCAAGGGCGAGAATATCAGTTATGTCATCCTGCATCTGTCTTGTGCTCCGGCTCAGTGACGTTGTTTGGAATATATCCCTTTTCGGCGGTTTTTTCACTTTGTATCTTCCACGGGAACGCTCATGACATCATCTTTTCTTCGTGATGAAGTCAAAAACAGGGTCCGCGAGGCCGCCGACATTGTCCAGGTGATCGGCGAATACGTGGAGCTGAAGAAGGCCGGTTCCCGCTTTACAGGTCTCTGTCCCTTTCATGCCGAGAAGACTCCCTCGTTTTCCGTCAATCCCCAGCGGGGATTTTTTCACTGTTTCGGCTGCGGGGAATCGGGCGATGTTTTCACCTTCCTCATGAAATACAGCCGCCTTTCCTTTCCCGAGGCCCTCAGCGAACTGGCCCGGCGCTATCATATCGACCTGCCCGAGCCGAAACTGAGCGATGCCGACAAAAAACGGATCCGGGAGCGGGAAGTGCTCTACCGGGTCAACGAAGAGGCGGCGCGGGTATTTGAGCGCTGCCTGGCCGAATCCCCCGCGGCGGAGCAGGCCAGGAGTTATCTGCGCCGGCGCGGCGTCCCCGAGGAAGCGGTCCGCACGTTCAGGCTCGGATACGCGCCCGGTCCGGAGGCGGGGGGGTGGAATTTCCTTTTTTCGCGCCTGCAGGAGGCAGGCATCCCGGTGCGGGATATCGAACGGGCCGGCCTGGCCGTCCGCAAGGATCGCGGCGGCTACTACGACAGGTTCAGGGACAGGATCCTTTTTCCGATCCTGGACATGACCGGCCGGGTGGTGGCCTTCGGCGGCCGGATCCTCGGCGACGGCAAACCGAAATACATGAATTCCCCCGAGAGCCCGGTCTTTGATAAAAGCCGGCTGCTGTTCGGCCTCTATCAGCACCGGGAACAGATCCGGGCCCGGCGGCGGGCCCTGGTCGTTGAGGGAAATTTCGATCTGCTCATGCTGGCCGTTCATAACTGCCCGAACGTTGTGGCCCCCCTGGGAACCGCCTTGACTTCCAGCCACATCCGTTCTCTGCGGGGCTACTGCGACGAGGTCGTCCTCCTGTTTGACGGCGACAGCGCGGGCCTGAAGGCGGCCATGCGGTCGGTCCCCCTTTTCCTGGCCGAACAGGTGGATGCCCGCATCGCGGTGCTGCCGGAAGGCCACGATCCGGACACCCTCGTCAGGGCCGAGGGGGAGGAAGGAATCGGCCGGCTCGTCGAAGGGGCGGAGCCCCTGGCCGAGTTTGTTTTTGACTGTCTCGTCAAACAGCACGGCCTGACCCTGCAGGGAAAAAACCGGATTGTCGGTGAGCTGCAGCAGATCATCGCCGCCTGCACCGAACAGGTGCAGCGATCGCTGATGGTCGCCCACTTCAGCGAAATGCTCGGCATCCCTCCGGCCCAGTTCGCCGCGGCACCGCCGGAGAGGGCGGACAAACGGGAGCTGCGGGATCAGTCGTTCAGTGACGCCCTCAGGGTCCTGTCACGCAAGCAGCGGCAGTTGATCGACTTTCTCATTTATTACCCTGAGTTCATCGACGAACTGCTTGCCTGCGGGGTCGAAGAGCTGGTCCCCGGGCAGCCGGTGCGGGAGATCATCGCCCGCCTCAGGGAACTGGCGGGGACCGGAGCGGTCTCGTCGGACCGGCTGCTGGCCGCCCTCCCCGAGGAAAGCGGAGAGCGCCGCTATGTCGTCGAACGGCTCATCGCCGGAAATCAGTCGGGCGAGGAAGAGGATGAAGACCGGGGACGGCGGATGTGCGACGAACTGGTCGCCTGGCTGCACAGGGAGCGGCAGCAGAAGGAACACGCCGAACTCATGCGCCAAATCAACGAGGCCCAGCATGCCGGGGACAATGAACTGCTGATGCAACTATTGCGACAGAAGCAGCTCTGTGGAAAAAATTATTAATCTTAGTTGTTCATAAACCCACCACCTCTGGTGGTGGACCCGGATAGGTTCTACCGATCCGGCGAAAAATAAAATAGGCTTCTCCTCCGGGAAAGCCCCTTTGCAGGAGCAAAGGAGGAAA
>DSAE01000053.1 GCA_011372855.1 Desulfobacteraceae bacterium
ATTATCCCCAGCAGCAACACATTTGCGCCCGACAAACTCTGCACACCTTCTGTTTTTTATCCCCTCAGCTCTGTCTCGTTACTGACGCTTACCCCTACAACTTTAATTTGACGGGGCCGTGTCCTTCCCCTCTTGTTTATGATCGAGTTATTATTTATTATATCAGATACGGCAGCATAACCCTACAATGTTTGAACCGTAAACGGATAATTTGCCCGGGACCCATCTTACGGCATCCGCAATCCCAAAGGGGGGACAGGCTCATGCACAGGCAGACGGTCCATGGCCGCCGCAACCGGCGGATCATGGAGATTGGCACGGGGTACTGGCAGGCAACCCAGGGAGCTCTCCCCAAACTCTTTGATCAGCGGAAATGGCACGGACGGCTTCTTGACCGGGTATTGAAGGACGAAGCGTTCAAAATCGATGCCTTCCGCTTTATCGATGTCCTGCCCGTGCTGCGTTCAAGCCAGGCCATCGCGTCCCACGTTCGTGAATACCTCCTCGGCAGGGAGGGCGATCTGCCGGTTGCCGTCCGCACCGCCCTGACAATGGCCGCGGCCGGGGGCATCGCTTCCCCCCTGGCGGCCAGGATGATCCGCGCCAGGGCAACGGCAATGGCACGGCGTTTCATCTGTGAACCGGACGGGGACAAACCCTTACGGGTTTTTGAGAAGCTGGCCCGGGAAAACCTGACCTTCACCGCTGATATCCTCGGGGAAGCGACGGTCAGTGAGACCGAGGCGGAACGGCGTCTGCACAAACACCTTGAACTTGTTGACAAACTCTCCGCCGCGGCCGAGAAGTGGCCGGAGAACCCTGTTCTGCACCGCTCCCCGGCCGGCCCTCTGCCGTTGGCCAATATATCGGTGAAAATCACCGCTTTCGATCCCTACCCCGATGCGGTGGACCATGACGGGTCGGTCGCCCGCTTCAGGGAGCGACTGCTTCCCCTCCTGCGCCGGGCGAAGGAGAGAAATGTTTTCATCCATTTTGATCTGGAACAGTGGGCCGTCCATGCCATCACTTTCGCCCTGTTCGAGGAAATCGCCCTGCATCCCGACCTGCGTGACTGGCCCCATATCGGCATGACCGTTCAGTCCTACCTGAAATCCGGCGAGCAGGATTGCGACCGCCTGCTTGCCCTGAGCCGGAAAAGGGAAGTTCCCTTCACCGTCCGGCTGGTCAAGGGGGCCTACTGGGACTATGAAGTGGCGCATGCCCGGAGCAACGGCCTTGTCTGTCCGGTCTACACCGCCAAGGGACTCACCGATGCCAATTTTGAAAATATAACGGTCAAGCTGCTCGATAATCACGACCTGGTTGCCTGCGCTTTTGCCGGCCACAACCTTCGCTTCCTGGTCCACGCCATGGTGGTGGCCGAGGAAAAGGGGTTGGAGCGGACCGGTTTCGAACTGCAGATGCTGCACGGCATGGCCGAGCCGCTGCGGCGCGTGCTGGCCGCGGACGGATACCGGGTGCGGATTTATGTCCCTGTGGGAGATCTCCTGCCGGGCATGGCGTATCTGGTCCGGCGTCTGCTGGAGACTTCCTCGGGAACCGGGTTTCTGCGCCGCACCTATCACGACGGGGCACCCCTCGACGCCATGCTTGGACCGCCGGTGCTTGAACCGGAGCCGGAGGAACCGGGAGGGTTGATCCGGGGCGATGTCGATTCGCCCTTCGGCAACACCTCCATTCTTGATTTCTGCGACCCGAGGGTGCGGGAAGAATTCGCCGGTGCGGTCGCCGCCGGCCGCTCCCGGCTGCCCCTGCAGGTTCTTCTGGTGGTGAACGGCAGACCGGTCATGGGCGAAGAACTCCATTCCCATCCCTCCCCCAATGATCCGGATGTGATTGTCTCGCTCGTCAGCCGGGCCTCCACGGATCAGGCTGAGGAAGCCCTGGAGGTCGCCGCCCGGGCCTTTCCCGCCTGGCAGAGTACCCCGATGCGCCGGCGGGCCGAACTCCTGGAAAAACTGGCGGCCCGCCTGGAGGGAGACCGCTGCCGGCTGGCAGCCCTGCAAATCCATGAAGCGGGCAAGCCCTGGCGGGAAGCCGACGCCGATGTGGCCGAAGGGATCGATTTCTGCCGCTATTACGCCCGCCGCTCGCTCGTCGAGCTTGGGCCGCTCCGGCTGGAGAGCGTGGCGGGCGAGGAAAACGTGCTGCTCCATGAGGGCCGCGGTCCGACGGTGATCATCGCGCCCTGGAACTTTCCGCTGGCCATTCTCTGCGGCATGACCGCCGCCGCGATGGTTGCCGGCAATACCGTGCTCATCAAGCCGTCCTCAGCGGCCGGCGCCACCGCCCATGCCTTGTACGAGCATCTTGTGGAGGCGGGTTTTTCCCCGGAGGTGGTCCAGTTTCTCCCGGGGGCGGGTCAGGAAATCGGCCGCTTTCTTGTCGGGCATCCGGCCGTCAGCCAGATTGCCTTTACCGGATCACGGGAAGTGGGCCTGGCAATCATCGAGCTGGCGGGAAAAACGCAGCCCGGCCAGGTGGAGATAAAAAGGGTGGTGTGCGAAATGGGGGGCAAGAACGCGATCATCGTCGATGAAGACGCCGATCCGGACGAAGCCGTCAAGGGGATCCTGCGCTCGGCATTCGGCTATGCCGGGCAGAAATGTTCGGCCTGTTCCCGGCTCATCCTGGTCGGGTCGATCTACGAGCCGTTCATGAACCGCCTGCGCGAAGCCTGTGCGAGTCTTCCCACGGCCCCGGCCGGCGAGCCGCGCTGCAAACTGGGACCGGTCATCGACCGGACGGCTTTCGACCGTTTGCACAGGCTCATCGCCGAACCGCCGGAAGGGGCGGAACTGCTGTTCAAGGGGGAGGCGCCGGAAACGGGGCTCTTTGTGCCTCCTGTCATTTTTGCGGTGACCGGGGCGGACAACCCCTTGATGCAGGAGGAATTGTTCGGCCCCGTACTGACGGCGATCCGGGCGGCGGATTTCAGTGAAGCCCTGAATATCGCCAACAGTACCGAGTTTACCCTGACCGGCGCCGTCTATTCAAGAAGTCCGGGCAACCTGGCTCTGGCCGAACAGCGGTTCAGGGCCGGCAACCTGTATCTCAACCGGGGCTGCACCGGCGCCATGGTCGGCCGGCAGCCTTTCGGCGGATTCGGCATGAGCGGCCTGGGCACCAAGGCCGGCGGGCCCGGTTACCTGCGTAATTTCGCCAATCCGCGGTGCGTAACCGAGAACACCGTGCGCAGCGGTTTCATCCCCGACCTGCAGGTGTGACAATGGGGCGTGATCGTCTGTTCCTGGTGGCGGCGGTTCTCCTGGCCGTGATTTTGCGTCCGGCATGCCCCGTGGCCGCCGGGGAAGACGGCCCCCCGCTCTATGTCGGCTCCGAGGCCTGCGCACCCTGTCATGAAGAGGAATATGAGAGCTTCAGGCAGTACGCCAAAAAAAGCAATTCCTACCGCAGCATTGAACGGCTGGAAAAAGGGTTGAGCACGGAAGACCTTCGGAAATGCTACAGTTGCCACACAACCGGCTACGGCCGGCCCGGCGGGTTTGTCAGTGTCGAGGCAACACCCGGGCTGAAAAACGCCGGCTGCGAAGTCTGCCATGGCCCGGGAGAGCGACACGTGCAAACCGGCGGGGCAGGATTCATCAAGAGACGACTGACCAAGGAGGACTGCGAGGTCTGCCACACCTCGGAGCGGGTCAGGGCCTTCCGGTACAGGCCCCTTATCCATGGCGGAGGGCACTGAGATGGATCGCCTTGGTGATTTTATCCGCAAACATCTTGATCTGAAAATCCTGATCGTTCTCACCGCCGGCGTCTCCCTGGTAATGGGGGCGGTGATCGCCCTCAGCGTCAACAACCAGCGAAAGCAGATGCTCGAGAGGATGACCGAATACGGCCACGAGCTGAAATCACTCGCCTATGCGGGGATCAGGCATCCCATGTCGGTGGGGGACAGCGCCTCCGTTGAAAAGCAGCTGCTCGATATCCGGGACCAGCTGTACGGAACGGAAATAGTGATCTGCGACTTCAACCAGAGGATAATCTTCGCCACCCATGCCGACAGGATCAATGCCACGGTATCGCAGTTTCTTCACAGCGGAGCGGGGGTGGCGGCCCTTGACCAACTCCTGCGGACGGGTGATCCGGCCGCTGCGGTTTCCTTCGAGGAGGAGGCTCAGGGGGGAAGATACCTGGTCACCATCCACAGCATCCTCAATGAACCGGAGTGCCACCACTGCCATGGTGAGAGCCGGAAGGTGCTGGGAGGCCTGCTGACCAGGCATTCCACCGACAGCACTTATGCCGCCATCGCTTCCCTGCGGAACAGGACCATCGGAATCAGCGCCGTCGGCATCGGGGCCCTTATCCTGCTCATCTACTTCATGCTGGCCAGGCTGGTTACCCGGCCGGTGACCGAACTGGCCGCCAAGGCGGAACAGCTGGCCGGAGGAGACCTGACGGCGTCGGTCCCGGTCCGGACCACCGACGCGGTCGGCATTCTCGCCGGTGCCTTCAATGCCATGGTGCTCAGCATCAGGGATCAGATCGAGTTTGCCAACAGCCTCAAGGAGGCCATCGCCGATCCCCTGTTCATCGTCGATCGCGACATGGTCGTCATCTACATGAACGAAGCTTGCGCCCAGCTTACCGGTTACAGCAGGGAGGAGACGGAAGGAAAGCTCACCTGCAGGGAAATTTTTCACAGCGACATCTGCGAGACCGGCTGCCCGGTGCGGCGCTGTTTCCAGGACGGCCGGTCCGTCAAGGGCATTACCACCAGGATCAGCACGAGAAGAGGCGCCGTGGTGCCCATCATGACCAGCACCAGCGCCTTGAAAGACGCGGCGGGCCGGATTATCGGGGCGGTCGAGGTCTGCAAGGACATTACATCCGTTCTTGAAGCCGAGAGGCTGCAGTATGTCAAGAGAGCGGCCGAACGGGAGGAGGAGCAGCGCCGCTATCTCGAACAAAGGGCCGCGGCTCTCCTGGATGTCCTGGCCCAGGCTTCCAAGGGCAATCTCACGGCGCGGGTTGAATGCTCCGGCCGGCAGGAGCTGATGGACAACCTCGCCCACCATACCAATCGCATGCTGGAGAACCTGGAAAAGCTCTACAAAAAAATTTCCTCGTTCAGCCGGGAACTGGAGCTCGAGGTGGCCAAACGCACCATGATGCTGCGGGAGCGGACTCTCCTGCTGGAAAAGGCCAACCGCGAACTGCGGGAGCTGGACCGGCTCAAGTCGTCCTTCCTCGCCAACATGTCGCATGAACTGCGGACGCCGATGAATTCCATCATCGGCTACACCGACCTCCTTCTTGACAGGGTGGACGGCGAGATCAACGAGGAGCAGGAAAAGAGCCTGCAGAAGGTCGCCGCCAACTCCAGGCACCTGCTCCAGCTCATCAACGACATCCTCGACATGTCCAAGATCGAATCGGGCAGGATCGAACTGGACCCGAAGGAGACCGACCTGGTCCAGCTGATTGAAGCAACGGCGGCCGCCTTCAAGCCCGCCCTGGACAAAAAAAAGCTCACCCTCACCTTTGACTTCAGTCCGGAGTTGCAGCCGGTGTTTGTCGACGATGACAAGACGCGCCAGATCCTGAACAATCTGCTGTCCAATGCCGTGAAATTCACCGACAAAGGGGGGGTCGTCATCCATGCCCGGCCTTCGCGGGCAGGCGTCGGACCCGGCGAAGAGCCGCTGTTCATGGAGATCTGCGTGGAGGACACCGGCATCGGCATCAAGCCGGAGGACATGGACAAGCTCTTCGACAAGTTCAGCCAGATCGATGTCTCCGCCATCCGCCAGTATGAAGGCACCGGACTCGGGCTCAGCATTGCCAGGGGCCTGGTCGTCCTTCACAAGGGGATGATCCGGGTGGAAAGCGAGTTCGGCAAGGGCACCAGGATGTTCTTCACCCTGCCGGTCAGGAAAGAAGTATACGAGAAGCCGGCGAAGCCGGCGATTGACCCCCGGGTGGCGGAAAAGCTGGCCCACTATTTCCACAAGCCGGTCGACACCTTCCTCGCCGAACCGGTTTACGGGGGCAAGTCCATGCGGTGCTGGGAGTTCATCCACTGCGGCCAGACCAGCTGTCCCGCCTATGAGTGCGATGAACACCGATGCTGGCTGATCCCGGGCACCCACTCCAAAGGGACCGCGGTGGCCAGGAGCCCTGAAAAGGCCGAATTCTGCAAGGCCTGCGAAGTCGTTGAACACCTGATTCTCGGGGAGCGGGAAGCGGTTCCCGAACCGCGGGATCCGGCCCGGAAAACGGTGCTCGTCATTGATGACGATCCCGAAGTGATCGAGCTGATCAGAAAAAATATCGGTGAGGATTATAACGTCATCGGCGTGCTCAACAGTGAAGAGGCCATGGACAGGGTCCTTGCGGTCCGGCCGGATATCATCACCCTGGACATCATGATGCCGGGCAGGAACGGTTGGCAGGTCCTGCGGGACCTCAAAGAGAACAGCGCGACCCAGGACATCCCGGTCATCATTCTGTCCATCGTCGATGAGAAGAAAATCGGCTTCAGCCTCGGGGCGACGGAGTACATCGTCAAACCGGTCGACAGGAACATCCTGCTGCACAAGCTGAAAAACCTGAAAAAAATAGCCCGGATCAGGAAAGTGCTGGTCGTAGATCAGGACAAGGCGACCCGGGACCAGGTCCTGGCTGTGTTGGGCAGGGCCGGTTGCGTGGCCGCCGTCGCGGCGGACAGCGATGCGGCGCTGGCCGCCATCGAAAGCGGGCAGCCCGACCTGATCGTCCTCAATCTCTCCCTGCCGGATGCGGGCTCCGGATTCCAATTCATCGAAAAAGTGAAAACACTGGACAGGACCAGGGGCATTCCTTTCATCCTGATAACGGAAAGGGATATGGATCCGGAGGAACGTGCAAGACTGGACGGCGGCATCAGGGCGATCCTCAACAAGGGGCTGCTTTCGGAAGAGGATCTCCTGGCGGAGCTCAGGGAGGTTATCGGTAAATGGGGAAACTGAATCTATGAGAGACGACATGGGGCAGGCCAAAAAAATTCTGGTGGTGGACGACAACAGGGACAGCCGCGAACTGGTGGTGAAAATCCTGCGGGCGAAAGGGTATCGGCTCTGCGAGGCGGCTGACGGCGAGGAAGCGCTGGTACAGGTCGCCTCCGAACAGCCGGACCTTATCCTGATGGACGTCTCCCTGCCCAGGATCGACGGCTACGAAGTGACCCGCCGGCTGAAAAGCAGCAGGGACACCGCCTCAATCCCGATTATCGCCCTTACCGCCCATGCCATGAAAGGGGACAGGGAAAAGGCGATTGCCGCGGGTTGCGAGGATTATATC
>DSAE01000096.1 GCA_011372855.1 Desulfobacteraceae bacterium
AAGGCTACGGCATGAAGTTCTTCTCCCATGCCTCATTATATAAAATCGCACGAAGAAAAACCAGCTTTTTCAGAAAAAGTTGTAAACTCGATAAGATTAGCTCATAAGTGACGCGGCCCTGCACCCCGCGCCATAAACAGGTTGACCGGTGTCGGCAGGGTGAATATATTCAAAATGCTTAATATGAAAATTATTCTTATTCTTCGGAGTGTATATGAAATTTGAGCCGAAATGGATTGCCTGGGAAATCACCCGGCGCTGCAATCTCAAGTGCGTACATTGCCGGTCCGCTTCCGAACTGGAGGTCAAGGGTCATCCCGACTTTTCCCTGGCCGAGGCCAAGCGGGTCCTCGACGATATCCACAGCTATGCCGATCCGGTCATGGTCCTTTCTGGGGGTGAGCCGCTGCTGCGGCCCGACGTGTTTGACATCGCCGCGTACGGGACCGGGCTCGGAATGCGGATGTGCCTCGCCACCAACGGCACCCTGGTCAATGAGGAAATATGCGGCAAGATCAAGGAAGCCGGCATCAAGATGGTTTCTCTCAGCCTCGACGGGTCAACCCCCGAGGTGCATGACAACTTCCGCAACCAGAAGGGCGCCTTCGAGGGAACCATGAACGCCATCCGCCTGTTCAACGAACACGGTATTCCCTTTCTCATCAACTCCTCCTTCACCCAGCGGAACAAGGACGAGGCCCCGAAGATTTACCGGCTGGTCAAACGTCTGAACGCCAGCGCCTGGTATCTGTTCATGATCGTCCCGACCGGCCGCGGGGAAGAGATCATGGCCGAGCTGATCCCGGAAAGCGAATATGAGGACATGCTGAACTGGCACTATGACATGGAAAAGGAAGAGGACGAACTGCTGGTGCGGCCCACGTGCGCGCCGCAGTATTACCGCCTTGTTCTGCAGCGTTCCAAAAAGGAGGGCGAACGGTTCAAGCGCCGCTCCCTCAAGTTTTCCACCGGCGGTTCCAAGGGATGCCTTGCCGGACAGCTTATCTGCCTGATCGACGTCGACGGCAATGTCCTGCCCTGCAGCTATTTTCCGAAATCGGCGGGCAACATACGGGAGCAGTCTTTCAAGGACATCTGGGAAAACTCGAAACTTTTTCTGGAATTGCGGGACTTCAAAGGCTATAAAGATAACTGCGGCCGCTGTGAGTATGTCAATGTCTGCGGCGGCTGCAGGGCCCGGGCGTACGCCATGACCGGCGATTACCTTGCCCAGGAGCCGTTCTGCAGTTATCAGCCGGGAACCTGACTCGCCGGTTAAACCAGATACCAAAGGATATATCGATGAACGACACTTTCTTACGTGCCTGCCGGGGGGAGAAGACGGAATACACTCCGGTCTGGTTCATGCGCCAGGCCGGGCGCTATCTGCCTGAATATCAGCAGGTTCGCGGCAAGGTGACCTTTCTTGAACTCTGCCACAGTCCCGAACTCTGCACCGAAGTAACCCTTCAGCCCATTGACATATTCGGTTTTGACGCGGCCATCCTCTTTTCGGACATCCTGATTCCCATGGAAGCCATGAACCTGGAGCTTGATTTCCATGAGGGAAAGGGGTTTGTCTTCGCCCGCCCGGTCCGGGACCGGAAAGCGGTGGATGACCTGGTGGTGCCGGATCCGGAAGAAACGATGCCGTTTGTCATGGAGACCATCCGCCTGCTGAGGCGGGAGCTCAAGGTGCCGCTCATCGGTTTTTCCGGCGCCCCCTTCACCCTGGCCACCTATCTCATCGAGGGCGGATCGTCCAGGGTCTTCCTGGAAACCAAGAAGATGATGTTCCAGGCTCCGGAGATGTATGACGCCCTGCTGCGGAAGATCACCGCCTGCACCAGTCTCTATCTGCAGGCTCAGGCCAGGGCAGGCGCCCAGGCCCTGCAGATTTTCGATTCCTGGGCCGGAGTCCTGGCCCCCTGCGACTTTGAGCGATTCGCCCTGCCGTATGTCCAGTCGATTATCCGTGATCTGCGCAAGGTTACCGATGTGCCGATCATCTATTTTGCCAACAACGGGGCCTCATTGATTGAACTGAGCCGGACTGCCGGGGCGGATGTCCTGGGGCTTGACTGGCGGATCAACATCAAGGATGGCGTGCGGCGGGTCGGCGACCATGCCGTCCAGGGCAACCTTGATCCCGTTGCCCTGTTTCTGCCGAAAACCGAGCTGGAAGCCCGGATCAAAAAACTGCTCGATGACGCGGTCGACGCCCGGGGCCATATTTTCAATCTCGGTCACGGGATTCTGCCCCAGACGCCGCCCGAACAGGCCAGAATAGCGGTGGATGCCGTACACCGTCTGAGCCGCAGATAAGCATGGGGCAATAATGCAGGTCCCGGATATAGCCGAATGTTTCCGGCTGATGGAGGAACACGGGATGCTGCCCAATATCAGGCGGCATTCGGTGATTGTGGCCAGGGTTGCCCGGCACATCGTCCAGGGACTGCTTGAGGGGGACAGGTTGCCGCCGGTGGTGCCGGATCGGAATCTGGTCACGGCCGGGGCTCTGCTCCACGATATTGCCAAGACGCCCTGCCTGAGGAACAGATGCGACCACGCCAGGGAAGGCGGGGAAATCTGCCGCCGCCTGGGCTATCCGGAAGTAGCCGAGATTGTTGAAGAACACGTCCTGCTCCGGGATCACGACGCAGTCCGCCGCGGGAAGGGGATCTTCATGGCCCCGGAGATCATCTATTACGCCGACAAGCGGGTTCGGCACGAAGAGATCGTCAGCCTGGATGACCGTCTGGAATACATTTTGCATCATTATGGTCTGGGTGATCCGGAGATGCACCGGCGGATCAGGGAGAATTTTATCAGCTGTATCGAACTGGAACGGCTTCTGTTTGCATTTCTGCCTTTTTCACCCGACCAGTTGCGGGAACGGGTGGAGGTGAGGGCAGCGGGGGCGCCGGCGGATCTTTTGCCCCTGGCGGTTGGGGGCTGAGGAAAAAACGGTATGGAGATATTATTTTTAGGGGTCGGTGAGGCCTGCGACCCGGAACACGGCAACACATCCATTCAGGTCGTCACGTCCGGCGGCGTTCACGTGCTGTGCGATTGCGGTTTTTCCGTGCCCCATCGATACTTCGCCTCCTGTACCGATCCCGAAGAACTTGATTTTGTGTGGATTTCACATTTTCACGGCGATCATTTCTTCGGCATGCCGCTTCTGCTGCTGCGGCTCTGGGAAATGGGGCGGACCAAACCGTTGACCATCTGCGGTCAGCGCGGGGTGGGGGACAAGATAACCCGGACCCTGGACCTGGCGTTTCCCGGATTCGGAGCCAAACTTGCCTACCCCGTGGTGTACGAGGACATTGAACCGGACACTCCCCGCCGGATTGGCGGACTCTCGTTCCAGGCGGTGCAGACCGTCCACTCGGAGCGAAATCTCGGCCTGATGCTCGATGACGGTACCGGGAGGCTCTATTACAGCGGTGACGGCAGACCCTCCCAGGGTGTTGCCGAGCTTATCCGGCAATGTGATATTGCCGTCCATGAAGCGTTCATGCTGAATGATGAATTTCCCTCCCACGGCTCAATCACCGGCTGCCTCGAGCTGGTCAGGGACTGCAGGCTCTGCAAGCTGGCCCTGGTTCACCTGGAGCGAAAATTCAGGCGGGAACAGGCGGACGTCATCGAAGGAATCATCCAGGCGAATCCACATCTTGTTCTGCCCGTCCAGGGCACCCGGCTCATCGCCTGACGCCGGCTTTTTCAAGGCGGCCGCAGGAGAGGCCGGCCGCCTTCCGGCCGCCCGCATCGCCTTCCGTCATAATCCGGCAATGTCGATCTGACCGGCCGCCTCCAGGCTTGACATGAATGCCGCGGCAACAAGGGGATTGACCGCAAACGGCGGCAGTCCCAGGTCGGCGGCGACCCGGCGGCACAACGCCATTCCGGTTTCCCGCTGCTGATCATGACCGCGCAGCACCGCAGCATGAATTTTCTTCAGATACGCACCGCCGGCCTCAATGCGCCGGTTGATCCTTTCCCGTCCGTAAACAGGCGCTTCCCAGGAGGACAGGAGGGTGTCAACGTCCCGGGCAAGTTCGCTGATCCTGTCGATGGAGCGCAGGGAAACGGCGATGTCCTCATAGATCGGCAGGTCGCCGGGACAGGGTAGAGCGTCGCCGGTAAAGAGGAGTTGACGACCGGCAAAGAGCAGGGAGACGGATCCCCTGGAATGGCCGGGGGTAGCGAGCACCCGGCAGCGGGTTTCCCCACCGAGTTCAATGAGCTGATTGTCTTCGAGAAGGCCGTCAACCTTGACCGGCCCCTCAACCAGGGTGTTAAAACCGGGGACCGGCCGCGCCCGTTTCTGTTTCTCCGTATCTTCGATCCATTCCTTCTCCAGGGGAGTGGCCAGCACCGTACACCCGGTCAGGGCCCTGATCGTCCCGGCGCTGCCGATATGATCCGGATGAGAATGGGAGAGGATGAGGGTGGAAATTTCTTCCGGATCCCGGCCGGCGTCCCTGATGTATTGAAAAATGGGGAGATGGGCGCCGGCGATCCCGGAGTCTACCAGGGTCAGGTCTCTGTCGAAAATCAGGGTGACGAAAACAGACCTGGGCAGCAGCTGGTCCGGCCCGAGAGGGACCTGAAAGGGAACCTCGATGGTATGGATGTTCCTGGCGACGAGCATGTTTCCTTCCCGGGCATCGATGGATACTTCCCGCCCCCTCCGGCGTTTTTTCCACTGTACCCGCGGGACGGGACAAGAGCAATTTTTTTTTTCACCGGTGCGGCCACCGCGGCGCAATGGCGGATTTCGCCTGCATGGCCAGCAGCATTGTTGCGCGGGCCAATTTGTTATGGATTTTCTTTGCCTTTTCTGGTCAAATGGGCCGGAAAAATGAGCAATGAGTGGAGCAGGATTGCCTGTTCCGCCAAAGACCCGGACAAGGAGGCGTATGCAGATAGAGTTTCACGGGGCCAATAAAAACGTGACCGGTTCCTGCCACCTGGTCAAATGCAACTCCAAACAGATCCTTGTCGACTGCGGCATGTATCAGGGCGGCCGGGAACTGGAAGAGGAAAACAGCGACGATTTCGGGTTTGACCCGGCCGCCATTGATTTTTTTATCCTCACCCACGCCCATCTGGATCATTGCGGCCGCATTCCCCTTCTGGTCAAGAGAGGCTTCAGGGGAAAGATCGTTTCGACCCCGGCCACCCGCGAACTCGCCCGTCTGGTCATGCTTGACTCGGCGAGACTGCAGGAGGAGGAGGCGGAGTACAGGCTGAAAAAGGCGAAAAGGCACAACAACCGGACCGAAGATATCGCGCCGCTCTACGACACTCTCGACGCCCTCAACAGCCTGGATTATTTCACCGATATAACCGGTTTCCAGAAACGACACCGCCTGGCGGAGGGAATCAGCATTACGTTCTACGACGCTGGCCACATCCTCGGTTCCGCGGCCGTGGCCATGGACCTGGAGGAGGGGGGGCGGAAGCGGAGGGTGCTTTTTTCCGGGGACCTCGGCTACAGCAACCGGGTTATCCTGCGCGACCCGGCCGCTCCACCGCAGGCGGATGTCGTGGTCATGGAGACGACCTACGGCGACCGGCTCCACAAGCAGCTCGGACCGTCCATCGATGAACTGTACGATGTCATAAACACAACCCTGGGGCGGGGCGGCAATGTCCTGATCCCGAGTTTTGCCCTGGAGCGGGCCCAGGAAGTCCTCTACCATCTCCGGGAAGGGGTCGAAAACGGCGCCATCCCTGAAACCATCCGGGTGTTCCTGGATTCGCCGATGGCCATTTCAGCCACCCAGATATTCCGCCGCCATCCCGAATGCTATGACGAGGAGGCCCTGCGGATTTTCCGGTCCGGGGCGGACCCGTTTGCCCTGCCCGGACTGCATTTCACCAGGGAGACGGCCGAATCGATAGCGATCAACCGATTTGAAGGCGGAGCGGTCATCATCGCCGGCTCCGGCATGTGCACCGGCGGCAGGATCCGCCACCATCTCAAGCACAATATCTGGCGCCGGGAGGCCAGCATCGTCTTTGTCGGCTTTGCGGCGAAGGGCACCCTGGGCCGGAGGATCATTGACGGCGAGAAAATGGTCAGGATTTTCGGGGAGGAAATCAAGGTCAGGGCGGATGTCTACACGATCGGCGGCTTTTCCGCCCATGCTGATCAGAAGGAACTGCTGGCCTGGCATCGGCAGACCGGCGGCCCGGAAACAACCTTCCTGGTCCATGGCGAGGAAAGCAGCATGGAAGCGTTCAAAGGGCTGCTCGGCGACACCACGGTGGAAGTGCCGGAGCCCCATCAGGCCTATCCCTTATAGCATTTTACCGGCCGTGGCAGACTGCCCCCAGCCGTCCGGCCCTGCCGCGCCTCAGAACGGCCGCATGCTCCAGATCCCGCAGGGGCACGTGTCGGCACAGAAGCCGCAGGCAATGCATTTGGTGTCATCGGAAACATACTCGTAGTCCCCGTCCCTGCCGGGGGCGATCTCCCGGCGGAAAACAGCATTGGTGGGGCAGATGGTCTCGCACAGGTGGCAGTCGCGGCAGGAACCGCAGCTCAGGCAGCGGGTCGCCTGGTCCTCCTGGGTCAGGCCCCTTGAAGGGGAGGGATCGTAGTGTTCCGTGGTCAGCGACTCGTACCTGATGACCTTCATGGTAAACGGCACTCACTGCTCGCCCTTGAGTGAGGCGACGACATATTCGGCCGTCCGCTTGCCCGCTCCCAGGGCGTTGGTGGCAAGACCGGGTCGTTCGACGTCGCCCACGGCGAGAATTTTGTCATCGCTGGTGCGGCCTGCTTCGTCGGTCTTGATCCAGGCGGTCCCGCCGACGGTCACTGTCTCCGCCGAGTCGGGCAGAAAACCGAGGCTGGGAACGTCGCCGATGGAGATGATGACGGTGTCCGCCGGGTAGAGCGTGCCGTCATCGCCGACCAGTCCTTCATTATTCACTTCCCTGGTCAGGACCGGCCACCTGAAGGTGGCGCCGAGGGCTTCGGCGGCCTCCTTTTCCTTGCCGAAGGCGAGCGGCTTCTGAATGTCAAGCAGGGTGACCTGGTCGGCGCCCAGCCGATATGCCTCGGCGGCGACATCACAACCGACGTTGCCGGCGCCGATGATGACCACCCTTTTGCCGGTTTTCATCGGCTTGTCGCTCTTGGCCGCTTTCAGATATTCCAGGGCCGGGATCACCCTGTCGTGCCCGGGGAA
>DSAE01000303.1 GCA_011372855.1 Desulfobacteraceae bacterium
AATTATCCCCAGCGGCAACACATTTGCGCCCGACAAACTCTGCACACCTTCTGTTTTTTATCCCCTCAGCTCTGTCTCGTTACTGACGCTTACCCCTACAACTTTAATTTGACGGGGCCGTGTTTAATTTCTTGTTGATGACGCTGAGGTTTGCTATATGAACTACATTAAAATTTTCCCTTTCGCTCATCAATGCACATGATTTTTCTGGGGGACGGCATGGGGTTACTATCGGGTGCGGCATCGTTCATGCGTTTCACGGTTGAGGGGCAGCTTCCCGAGCCGTTCTGGGAGGAAGTGGCTGAACGGGTCCGGGCCCATTCCTTCAAGGACATTGACGACATCCTGGAGGAATTTTCCATTGGGTGGGTATCGGTCGGCGGCATGTTTGACGCTGATTTTGCCCGGGCGCCGCTGGCCGCCGGGGATTATGTCGTCCTTTCCATGCGGATTGATGAACGGAAAGTATCGCCGTCGGTGTTGAAGAAGTGCGCCCTCAAGGAGGAAGAGCGGATCAAGCGGGAACGGCAGGTCCCGCGGCTGGCCAGGAGCACCGTGACGGAAATCAAGGAACGGGTGCGCAGCGAGCTGGTACGAAAGTCGGTGCCGGTTCCCGGGGTGTATGATCTGGCCTGGAATCTTTCCGACAATACGGTCCTCTTTTTTTCAACCAGTAAAAAAGCCCTGGTCCACGTTGAAGAACTGTTCAAGGCCACCTTCGACCTGTCATTGATCCTGCAGATTCCCTGGACCGCGGCCGAACATCTCGGCGATGAAGCAAGTCTTGCCGGGATGTCCAAACTGCGGCCGGAGATCCTGGTTTAGCAGGGGAGGAAGAGCAGGTGCTCCAGGGCAGCGTATTCCGGCAGGAAAATCTCGTAAGCGGGGAGGAGAGGAAATGACCGCTGGGATTGTCATAATTGTCATACTCGTCATTATCACGCTCATTATCCTGCTTTATTCCTGGCAGCGCAAGGGAGGGCCGCAACATGGCCGCAATGGGCGGGAAGGAGCGGAGTCCGCCGGGGCCGAAGGGGAAGCAGCTTCGGCGGCAGGGGAACCCGGACCATCCCCCTCCGGAACGGGCGGCAAGCAAGACCTGGCGCCGGAAGAGGAAGAACTGGAGCTTTCCTTTGAAACGGCTGCAAGCCGAGCTGGTTCGGGCTCCGGCCGGCAGCCTGCCGTGGGCCGGGCAGACGCCGAAGAAGAGGAGTTGGACCTGGCGTTTGACAAAGTGGCAGAGATCGCCGCCGGGGAAACCTCGGCGGCGGCCGTTGCGGAGGACGCTGAGGGACGGCCGCCGGCGCTCTGGGGCAGCGGAACCCAGGCCGGCCCGGAGGAGGAGAGGATTCCCTTTATCCTCGAAGGGGAAGAGGGATTGGAGGAAAAATCAGGGGAGGATGTGATTCCGGCCCTGGACGGCGTTGCCCGGGAAGCCGGCCGGATTGTCGAGGAGACGCCGGAAGCCCTGGAGGAGCGGCTCGACCTGTTCTTTGCCGTGGACGAGGAAGAAGAACCCGAAAGGGAAGAAATCTCCAAAGCCAGGGAGATGCCTTTGAAAGGTGGTCCGGAGGGAGACAGCGGAGACCGCTCCCCGGAAGGATATGCAGCCGGACTGCGGGAACTGGAGACGGTTCTGCGCCGGGAACTCAGTGCTGCCGTCGAAAACAGGAAAACCTCCAAGCTGAAAGTGCTGGAAAGGAAACTGTCAATCGTTTGCGCCCGGTTGGCCGACAGCCGGAACGGCTTCAAAGACCTGCAAAAACTGTTTGATGATATTGAGGAAGCACTTCCCGACCTGCAGAAAGTTCTGCCCGGCTTTCTGGCCGATCCGGTTCGGAGCCGTCTGCGGCAGGGAGATGCTGCGGAGGTACGGGTCCTTTTGGATGAGGCGGTTTCGCAGCTGGATGAGACCTCGCCGCTTGGGGCCCGGCTCCTGTCTCTCAACGGATGCCTTGCCGAGCACCAGATTGATTTCGCTTCCGCCTTGACCCTGTACCGGCGGGCCGGGGCCGCGGTGGCCGGTAATCCGCGCTGCCTGTACGATGCCGGCCGCATGGCCCGCCTCCTTGGTAAGGAGGAGGAGGCCATCAGCCTGCTGGAACAACTCCTTGGCGGCGGTCGGCTGCAGGACGGCGTTCTTGAGGCCATGGCGCAGCATGAACTGGCACGGGTTTATGCCGGGGCAGGTGACAGGGCAAAAGCGGAACCCCTGTTGCATGCGGCGCTGGCAGGCATGGAAACGAGCCGGGGAGCCGATCACCCTCTGCTCGGTCCCGTGCTCCATGATCTGGCCGTCCTCTATGAAGGCTCAGGGAGGTATGAGGAGGCCGAACCCCTGTACCGGCGGGCCCTTGCCGTGCGGGTAGACCGGTTGGGAGAAAACCATCCGGATCTCGCCCCCACCTACGCCAGGCTGGCCGGTCTGTATGAAGAGATGGAGCTCGAGGAAAAGTCCGGGCCGTTGTATGAAAAGGCCCTGCAGATACAGATAGGGGTCCTGGGCCAGGAGCATCCCGAGGTCGGCACCCTGCTCAATCATCTGGCCAACCTGCTCAGGCGGCAGGGCAGGCACCAGCAGGCCGAGCCGATGTTCCGCCGTTCCCTGCAGATCCTGGAAAAGGCCCTGGGGCCGGATCACCCGAACCTTGCCGTTGTCCTCAACAACCTGGCCGAACTGTACGGCGAAATGGGCGATGAAGAAAAAGCCGGATCCTATCAGGAGAGGGCTTTTGCCCTCTTTCAGCTCCCCGGCGGCAGCGATGATTTTGTCGAAATGGAAAAAGACTACGATATTGACATGAACGAAGAAAAAGAACGGACAATCGCGGGCGGCTGATGGACCTTGTTGATCTGATACAGGAAAAACGTTTTGTGGGGCAGGAATTCCTGGCCTGGCTCTGGTACAAGAGCGAGGAGCGCGGCGGTTCAGTCGCGCTGCCGGGAACCGGAGACATCCTGGTCGTTTTCGAGAAGCATATGCTGCTGGAATTCGGCGAGGGTGAATCAAACGAAAAGGTAATCTGCCGCGGCCTGCAGACCGAACTGAAAGAGGCCCGGGCGGGGCTGCTGATGGGGAAGAAACCCGAACAGGCCCGGATCCGCCTGGCGCGGGGGGACTATGAATACTCCGTGACCCTGACCGCCGCGACCCTGGAGTTCCGCAATGTCCGGGTGCCCAAAACCGTCGCCGCCGCCGATGAAGGTGATGATCCGGAATCTCTCGAGGGCAGGATTCTGGAACGGCTGGCGCTGTTCGAGGACCTGAGCGGCCTGGTCAACGATCTGTTCAGAATGTTCATCCAGATCCGGACCTCGGACGACTGGCTGGCGGAACTGGAGAAGGTCCGCCGGTGGATCCATCACAACATTGCGTGACAACCCTGGCCGCCATGGAATGACAATGGAATTTGAAACGGTGATCGGGCTGGAAATCCATGCCCAGATGAAGACAAAAAGCAAGATTTTCTGCGGCTGCGCCACCGATTTCGGAGCGCCGCCGAACACCCAGGTCTGTCCGGTCTGTCTGGGCATGCCGGGAGTCCTGCCGGTGCTGAACAGGAAGGTGGTTGAAAATGCCATCCGTTTTGCCCTGGCGACGGACGCGCACATCAACCGCGAAAACCGTTTTGCCCGCAAGAATTATTTTTATCCTGATCTGCCCAAGGGCTACCAGATTTCCCAGTATGAGCTGCCCATAGCCGAACACGGTCGGGTGGAGATCGAGGCGGGCGGCGTCCGGAAAATTATCGGCATCACCAGGGCGCACATGGAGGAGGATGCCGGCAAACTGGTGCACGATGACCGGGAGCCGAAAAGCTATGTCGACCTGAATCGCACCGGGACCCCCCTGCTGGAGATCGTCAGCGAGCCGGATATCCGCTCCCCGGAAGAGGCGGTGGCCTATCTGAAAAAGATCCATGCCATTGTCCGTTATCTGGATATCAGCGACGGCAACATGCAGGAAGGCAGTTTCCGCTGCGACGCCAATATATCCCTGCGGCCGGCGGGCAGAGAGGAGTTCGGCACCAGGACGGAACTCAAGAACATGAATTCCTTCCGCAACGTGCAGCTGGCCCTCGAGTACGAAGAACGCCGGCAGCGGGACATTCTCCTGGAGGGCGGTGCCGTAGTCCAGGAAACCCTGCTGTGGAACCCGGACCGCGGATGCACCGAATCCATGCGGGGCAAGGAAGAGGCCCACGATTACCGCTATTTCCCTGATCCGGACCTGGTGCCGGTGCACATCGACGAGGAATGGATCCGGCGGGTCAGGGAAGAGCTGCCGGAACTGCCCGACCAACGGCGGCAGCGCTTTATCAGCCGGTACGGGCTGTCGGAGTACGACAGCGACCTCCTCACCTCGGCCCGTGAGCTGGCCGATTATTTCGAGGCGGCCTGCGCCGGGTACGCCAACCCCAAGAAACTGTGCAACTGGATCGGCACCGAGATGCTCCGCGAATTCGGGGCCGAGGAAATCGGCCGCTGCCCCGTTGCCCCGGAGCAGCTGGCCCGTCTGCTGACCATGATGGATGAAGGGATCATCTCCGGCAAAATCGCCAAGACGGTCTTTGCCGAAATGCTTGCTTCCGGGGGCGATCCGGATGACATCGCCCGGGAGCGGAACCTGGTCCAGATGAGCGATGCGGGAGAACTGGTCCGGCTGGTCCGGGAAATAGTAGCCGCCAACCCCGAGCAGGTCCGGCAGTATCGGGACGGCAAGACCAAGGTGATGGGATTTTTTGTCGGCCAGCTCATGAAAAAAACACGGGGGCAGGCGAACCCGCAGCTGGCCAACGAGCTGTTCCGAAAAGAGCTGGGAGGATAGCGGCGGAGGGGACGGCCGGAGAGACCGTGGACAAAAGCGAATGGCAGAACAGGGGCACCGGTCATCGGCAGCGCTTGCGCGACAAGTTCCTGGATCAGGGCATTGACGCCTTTACCGATGCCGAGATCATCGAACTGCTGCTGACTTTCGGCACTCCCCGCAGCGACTGCAAACAGGCGGCCCGGACCGCCCTCCAGGAATTCGGCTCCCTGGCGGGTGTTCTTGACGCTCCCGCGGCGAAACTGCGCGGCATCAGGGGAATCGGACCGAAAAACGTTTTCGCCCTCCGGTTCATCCAGGGAGTGGCCCGCCGCTACCTGCGCTGCAGGCTGACCGGCAAGCACTACATTTCCTCCTCGGCCGACGTGGCCGATTATCTGATTCATCTCCTGCGGGGGATGAAGCGCGAGGCGTTCGCCGTTCTGTATCTCGACGCCTCCCACGCGATCATCGACTCCGAAGTCCTGACCGAGGGAACGATAACGGTCAACACCGTCTATCCTCGCGAGGTCGTCCTTGCCGCCCTGGCGCGCAATGCCGCCGCCCTGGTCATCTCCCACAACCACCCTTCCGGCAGGCTCGATCCTTCGCCCCAGGACGAACATCTGACCCGCACCCTCCACCTCGTCTGCTCCTTCATGCACATTACCCTGCTGGACCATCTTATTGTCGGTGACGGCGAAAAGGTGTTCAGTTTCGCCGATCACGGGCTCATGTCGCGGATACGCGATGACTGCCATGTCCTGCTCGAATCCATCCGCTGATATCCGTCCCCGCGCAGGCACGGAACAGGGCCTGTACCTGCATGTGCCCTTTTGCCTGCGCAAGTGCCCCTACTGCGCTTTTTTTTCGGTCACGGCGGGGCCCGGATTGATGGGGCGGTACGCGGCGGCCCTCATCCTCCAGCTTGGCCGGATGGCGGCGGGAGCGGCAGGGGAGCGGCCGGTGGCGACCGTTTTTTTCGGCGGCGGCACCCCGTCTCTGCTTCCGACCCGGGAATTGGCCGGACTGCTCCGGGAATGCAGGGCACGTTTCCGGGTTGCCGCCGACAGCGAAATCTCCATCGAGGTCAATCCGGCAACGGTCGCCGCCGCCGACCTGCACCTGCTGCGCCGGGCCGGGTTCAACCGGTTGTCCGTCGGCGTCCAGTCCTTTAACGATGGGGAGTTGGCCCGTATCGGCCGGCCGCATACCGCGGCCGCCGCCGGGGCTGTTATCCGCGCCGCCCGCGACGCGGGATTCGACAACATCAACATCGATCTGATGTTCGGTCTGCCGGCCCAGACGGCGGCGGATTTTCGCCATACCCTGCGCGCCGGCCTGGAGTTTTCCCCGGAGCATCTCGCCGTCTATGAGCTGACGGTTGAAGAGGGCACGCCTTTTGCCGGTCTCGCCGCCCGGGGGCGGCTGGATCTGCCCCCGGAAGAAGTTGTGCTGGAGATGATGGCGGCGGCGGAAGAGGAAACGGGCCGGGCCGGCATGCGCCGCTATGAAATTTCCAACTATGCCCGGCCGGGCCGGGAGTGCCGGCACAACATCAATTACTGGCGCAATGGCTTGTACGTCGGCCTGGGCGCCGGGGCGGTTTCCCATATCGGAGGGCGCCGCTATGCGGCGGTCCGGGATGTCGAGGGGTATTGCCGGAGGGTGGAAGCCGGTCAGGAACCCTGGGACGAGGTGGAAGAGCTTGATCCGGAGGCCCGCTTCAGGGAAACGGTGATCATGGGGCTGCGGATGACCGCCGGGGTCCCGGTGTGCGACCTTGAGCGGCGGTTCGGGCTCAATCCGGTGTCCTATTACGGCCCGACCCTGCGGCGCCTGGCGGAACAGGAACTGATCATCGCCGAAGACGGTTTTCTCCGGCTCACTCCGCTCGGGCTGCGGGTGGCGAACCGGGTGATGGCCGATCTCGTCTGATTGCTGCGCATCCGGCCTTGGCGGTTCGGGGTTTTTGCGGAGCCGGCAAGTTTCTGCGGAAAAAAATTCCGATTAATGCTATTTTCGAAGCGTCAGGGTGTATCCTGTCCGCGGTAGCGGACGTTTTCATATGGAACAAGGTCAGGAACATGGGAAAAACAGTCACCCGGCTTTACCGCCGGATAGATGCGGGCAAGGAATACTGCTTCAATATCGAAACGGACCGGGTGCTCACGGACAGTGAACTGCACCATCTGCATTTGGTCCTGGCGGAGGGCCTGCTGGCGGAAACCGTTGCCGGAATTCCGCACCTTACCGGCCCCCGGGTGGTGGAACTCGGCCCCCGCCTGAACTTCGCCACCGCCTGGTCATCCAACATGGTGTCCATCTGCCGCGCCATCGGCCTTGAAGGGGTGA
>DSAE01000013.1 GCA_011372855.1 Desulfobacteraceae bacterium
AAGGTATACAATCCGGGCAGACCGGACGAAATGACCGCCCTCGATGACGTCTCCGTTGCCATTGACCGGGGCGGGGTGACGGTCATCAAGGGGCCGAGCGGCTCCGGCAAGACATCCCTGCTGAGCGCCATCGGCTGCATGTCGCGGCCGACCGCTGGCCGTGTTTTTGTGGACGGCAAGGACGTGGTGAAACTGCCGGAGCGGTTCCTGACCGACGTGCGGCGGAAAAAATTCGGCTTTATCTTTCAGCAGTATCACCTGATCCGCGATCTGAACACCCTGGACAACATTCTTCTGCCGCTCTATCCGACCGGCATGATGCCTCCGGAAATGAAGCGGAGGGCGCTGGCCGTCATGGCCAAACTTTCTCTGTCCGGCAAACAGCACAGCAAGGCCAAAAACCTCTCCGGCGGGGAGCAGCAGAGAGTCGCCATCGCCCGGGCCCTGATCAACGACCCCGCGGTAATCATCGCCGATGAACCGACCGCGCATCTCGACCGCGGCCTGGCGGCGGAATTCATGCAGATCCTCGCTTCGTTGTGCGGGGAAGGCAGAACCGTCCTCATTGCCACCCATGATCCTTTCATCTACGGCCACGACCTGGTCACCAAAACCCTCGCCATGCGGGACGGACGGGTCGAAGAGGAACGGTGAGGTGATCTTTCACCCGGGAATTCTTGCCCTGGTCATCGGTTCCGCCCTTCTCACGCTGATGGCCGCCTATGGGGTTCTGCTGGGGGTGAGGGTGTTTCTTCGGTGGGATTTCAGGAGCAGCTCGGCGGCCCAACTGGTTTTGGAACGCAAAACTTCCCTCATTTCCTCCATCACCAACTACGTGCTCGGATTCCAGATCATCTCCGCGCTCCTGTTCGTCTATACCGTGGAAGACATCCACCCCCTTTTTGTCGGGGCCATGTGCGCGACAGGCTCCCTGAACGCCAATCCGGTAGGCTGGTATGCCCTGTTTTCCAAGATCATCGTCTGTTTTGCGGCCGGGCTGTGGATCATCCTGAACCATCTTGATCAGCAGGCGGAAGATTTTCCCCTGGTCAGGCTGAAATACCTGCTGCTGACCCTTCTGCTGCCTGCCATCATCCTTGATTCCGTCCTTCAGCTGCGCTATTTTCTCGGCCTGGATCCCGACATCATCACCTCGTGCTGCGGCTCGCTGTTCAGTGAAGCTGATGTCAGCGTCGCCGGAAGCATTGCCGGGCTGCCGGTGCTGCCCTCCATGATCGTTTTCTACGCGGGAACCGCCCTTCTTCTCTCACTTGGTGTATTCTCCCTGTACTCGAAAAACCCCCTGCCCAGGTATTTTCTTTCGGTCTCCGCCGCGGCTTTCTTCGTCGTTGCCCTTGCCTCCATCGTCTCCTTTATCTCCATGTACATTTACGAACTGCCCACCCACCACTGTCCCTTCGACATGCTGCAAAGAGAATACGGGCGCATAGGCTACCCCCTCTACATCAGCCTGTTCGGCGGGGTGTTTTTCGGTCTGCTGCCGGGCATCTTCCGGCCGTTATGGAATATCCCTTCCCTGCGGGAGACCGTCCAGCGTCTGGAGCGGACCTGGATCCTTCTGTCCATGGGCGGACTGATTATTTTTGTTGCCTTGACGTCCCATCGCATTTACTCAAGCAACCTGACATATTTTTCCTATTGAACAGGGCGGCCCGGTCGGTCGGCGATGATTTTTTCTCCATCCCAACCGTTTGATCTGGCTTGCAAATTGCATGAAAAAGATGGTGACGAATCGGGCCTCACCGCCCCACCACTCCCTTTGCAACGAGGAGAACACCACCATGAAACTGGCACCCGTTTTCACCGCCGCTATTCTTTCCCTCTTCCTGTTCTGTTTGATTCCGGCCGCCCTGTACAGCGGCGAGCAAATCGGCAACCTGCCGGAAACCGCTTCTCTAAAGAGTTTTTCCTACGGCCCCCCCGGAGAAAAGGTGGCGCAGGGAAATAACCTGGAGCACCTTGCCCGCAAGGATTATAAAATCTGTCTGGAACACTGTGCCAATGAGCCGGAATGTAAGGCCAAATGCGCCACGGCGTATTCGCGCAGGATGAAGAGTCTCGAATACCAGACAAAATAGCCGCTCCGGCCGGCAATCGATCCGACTGCAACCGGGCAGTCCCTGTCAGGGCGAAACCGGCTTGTGGTATTGCATCCGGACCGAAAATTCAATATACAAAGCTGGCGGAGTCACATGATTCAGGCCTCAAGCGGAAATAACGGGGACAGACTCCGCCCCTGAACACCAACCGCCCTATTCGCCGTACATGACAAAGAAGATAAGCGCAAAAAGCCGGAGCAAAATTTTCACCTGGAAACCAGGTCCGCTGCCGCCCCCCAGGAAGGAAGGGCCCGGGGACGAAACTCCTGGCTCCCGGGGAAAGACCCGAAGAAGAAAATCCAACGGCAACCCGATTGACCGTCTGGAAACAATGGCCCGGGAGGAAATAGAGAAGCTCGTCCGGGAACTGCATTGCTCGCAATGCCGATTGGCAGAGCAGGTTGACGAACTCCGGCGGGCCAATGCCGAGCTGGCGGAATCGCACCGGGAACTGGCTGAACTGTTCGACACCGCGCCGGTCGGCTGCTTCACTCTTGACCGGCAGGGAACGATCCTGTCCGTCAACAGGGTCGGCACTGCTCTGCTGGAAACTGCCCGGGACAAATTGCTCCACAAGCCTTTTTCAGCTTTTATTCAATCGGCCGACAGGGACAAATTCCAGCATCATCTCAGTCGGGTGCTGCAGTCTTCGGGCAATGATCCATGCGATTGCGAACTGGGACTCAACAAGAACAGCGGTGCCGGGTGTTCTGTCCGGCTGACAAGTGCCGCGGTCCGGAATAAGACAGGCGAAGCGGTCGCTGTCCGGGCTGTACTCAACGACATCACCCCGTATAAACTGGCCGAGGAGGCCCTCCACCAGAATCGGGCCATTCTCAAATCCATCATAGACGCCACCGACGTCATGCTGGTCTACCTGGACTCCGACTTCAATTTCATCTGGGTCAATCCGGCCTATGCCGAAGCGTGCCACATGCGGGCGGATGAACTGGTCGGCCGGAACCATTTCAAGCTCTATCCCCATCCGGAGAACGAGGCGATTTTCCGACGGGTCAGGGACACGGGAACCCCTGTTTTTTTCAAGGACAAACCCTTCATCTTTCCGGACCAGCCCGAGAGGGGCGTCACCTATTGGGACTGGAGTCTTGTGCCGTTCATGGATGAAGCCGGCCGGGTTGCCGGACTGATCTTTTCCCTGCGCGAAACAACCAGGTTCAAACAGGCCGAGCTGGATCTCGCCGAAAGCGAGGAGCGGTTCCGCCTCATCGCCGAAACCAGCGACGATGTCATTTTCCTGATGGATACCTCGGGCAGACTGACCTACTGCTCCCCGGCAATCAAGACCCTGGGATACGCAGAACAGATCATCGGCACCCATTTCTCTGAGTTTGTGCCGCCTGAAGAGCAGCCCAAGGCGAATAAGGCACTGGCGCGCATCATAGCCGGTGAAAAAATCAGCCTCTTCGAACTCAAGGTACTGAAAGCCGATCGGACAACCGTCGATCTCGAAATCAGCGCCACCCCTATAATCAGGAACGGTGCGGTCGTCGGCATCCAGGGCATCTCCCGTGATATCACCAGGCGCAAGTACATCGAGAACGCCCTGCGTGAAAGCAAAACCCAGCTGCGTACCACCCTGGAAAATCTCACCGAAGGCGTTATCGTCGCCGATCTCGACGGCAACCTGATTTTCTGGAACCCGGCAGCCGTATCCATGCACGGCTTTACCTCCGAGGAGGAATACACCCGGCGCCTGACAGAATTCAAAGACATCTTTGAGCTGGCCACCATCGAAGGGGAGGTCCTGCCGGTGTCCCGATGGCCCCTTTTCAGCATCCTGCGGGGTGAAACCCTTCACAACTGCGAATTGAGGATCAGGCGCCTCGACCGCTCCTGGCAGCGCATTTACAGTTACGGCGGCACCTTGGCCCGCGACAACAGAGGGCAGCCGCTGCTGGGGATACTGACCGTGCGGGACATCACCGAGCGGAAACAGAAAGAGGAAAAGATTCAACTGCGCGAGGCCCTGCTCACTGGAATAAACAGGATCTTCGAGGCCGGCCTGACGTGTGAAACCGACGAGCAACTGGCCGGGGCCGCCCTTGAGGTGGCAACGGAAATCACCGGCAGCAGGTGCGGCTTCATTGCCGAAATCGGGTATAACGGCGAACCGCGCAGCATCGCCGTCTGTTATCGAAAGGGGGTGCTCATCGCCGGACATGAACGGAGGGATGACGACAGCGCCACCCTCCAATACGTCCGTTCCGGTCTGTTTTCGAGCGTGTTGGACAAAGGGATCCCGCAGTACATTAATGATCCGGTGTCCTTTCCGGGAGGTGCCGATCCGGGGGGAAGTCGACCTCCCGTCACTTCACTTCTGAGCGTTCCCCTGGTGCATGACGGCAGAACCATCGGGCTTATCGCCCTGTTCGACCGGGGCGGCGGTTACCGGGGTGAAGACCTCCACTCCATCGAGTCCCTGGCGCGGGTTTTCAAGGAAACCCTCTTCAAGTTGCGGACGGAAAAAGCCCTGCAATTAAGCGAAGCCAGAGAGCGGCAGCATGCGGCGGAAATGGCGCAGCTCCTCAATGTGACCCCTATACCCATCTGGATCGCCCATGATCCACAATGCCAGGTAATCACCAGCAACCTCGCGGCGGCGAACCTCATGGAGGGACAGCCCGCGGCAAGCAATGCTCCATCGCCCGACTTGGGCCAACATGCAGTGAAAACACGCATTTTCAGGGACGGGATCGAACTGGTCCCGGAGGAATTGCCCCTGCAGCAGGCTGTGAAGCGGGGCACCAAAATTGAAGATGTTGAACTGGATATTGTCCTGCCCAATGGCGAAGTGAGGCACCTGGCGGGCGAGGCCGTACCCCTGATTGACAATAACGGCGATGTCCAGGGCGGGATAGCCGCCTTTATGGATATAACGGAACGGACCTGGATGGAAGAGCAGCTGCGGCGGGTCAAAGAGGAGTGGGAAAAAACCTTTGACAGCGTGCCCGACCTCATTGCCATCCTGGACAATCAGCACCGGATAATCAGGGCCAACCGGGCCATGGCCGACCGGCTCGGCCTTACCCCGGGGCAATGCGTGAGCCGGAAATGTTTCTCCTGCGTGCATGATGACGCCTGCCCGCCCGAAAACTGCCCCCACATCAAGACCCTGAAGGACGGCAGAGAGCACCGGGCCGAAGTGTACGAGGAAAAGCTGAACGGCTATTTCCTGGTCACCACCACCCCGATATACGATGAAAATGGAAATCTGCTGGGCAGTGTTCATGTTTCCCGCGACATCACCGAGCAAAAACTGTCGGAACAGCTCCTGCTGGAAAGTGAACGGCGGCTCAAGAAAACCCAGAACATGGCCCATCTCGGCAGTTGGGAGCTTGACCTGGTCAACAATGTCCTGGCCTGGTCCGAAGAAGTGTACCGGATTTTCGGGATGCAGCCGGGCGAATTCCCCCCCTGTTACGAAGATTTTCTCGCCCTGGTTCATCCCGAGGACAGGGAGAGAGTCCGAAACGCTTATACCCGTTCGCTCCTTGCCGGAAGAAAGGGCTTTGACATAGAGCACCGGATCGTGCAGAAATCCACCGGCGCAATTCGCCACATCCACGAAAAATGCGAACATATCCGGGACGGAAACGGAAAGGTTCTCCGATCCGTGGGCATGGTGCACGATATCACCGAGCGCAAATCGGCCGAGGAGAAGATCCGCCACCTCAACCAGGAACTGCAGTCGAGCATCATCGAGCTGGAAGTGGTCAACCACGAACTTGCCAGATCCAACATGGATCTGCAGCAGTTTGCCAATATCATCTCCCATGATCTCCAGGAACCCCTGCGGACGATATCCAGTTTCCTGCAGCTCATCAGCCGCCGCTATGCCGGCACCCTGGATGAAAAGGCGAATACCTTCATCAATCTGGCGGTCGAGGGTGCCTCGCACATGCAGCAGCAGCTCCGCGACCTGCTGGCGTTCTCCCGTGTGGGCGGCGGCCAGCTCAGGCGGCAGAACGTCTCGCTGGGCACGGTCATCGACGAGCTGATGCTGAACCTGAAAACGGTTATCGATGAGAACAAGGCGGAAATACGCGTTGACCCCCTGCCAGTGGTCCATGCCGACAGAACGCAGCTGAACCACCTGCTGCAGAATCTACTGGCCAATGCCCTCAAATTCCGCGGCGAGGAGCCTCCCCGGATCCATATCTTTTCCCGGCGCGAAAAGGACGACTGGGTCGTCTGTGTCCGGGATAACGGCATCGGCATCGATCCGCGGCATGCCGACCGTATTTTCCTCATCTTCCAGCGTCTGCACCGGCGAAGCGAATATGAAGGGACCGGAGTCGGCCTGGCGATCTGCAAAAAAATCGTTGAACGCCACGGCGGACGCATATGGGTGCAGTCGGAGCAGACCGGGGGCTCCCTGTTCTGTTTCACCCTGCCTGACATCCAGCACGAAATGCAGGAAGCGGAGCTTGGCGGTGCACGTCCGGCATGATTGGAAATGTCCGGCGATGTCGGACACCCTGCCGCGGCAGAAAATTCCCATGTGCAATTTCGAACCGGATATCAATCCCGATGAAATCCCTCTTTTCCCTTCCATCGTTCCTGCAGATGAATTTCCCGTTCTGCCGAAAGAAGGGAAAAGAAATCCCCCCCCATATTGGAGGTGGCACTGACAGCCCATAATGATTACATTAGTCCTACATTGTGGACCCGGCCGGTCCGGTTTCAACAGCATCCTTTTCCAGGGTTGACGAATATTTCGGCAGTATTGCCGCACCATTTTTCCGTTCATTGTTGCCTTCATGCGATTATCCATATTTGCCCGGCTTCTGATCAGCCACCTGATTCTTTTCTGCATGCTTGCCGGGGTCAGCCTGTATTTCATTTCGCATATCAACCGTTTCAACGGGGTGATTCATTCCATTTAGTTGTTCATAAACCCACCACCTCTGGTGGTGGACCCGGATAGGTTCTACCGATCCGGCGAAAAATAAAATAGGCTTCTCCTCCGGGAAAGCCCCTTTGCAGGAGCAAAGGAGGAAAAG
>DSAE01000129.1 GCA_011372855.1 Desulfobacteraceae bacterium
ATCCTGCCCCCGGTCGACTTCCTTGATGGGCCGCAACGCCACGAACCGGTCCTCAAGGGACTCGATGAAATCTATGCTGGATACCGTTCCGGCGGCCGGATGCGTCACTTCGAGCAGCTGCCAGTCGTTGCCGTCAACCGCTTCCGGCACCAGGTGAGCGGTATAGAGAAGCTTCGGCAGCCCGTCCTGCATGGTCAGCACCGACATGAGGTCCAGCCGCAGGCCCGCCATGTCCAGGACGTCCTCCTCGGTCACGCCGTTTTTGCCGAAGCTGGTATGGACGCAGCGAAGGCCGCGCAGCCGGCCGCCGGCCGTACGAACAGCCGACAGCGAAGGGATGACGATGCGGTCATGGTCGCCGACAATGACGCATTCCACCTGGCCGGAACGGTGAATCAGCAGGCCGACCTGGCGATTGATCTCGTTGGAGACGGCACAAAGGGAGCGGGCCAGTTCCCGGCCGATGATTTCCTCGGGGGCAACCCGTTTCCTGGCCAGTCTCTCCAGATCGCGGATCTGCTTGGTTTTCAGTCCTGCGGTATTGCCGGTTACAGAAGCGATAACAAACCTCCTGCGGTTAATTGCCCATCAGCACGGTGCCGAACCGGGGGTCCGGGGAAAGGGGATGGCCTCCCGGATATTGTGCATGCCGGTCACCAGCTGCACCAGGCGTTCGAACCCGAGCCCGAAGCCCGAGTGCGGCACTGTCCCGTAGCGGCGCAGATCCAGGTACCAGCCGTATTCCGCCTCGTCCAGGCCGGCCTCGTCCATCCGCCGGGCCAGCAGGTCGTACCGCTCTTCACGCTGGCTGCCGCCGACAAGCTCGCCGATGCCGGGCACCAGAATGTCCATGGCGGCAACGGTTTGCCCGTCATCGTTGAGGCGCATGTAAAACGGCTTTATCCCCTTGGGATAGTCGTGAACGATCACCGGCCCGGCGACGACCTCCTCACAGAGATACCGTTCATGTTCGGCCTGCAGATCCACCCCCCACCGCACGGGAAACTCAAAATCCCGGCCGGAACGGGCCAGAAGGTCGACCGCCTCGCCGTATGCCAAGCGGGCGAAAGGTTCGCCGGTGATGGATTCAAGGCGGCCGAGGAGTTTGCTGTCCACAAACCGGTTGAACAGGTTCACCTCCTTGGCGCAATCGCGCAGCACCGTCCGGACCAGTTCCCGAATCAGCTCCTCGGCAACGGACATGGCGCAGGCCAGATCGCAGAAGGAAATTTCAGGCTCCAGCATCCAGAATTCGGCAAGGTGGCGGCTGGTGTTGGAATTTTCGGCCCGGAAGGTCGGACCGAAGGTATAAACCCTGCCCAGGGCGAGGGCGTAAATTTCCGCCTGGAGCTGACCGCTGACCGTCAAGCCCGCACGGCGGCCGAAAAAATCATCGGCAAAGCTGCCGGGGCCCTTAATCTGCTCCGGTGGCAGCGCGGTGACCGTAAACATCTCGCCCGCACCCTCGCAGTCGCTGGTGGTAATGATTGGGGTATGCACCAGGAAAAAACCCCGCTCCCGAAAAAAATTCCGGATGGCGTAATCGAGGCGGCTGCGAATCCTCGCCACCGCCGCCAGGGCGTTGGTCCTGGGCCTGAGATGGGGAATCGAGCGCAGAAATTCGAAACCGTGCCGTTTCTTCTGCAGGGGGTAGGTTTCGGCGTCACTCCAGCCGATGACCGTGATCCGTTCCGCCCGGACTTCCACCTCCTGACCCTTGGCGGGCGAATCGACAAGCAGGCCGACCACCTGGACCGCCGTACCGGTGGTAATTTTCCGTATTTCCCGGTCATAATTGTCGAGTCCGTTGTCGGCGACAACCTGGAGACTATCGAGGCAGGACCCGTCGCTGAGCTCGAGGAACGAAACGCCGCCCGAGTCCCGCCTGGTTCTGATCCAGCCGGAAATTTCGATGTGCGTACCGACCGGCTTGCGGGTCAGAATGTCTGATACCTGCTGCGGCAGCATTATTCCACTCCCATCTGCATCAATATCATTTCTCCGGCGCCTGTTATTCCCTCCCCTGCCGGGCCGCGCATTGCGGTTATGTGGCGGGCGACCACGGGGCACTTGACGGTCAGCAGGAAGGCGACCGGCGCGGCTGTTTCCGACAGGGTTTCAAAATTGCCCTGCCCTTTGCTGATAACGAGATCCGCTCCGGCAAAAATTTCCACGAGTTCCCTGCTGCAGGAAGCGAGCGGCGTTCCAGGACAGCTTACTCCGCTGGAAACAATCCGGCACAGGGAATCCAGACCACACTCAACCGCGTCCTCCATGGTGGCGTCATTGAGGATGGAGCCGCCCCGGACCGCCATGGTCACGTCACAACCCCGCCGGACCAGTTGTTCAACCAGCAGGCCGTCAAACACCAGTTCACCGCAGTTATCGGCAAGAAAGACAACCCGGGCCCGGGAAACACCTCTGCGGAAGCGATCGAAATCATCGATGGGGAGTCTTGCCGACTGACAGCCCCGCAATGTTTCCAGGGCATCGAAGGCATGGGAGCTGCCGTAGTCGATTATATTGGCGGCAATGCAGTACCGGACCGCGGTCTGCAGCGGGTCCGGGGATTGTTCAATACGCTGCCGCACCTCGTCCCGGAGGCGGAGGGCAAAGTCGGTCGACTGTTTTTTCAGTCCGGCATAAGGGTCGCGCACCCCGGTCACTTCGGCTATTCTGCCGTACACCATGACCGCATTTTCCGGCGGCGACAGGGCGGGGTCGAGTTCCGCCACCAGCCTGCTGATCTCGTCCGTCACCCGCCGCCGTACGGCAGCTTCAGCACAGCAGAGGCGGGCAGTCGCGGCGGCCTGACGCTTGAAGCAGTTGAGACAGGCCGCATCAGTCCGCATGGTGTCCTCCCCCGCTCTTCTGCCCCCCGTCTCCCGCCCTGAGCAGGTAATCGGCACGGACGTTTGCCAGGGCCGCGAAAATATGGTTCTCCGCCTCGGGAATCTTTCGATACAGGTAATTCAGCATCTTCCTGATTTCAAGGCGTCCGGTCTGTTCGGACAGGGGGCAGACCGTTCGCACGGGCTCGATGCCGTATAGTCGGGCAATGGCCCGGATCTCGCTTTTCTCAAGAAAGGCCAGCGGCCTGATGAGGGAAAGCCGGCCGGCGAAAAGGTCCTGCCTGGGGACCATGGTGCTGATATTGCCGCCGTAGACCATGTTCATGACAAAGGTTTCGATGATGTCGTCCCGGTGGTGCCCCAGGGCCAGCTTATTGCATCCCAGGGCGCCGGCAAGATCAAAGAGTTGTTTGCGCCGGCGGCGGGCGCAGGTATAACAGATGTCCCGGCGTGAACCGGGGGAATCGAGCGGCGGGGACGCCGGCAGCCATTGGGCGGGAATTATCCGCAGCGGAACAGGGAGACCGGCAAGGCGGTCCCGGACAGCCTCGGCGGCCGGACGGGAACGGTCCTGATCCGGCTCCATGTCGATATGGACGGCGAACAGGTCGTAGTCAATGGGGGCCTTCCGGCGCCAGTCATGCAGCACCCGGACAAGAACAAGGGAGTCAATTCCACCCGAAACCGCGACAAGAACACGGTCTCCCTCGGCCAGCATATCGTAGGCGTGCATGGCACGACCTATACGCCGGTTGCTTTCCCTCGGCAGGATTTTTTTCATCCACGACCGAACGGAAAGGTCTACACTTTTTCATCGGCGGACTTGACGGCAGCCGGCGGGCTTTTCTCCCGCGGTTCCCGGAAGTACGAACTGGCCGCAAACTTCTCTCTGATGCCCTCGAGAAGGAGGTCCCGGGCGGTTATCCAGGTAAAGCCCCGTGATCTTGCCTTCCCCCATTCATAGAGATTTTCAAGGACCGATTTCTGCGTTTCTTCGAAATGCGCCGTCCAGAGCACACCACCGGTGTCAACGCCGATGAGTTTCATGTCAAAGGTCACGGCGGCCGGCTCCTCTGTCGTAAACCTGCCGCCGATACGTTCGGAATAGCGCCGCATCCGGGATTGCAGCACCCCGTTGCACTCCACGCTCCGGGCGATAAGACGGATCATTTCCAGGTCGGTTTCCCCTCCGGTCGATTCGAGGCCGGCGATATATTCGGCATCGACGAAACGGACATCGCTCCGCCCGTCGAGCTCCTGCCGCAGCAGTTCATCCATTGCCTGCGCACCCGCGAGCAAACCCTCGTCCAGTTGTCCGGAGGCTGCTTCCGGTTCCCCCGGATCGGCCGCAACGGGCAGGACGACGATGCATGTCAGGGGATGCTCGACAGCCTTGGTCCTTTCCGTAGCTTCCGGCTGCCCGGCGCCACATCCGGACAGGAGCAGCACCGAGCATGCCAGCATCAATAACGAAGTATGAACGAAACGAGTCACGATATTCCTCCTCACCGGTTCAGGTCCCTGGCCGCTTCGCGCCCATTGCCCGGCATCCTACAGGGTTCCCTTGGAGGTCAGCTGCCCCCTGACCCTTGAATCAACGGCAACCGCCTCGGACAGGGCCCGTGCCAGTGCCTTGAAAACCGCTTCAATGATGTGATGCGTATTTTCACCGTGCAACAGGTCGACATGCAGGGTCATGCCGCTGTGCAGCACCAATGCCCGCAGAAATTCCTTGGTCAGGGCGGTATCGAAACTGCCCGTTTTTCTGTCCGGCAGGGTGACATTGTAATGCAGGTGCGGCCGGTTGGAAAAATCGATGCAGACCCTTGTCAGGGCTTCATCCATGGGCACGTAGCTGAATCCGTAGCGGCTTATGCCGCCAAAACCGCCGAGCGCCTTTTTCAGGGCCATGCCCAGACAGATTCCCAGGTCTTCGACCGTGTGGTGATCATCGACGTCGACATCGCCCGAGGCCTTGACGGTCAGATCAAAGAAACCGTGGACGGCGAAAAGGGTCAACATATGATTCATGAAACCGATCCCGGTTTCAATGTCCGCAGCACCTGTCCCGTCAATATTGAGCCTGAGCTGTATGTCGGTCTCTCCGGTTCTCCGGTCCACCTCGCCGATCCGTAATCCCTCTTCCGTCACTGTCTTCTCCCGCTGTTCTCTCCATGGCATGGTTGCAACACATCGAGTTGAAGTTATCCAACGATATCTGCGCACATCATATTCTTCTTCACACTTATTAGCAACTTTTCTTCCACCGGAAGCGGTCATTTTCCCGCGACCCCGCGAAACAATTTTTCCCGCAGTTTTTTATTGACTTTTTATCGTCCAGTTGTTTTTATTAAAAGCTGTTTACCGAATTGGCGAGCGGGAATAACTCAGTGGTAGAGTGCAACCTTGCCAAGGTTGAAGTCGCGAGTTCGAATCTCGTTTCCCGCTCCAGAAAGACGCAAGGTTCGGGCCCTGTTCGAACCTTTTTGCATAAACCGAGAGGCGTAGCAATGAAAACGTTCTATACGCCGGTTAACGAGATTGACCGCAAATGGTATATCGTCGATGCCGACGGCAAGGTGCTGGGGCGGCTTGCCTCGGAGATCGCCCGGCGGCTTCGCGGCAAGCACAAACCGACTTTCTGCAACTTCCAGGACAACGGCGATTTCATCGTCGTAGTCAACGCCGAAAAAATCAACCTGACCGGCAAGAAATGGGATGATAAAAAATATTATCATCACACCGGGTATATGGGCGGCATCAAGGAACGGACGGCCAGGGACGTCCTCGTCAGGAATCCCGGCGAACTGATCACCATGGCGGTCAAAGGCATGCTGCCGAAAAACAAGCTCGGACGCAAGCAACTGAAAAAATTGAAAGTTTATGCCGGCAGCAACCATCCTCACCAGGCCCAGAAACCTGAACAACTTGACATCTGATAGAAACGGAGCTCTCGACACATGCCGCAGGAACCATTTTACGCCACCGGAAAAAGAAAAACGGCCGTAGCCCGGGTATGGATTACCCCCGGCAGCGGCAAGGTTACCGTCAACAGGCTTGCCGCCGACGAGTACTTCGGCGGCATCTATTTTGAACCAAAACTGGACAAGCCTTTTACCGTCACCGATTCGATCAGGAAATTCGATGTCACGGCAACCGTCAAAGGCGGGGGAAAGTCATCACAGATCGACGCCCTGGTTCACGGCATTGCAAAGGCCCTGCAGGAAATGGACGCCGAAAACCGGCTGCCCCTGAAAAAAGCAGGCCTCATGACCCGCGACCCGCGCAGCAAGGAACGGAAAAAATACGGTCAGCGCGGCGCCCGCGCCCGTTTCCAGTTCTCCAAGCGTTAATCGCCGCGGAGCTTGTATTCCGACCAGAAAATTTTCTCAGCAGCCATACGGGGGAATAACGAACAAGCTTCGTTGTTCCCCCTTTTTATTTGCCCATGAATCCAACAACAGGATGAGCACATGCTACGAACAGGCATAATCGGGGTCTCCGGCTACACCGGCGTGGAACTGGCGCGAATCCTTTCCGGACATGCAGAGGTGGAGATCACCGTTGCGACCTCCAGGCAGTATGAGGGCAAACCGCTGGCGGAAGTCTATCCCAGCCTGCGCGGCTGCCTCGACATCGTCTGCGACAATCCCGCCGGCGAAGAGCTTGCCGAAAGAGCCGACTTTTTCTTCACCGCCGTGCCGCACAAAACCGCCATGGATATCGTTCCGCCGCTTCTGGCGGCAGGAAAAAAGGTGGTCGACCTGAGCGCCGATTACCGCCTTGACGACGTCGCGGTGTACGAACAATGGTACCAGCCTCACAGCAGCGGCGAACTGCTCGGAGAGGCCGTGTACGGTCTGCCGGAGCTGTACAGGGACGCAATCAGGCAATGCCGCCTGGCGGCCAACCCGGGATGCTATCCAACTTCCGTCATTCTCGGACTTGCCCCATTGCTCCGGGAGCAGCTCATCGACCCTGACACCCTGATCATCGATTCCAAGTCCGGGACCTCGGGCGCGGGGCGTTCCGCCAGCGTCGCCACCCTGTTCTGCGAGGTAGCCGACGGATTTAGGCCCTACAAGGTCGGCGGCGTGCACCGCCATATACCTGAAATGGAGCAGGAACTGAGCAAACTGGCGGGCCGGAACGTCACCGTCTCCTTCACCCCGCACCTTCTGCCCGTTTCCCGGGGCATAGTCAGCACCATGTATGCAGGGCTGACAGCGGATATCGACCTTGACGCGATGCATCGATTGTACCGGCAGACGTACGACGCC
>DSAE01000175.1 GCA_011372855.1 Desulfobacteraceae bacterium
ATCTGTCCTGGAAAAAAAAATGACATCTGTTATAATTGAATCTGATTGTCCGGAAGACGGTCCGAATGAATTTCGCGGTTTCCGGTCCTGATCACCCTTTTCGCGACGCAAAGAGGAACAATGCGGTCAACCCCTCCGCCGACAACCAGGACTGCTGGAATAATGATGTATGTACCGTGCAGAAACGCGAGGACGTTGATTCCGGGAATTGGAACCGGGGCAGGCAGGCCGCCTGGTGGCCATGGCCGGTGAGACGAAATTGAAACTGCTGTTCGGCGGCAAGGCGAAACAGGTGGCGGTCAACAGGGTCACCGTCTCCGTGGCCCCGACCTCGCTCCATCCGCTTCCGGTGGATGTCCGGGTATTCGAGGAGGATACCCATCTCGTCCTTACCGTTGACCCGGTCATGCGGTTCACCGAGGAGCACCCCATCCGCCTGCTCAACAGCCTGTCCCAGGGAAAATCAAAACGGCCCGGCTCGGTGGTCATAAACGGATCGAGCTGGTACGCGGTGGTCCATAACCTGGACGTCGAACCGACCTCCCGCCCCGACTGGATCAAAACGGCCTATCGGGAAATCTTCCGCCAGGCCGAGGTCCGCCGGGTCCGCAGGATCGCCGTCCCCCTGCTGGGCAGCGTCCATGGGAACATGAAACCGTCGGAGAGCCTGGGAATGATGCTGGAGGAAATCGCCGCGGCCCGCTTCCTGCTGCTCAGGAACATCATCATCCTGGCCGCCCCGGCCCAGGTCAAAACCATCAAGGCAAGGCTGTTCAGGAGCGTCCAGTAAGGAGGCGCCGTCTCAGGAAGAGGGTCGCCCGGTTTCCCCGGTCAGCTTTTTGCAGTACACCGCCTTGCCGTCCCCCGGGGCATAAAAATCGGCCAGCAGACATTCCAGGCTGTAGCCGCATCGCTCATAAAACGCCCGGGTGCCGGCGTACTGTACCCGCTGCGAAGTATCGACATAAACCCGGCCGCCTCCCGCCTCCCTGATTCTGCGCTCCGTCAGCCGCAGGAGATGACTTCCCACCCCCCGGCCCTGGTACTCGGGATGCACCGCTATCCAGTAGAGGTCATACCCGTCCCGGGTGCAGGGGATGGGGCCGTAACAGGTATACCCCGCCAGCCTGCCGTAGTGCTCGGCAAACAGAAAATGGTAGCCGCTGGCCTCCCCCTTCAGCAGCCGCTCCCGGACCAGTTCTCCGGCCACCTCCACCTCCCCGGCATGGAAAAAGCCGGTGACCGCAACGAGCTTTTCGATCCGGCCGATATCATCCTCGACCACCTCCTGGCGGAAGCGCAGCCCGTGGATCCTGTTTTTCTGTTCGTGCCCGGTGCGGGCCCAGCGTTCGACCGCTTCGGCGAGCCCCTTGAAAAAGGAAAGTCCGTTCCTGCCCAGGGTCCGGCTCCGGTAGCCGCCCTCCTGGACAACGACGGTCGGCAGCCCCAGAGAGCCGACCGCTTCGCCGTTCATCTGGAAATCCCTGGCCCCCAGGCTCCAGGTGCCGGTCGGGTCGCCCTTGGCCGGATCCAGGCCCAGGGCGACGACCAGAAAGGAGGGGTTGAAGGCTTCAACCCTTTTCAGGCCCCTGGCCAGGGCCCTGCGGTACCCTCCGCCGTCCAGCTTTTCGGGCAGGGGCAGGTTGAGGTTGAAGCCCTCGCCCTCGCCCTCGCCTTCGCCCAGCTCCTCGCCAAAGCCGGAAAAATAGGGGTAGGCGAAGGAGGGGTGCCCGTGCAGGGAAACGGTAAGCACATCCGAGCGCCGGTAGAAGATGTCCTGCTGGCCGTTGCCATGGTGGTAGTCAATGTCGAGAATGGCCACCCTGCCGTAATGGCTCAGGTACTGGGCGGCGGCGGCAGCATTGTTGAAATAGCAGAAGCCGCCGAAAGAGCGGTGTTCGGCGTGATGGCCCGGCGGCCGGATCAGGGCGTAGGCGAGCCGCCGGCCGTGCAGGACTTCCCGGGCGGCGGTCAGGGCGCAGTCCACCGCCCGGCGGGCCGCCGGATAGGCGTTGCGATTGATGGGGGTAAAGGTGTCGATGCAGTAATAGCCGCTGAGGACCGACGGCTCACGGGGCGGCCGCGTCTTGTTGCGGATGGGAAAGACGTAGGGATAGAGGGATTTTCCTTCCGGGACATCGTTGCAGGCCCGCTTGAGGTAGCGGACAAAATCGGTGGCGTGCACCTCGAGCAGATGCCGATCAGGGAAGGAGTGCGGCGGAATCCTGGTAAAGAGGCCGCTTTTGTCCAGTTCGGCCAGGATGGTGCTCACCCGGACCGGCGATTCCACGTAGCCCCGGTCGGCGACATGGTGGATGTCGTGGCGGTCGTTGACCACCAGGGCGATCTGTTCAAAGGTCCTGCCCGCCGCCGAACTGACGACCGCCTCCGGCTTGACGTAGCGGAATTCCCGCAGCCGGACCGGATCATCACGGAAGGAGCGCACCACCTGGTCCACGTACTCGGGCGGACAGAGGTCGGCATATTTCCGTTCCAGCACGGCCCGCACCACCTTGCGGGCAAAGGCGCGCCGCAGAGTCCTGCCCCCCGCGAGGCCGTCATAGACAAGGTGCGGCATGCAGGTATCCTCCGGCCGGACCGGGAGTTCATACCCCGTATTGACGATGGGCCTGGCGCCGTAGCGTTCGTAAAAGCGGAGTCGGGACCTGTTCTCCCTGAGGAGAGCGGGATCGGGACAGTTTTCCGCGTCATCGGGCAGACATTCGAAAAACAGGCCCTTGACCTTCAGGGCTTCGGCCTCCTGCCGCACCCTTTCATAGAGGGCGCCCCCAAGGCCGCCGCCGCTGCGGCCCGTGGCGGTGGCAATCCAGTCAAGATAGGCAAAGCCGATCTCCGGTTCATGCAGCAGCAGGGCGAATCCCTTCACCCTGCCCTTCATGCTTTCGGCCACGAACAGGATGGGGCGGAACCTCTGCTTGAAAGGGTTGCGCAGCTTCTCGCCGATGGACTCGATCTCCTCCCCGGACACCGCGGCAAACCGCGACCGCAGGATATCCTCAACCTGGCGCAGGATCTCCCGGTTCACCGGCAGGACATCGTCATGGATGCGGCGGATGCGCAGCATGGTCACCTCTCTCCGGCGGCGGCCACGATGCGGGCCACCGCCCTGTCGAAATCGAGGCCTGCCCGGGCCGCCGCGGCGACAAACCCGGCATCCGGCGACAGGCAGGGATTCGCGTTGATTTCCAGGATAAAAGGGCGGCTGCCGGCGTCGACCCGGAAATCGACCCGGGCATAGCCCTCCAGGCCGAACTCCAGCCAGCAACGCCGGGCGATGTCCCGCAGCTCGTCCAGCAGCCAGGCATCCTCGCCGGTGAAGTCGAAACTGCGCCGGGTGTGCGTGCCGGCAAAGGAGCGTTCATCCCACTTGGCCCGGTAATCGACGATCCGGACCATATCCGGGCCGTACCCTTCGAAAACCATTTCGGCCGGCGGCAGCACCTCGGGGCCGGCAGGACCGGCCAGCAGGGAAAGATTGAACTCGCGGCCGTCGATGAATTCCTCGGCAAAACAGGCCCCGCCAAGCAGAGGACTGCGCCGGCGCATTGCCGCGGCCAGCACCGCCGCCGAATCGGTTTCCAGCACCGCGCCGTCATCAAGGCCGATGGAGGCATGCTCCCACAGGGATTTGATTATCCATTTGCGTGTTCCCGGCGGCAGCGGCGGTTGAACTTCACGCGACGGATATGGACCGGTCCAGGCCGGGGTCGGCAGACCGGCGCGGCGCATTTTCTCCTTGGCCATGATCTTGTGGGAGGTCTGCAGGATCGCAACGGCCGGCGCCCCGGTATAAGCAATGCCCAGCGCGTCCAGCAGATAGGGCACCAGGTGGATCAACCGGCCGTGACCGTCCAGGTCCTCGACCAGGTTGAAGACCAGCTCGGCTCCGGAAGCGGAAAGTTCCCGCCGGACCGCCTCGAGGTCCAGGGTGCAGGCAATGGTTCTCCATTCGTGACCCAGCCGGTTGAGCGCGGCCGCCACGGTGTCGGCCTGGACCAGCACATCCGCGGCATCCGGCCCGTCCCGCTCCGACACCCGGTTATGGAGGACCGCGACCCTCACCGGTTCAGCCTCCGGCCTGCTGATTCCAGGATTTCCTCGATCAGCCGCCTGTAGGGAATGGACAGCATGGTGCAGATGATGGGCAAGTCGGAATGTTCAGGATGGATGCCGGCAAGGGGATTGACCTCCATGAACTGCGGGCGGTCGGCGTGGTCGCAGCGGATGTCGATCCGGCCGGCATCACGGCAGCCGAGCACCCGCCAGGCATCCAGGGCAATACGCTCCACCTCGGCCGCCAGCGGTTCCTCGCCGGGCCGGACCAGCCGGTATTCGACCAGCTCTTCGCAGTTTTCCTTGTTGACGTAGGAGTAGACTCCCGGTTCGGCGTTCTCCCCCAGGATGACTTCCATGGAGCCGATGACCCTGGCCTCGCCCCCGGTGCCGATGATGCCCACGGTGAACTCGCGGCCGGAGAGATAGGGCTCGATCAGCACCGCCTGGCCGTAGGCCTGCCGCAGCCCATCCACCCGGGAGGGAAGCGCTTCCCTGTCCCGGACTATGGAAGCGGCGGTGATCCCTTTGCCCGTGCCCTCCGCCACCGGCTTGATAAAATAGGGCGGCAGAAAATGGACCCGGGCGGCGTCACCGGGGGTGAACGCCACCAGGAAATCGCTGGTGGGCACCCCGGCGTCGCGGATCACCCGCTTGGTCATGCCCTTGTCCAGGGTCAGGCACATGACCAGGGGATCGGAAAAGGTGTAGGGAATCCCATAGGCATCCAGCAGGGCGGGCACCTGGGCCTCGCGGCCGATGCCGTGCATCCCTTCGGCGATGTTGAACACCAGGTCCCAGCGGCGGCCGGCCACCAGGGCGGCCGCCAGTTCCTTGACATGGCCGATGCGCTCGGGCTGATGGCCCAGTTCCCGGAGGGCGTCCTCGATGGCGGCAATGGTGTCGTCGCGGTCGAATTCGGCGGTTTCATCCTCACCGTACCCCATGGCCAGGTAAGCGGACCGCAGATCATAGGTCATGCCGATTTTCATTGTTTCCGTGTCCTTGGTTTTGTGAGCTTCCAAAAATTGAATCCGTCGGGATCGGGATTGCTATCGGGATCGAATCATAAACTTCCATATGTCCAGGCATTTGTCCCGATAACATCCTCATTCACCTGGGAAGAAAAAATCGCATTGCTGCCGGCCGGGAGCCACGGTTTTTCGATTTCGATGAGCTATTTCCGCGCTGTTTTGCAAAAATTGAGCCCATCAAGGCCAATCCCGACCACAGCGCATCAATCTTCCGCCGCAGACCGGACTGCCGCCAATGGCACAAAAGAAAATGCCCGCCCGGAAGGGCGGGCGGATGAACCACAGTCCTGCCGGGGCGGTTCAGTTGACGTCCGGATAGCGGAAGCATCGCTGTTCGTAATTGCGCAGCAGCAGGTCGTCTCCTTCCCGCCCCGTCACCGCTTCCGGCATCAGCGGAATCTTGCCGCCGCCGCCGGGGGCATCTATGACATAGGTCGGCACCGCGTAGCCGCTGGTATGGCCCCGCAGTCCCTGGAGGATTTCCAGGCCCCTGGCCACCGGGGTACGGAAATGGGAAGAGCCGGTTATGGGGTCGCACTGATAGAGATAGTAGGGACGGACCCGCATTTTCATGAGGCCGTGCAGCAGCTTCTTCATGGTGGCCACGTCATCGTTGATACCGTTCAGCAGCACCGTCTGCGAGCCGAGCGGGATACCAGCATCGGCCAGCATGTCACAGGCGCGGTGTGTTTCCGGAGTGCACTCGTCCGGATGCATGAAATGCAGGCTCATCCACAGGGGATGATAACGCCTGAGCATGCGCGTCAGCTTCGGTGTCACCCGCTGGGGCAGAACCGCCGGAATCTTGGTGCCGATGCGGATGATTTCCACGTGGGGAATGAGACGCAGACGGGCCAGGAGCCACTCAAGCTTGTTGTCGCTCAGGAGCAGCGGATCGCCGCCGGAAAGCAGCACATCCCGGATCGTCGGCGTGGCGCTGATATACTGAATCGCCTGCTCCAGGCGAGCCTGGTTGGCATTGAGCGACCCGTGCCCCACCACCCGCGACCGGGTGCAGTAGCGGCAGTACGTGGAGCAGAAATCATGGACCAGGAACAGCACCCGGTCCGGATAACGGTGGACCAGGCCATGCACCGGGCTCTGAAATTCCTCGCCCAGGGGATCATCCGCCTCGCCAGGGCCCCTGGTGAGTTCATGGATGGTGGGCACCACCGCCCGCCGCATGGGATGCCCGGGGTCGTCGGCCGGCACCAGGCTCAGGTAATACGGGGTCACGGAGAAAGGCAGCTTGATGCCGGTCTGGCCCAGGGCCTGCTTTTCTTCGCTGCTCAGGCTGAGCATGGCCTGGAGCCTGTCCGCCGTTCGGACACGGTTTGCAACCTGCCAGTGCCAGTCGTTCCATTCCCTGGCACTGATCCCGGGATAAAATTTCTTGCGGAATTCCCGGGTCAGGACGTTTTTCTGTTCTTTTTTTCTGCGATGGAGGGGAAAGGGGAGAATGGAGGATGCTGCCGCGGCAAGAGGATGGTTGGGCAGAACTGCCTTAAGACCTGGAGGCTCCTCTTCGGCCTCGAGGATTTCGTTCAGGCAGGATGGAGGTTCATCGTTCTCACACGTCTCGATTGTCTGCGACATTGTCGGCTCCTTGACCAGATATTTCCTGCGGGGGAACGATTGAAAAGCCAGCCGTCCGAGGTCTTCGTCTTTCCCTTTTTCTCCGGGGTGAAAGGCCTTTGCACCGCAAGGTAATTTACCGCCCTTATAGATGCAATTTTTGCGGAAAGCAAGAATTATTTGCGGGCCAGGTCAAATAATTTTTCTCCCGATTTCCAGCACATAGACCGAACTTCAGGGACCTGTTCCCCAAGGCTTCCGCCATTGCCCTGAAATTGAGCAGAAACGGTTCAGGCCGGTCCGCAGGGCATGCAGAATAAGGGTGCTTCCGGGTTTTCAGTGGGTAACCGGGTAGAGGTCGAGTCCACCGAGATGAAAAAGAATCACCGTCCTAAATCGCTCCTTGTTACGAAAGCCGCAGGCCGATTTCCAGAGGGTTCC
>DSAE01000199.1 GCA_011372855.1 Desulfobacteraceae bacterium
TCCGTCGCCGCCGTTGTTGCCCGGCCCTACGAACACGGGGGCAAGCTTGCCCGCCGCCGGCCCGAATTCCCGGACCATGCAGTCAACCGTGCCCCGTCCGGCATTCTCCATGAGGACAATGCCGGGGATCCCGAATCCTTCAATGGCGGTCCGGTCAAGCTCCTGCATTTCCGCGGCCGTGGCCAGCTTCATCCATGCCTCCTGTTTCCTTTCGGGAAGGGCTCCCGGGTCCGCACTGTTTCAGGGCTTCAATTGGCAGCACGTCTCATCTCAGACAAAGTATACATTTTTTCACCAGTCGGAGCAAATCAATAGCAGGGGAGAGGTCAGCCCCGCCGCATCCTTGCGTATGGGGCCGATTTCATGCTCTTTGCGTAATCGGCCAAATTGGTCTACAATACTGAATATATGTTCCCGGCCTGATTGTCGTCCGTGATCAGGAAGGCGGGGTGTTCCGGGGCGGCGGCGCCGCATCCCCGTTTTAATTTGTCGGCAGACAGTCCCCGTACTGGGCCGATAGACTATTTATCCCAAGGGAGAATGCCATGGGGCCGAAAAACAAACCGTTCACGCCGGATATTTTTTTCCTTCTGCTTGTTTTCCTCGCTGCTTTTCCCGTGTTCCTCGCGGCGGGATGCGCCGAGAAAACGGAGCCCGCACCGTCCCTGGTGGTTCTCCAGGAACCTCAGCATCCCGCTGATATACGGACCGGGGAGCTCCAGCCCGGGCTGGAAGTGTATTATGTCTATGATTTCTACAGGACGACCAGCCAGATGCTGAAAAGCGAAGAGCTGATCAGGAAGATGGGGAAACCCGGTCCCCCGCTCACCCTGCTGAATCATCGCTTCGGCGGGGGCAAGGTTTTTGACAGCGGCGAGGAAAAGGGCGTCGGGGCACACATGTACGGTTTTTTTCATTTAGCCGAACCGGGGGACTACACGTTTCAGGCCTATGCAAACGATGGGATAGAACTGTATATCAATGGCCATTTGCTTGTCAGTGATCCGGCGGTGCACAAGGGCAGAATGTCCGATCCCGGCCGGATAACCGTTGCCCGGGGCGGATGGTTCCCGGTGGAGATCAGATATTTCCAGCGCAAGGGCACGGCCGCGCTGGAACTGTACTGGCAGCCCCCCGGCGCCGCCGCCCCGACGATCGTCCCCTCAGAAGTGTACGCCCATCTGCCCTGACGCCGCCCAGCAGAAGGGGGTTCAAACGCCATGGCTGCCGAATACCATTTTCATGGAGATCTGCAGACCCTGCTTCGCCGCCGCTGGCGTGACGTTCGTCCCGTCAGGCAGGAGGTGACCCGCTCCGCCTCCATCAAGGACGTGATCGAATCGTTCGGCCTGCCCCATACCGAGGTCGACAGGATCGAATGCGGCGCCGTGGAGGTCGATTTTTCACGGGCTGTCGAGGACGCGGACAGGTTTGACATCTTCCCGGTTCCCGTGCCCTGGGACGTATCCAAACCGACCCTGCTCAGGCCCCGTCCATTGCAGACAGTACGGTTCATCGTCGACAATAATGTCGGACGACTGGCGCGATACCTGCGTATGGCCGGATTTGACACTCTGTATGATTACCGCTGGACCGACGGGGAGATCATTGCCTTGCTTGAGGTGGAAAATCGCATCCTGCTGACCCGCGATCTTGACCTGCTGAAAAGGAAAAGGGTGGAGTTCGGGCGCTATATCAGATCCGGCCGGCCGGCCGCTCAGATGAGGGAGGTTCTGAACCTGTTCGGCGCCGCGGGGCTGGAGCCGTTCAGCCGCTGCCTGGATTGCAACTCCCCTCTTCGGGAAGTGGCTAAACAGGATGTACTCCATCGGCTGGAGCCGTTGACCAGAAAATATTACAACTCCTTCAGCCTCTGCTCCCGTTGCGACAAGATATACTGGCCGGGCAGCCATGTGGACGAAATGCGGCGCAATTTTCCCGAAATCTTTTCTGCGTCGCAGTCGGGCTGAATCCGGCTCGGTTCCTGGCTCGGCCTTCCCCATCCTCTTGCCCTCGGCATGCCTCGCCGGCCGGAAAGCGGCCGCTCGGCAGGAAGTTTCATTCGGTGAAGGGAGTTCCCGGAAAGCTTAGTCCCCGCAGCAGAGCTTGCATGGCTTGAAGCCCGCTTCTTCCGCGACCCTGGCATTTTTGAACTGGATCGTGCACTGGGGGCAGTCATACAATTCACACCCCGGCACATGGTACTCCCGGTCCATGGTGCTGGCATGGACCATGGTATCTTCCGGCGGCACCACCTCGCCGTAATCATAGCGGCCGGGCCGCCATTGCAGGGACAGCGTCACCAGGCGCCTGACCCGCCGTATAACCGGCAGCGGAAACTTGTCATACATATCCAGCATCCAGTTGTGTATACTGTCTGAAATGATCGGTTTTTCGCGTTCAACCCTGCGAAAGACAATGATTACCAGAACCAGAAAAACGACGTTGGGCAACCACAGGCCGATGATCACCGGCACCACGAAATCCTCGGTCAGGACTATGCCGAACGTTGTCAGGATATAATAGAAAATGAAAAAAAACAGGCCGAGGGGAATGCCTGATGCCTGTCTGCCGGGTCCGGACTGCAGGCCCAGGGGTAAGCCGAGCAGGCTCAGGATCAGGCAGCCGACCGGCAAGGCAAGGCGGTGGTGATATTCGGTGAGAAAGACAATGCCCCGGCGTTCATCGCGGCCGTATTTGTCGGCGGCATCCAGCAGCTGCCGCTGGGTCATGGAGCTCCTGTCCAGCAGGGTGAGCTGATCGCCGTTGATCTCGGTCGGCGGTTGCAGGGGGATCTGGATCTGGTAGCGCTGAAAGCGGATCACCTGGCTTTCCGGCCCCTCTGAATGATGCAGGGTGCCGTTATTGAGTGTGATCGTGACCATCATCTTCTCGATTTCGGCGTCCAGATATCCTCCTTCCGCCATGATGATGATGGGCTGCTGCCGGTTCCGCATATCCGACACGTACACACCCTGCCAGTGATCATCAGCGCCGACCTGGTCGACATAGACAACCATGTCGCCGAGGGCTTCGGTGAAGGTCTTTTCCTGGAGGCCCTTGCTGATTTTCTCCTTGGCAAGCTGAAACATCAGCTGCTTCATGGCCAGTTCACCGGCCGGCACGAGCTTGACCGAGAAGAAACCCGTCAGGATGGCAATGAACAGCGCGATGAGAAAAACGGGGGGCAGGATCTGCCGCAGGCTGATTCCGCTCGATTTAAGAACAAGCATCTCCCGGTCATTGGTCAGCCGGGTGAAACCGACAATGACCCCGGTCATGCACGCCATGGGAATGACGTACAGCAGCATATGGGGAAAAATGTAGCACGCCAGCCTGATGAAATCCGCCAGACCTATCTTGAGGTCCAGAACGACATCCAGCATGGGGAGGAGGGTGACAAGGAAAAAGACACTGTACAGGATCAGAAAGCTTGCAAAGAACGGGGCAAGCATCTCCGTGGCAATATAACTGTAGAGGAGCAGGGGAAGGCGTTTGAGTGTGGACATGTGGGTGAACAGGTTATATTGCCTGAGGTATCCTGATTATTCTGGCTGTTCCGTATGCCTGACGCCGGGATACGGAGCGGCTTCGCCTGACGGCGCCTCTCCGGCCGGGGCTGTCCGTCCGCCGTCCATGCCGCTCCTCGCGCCGCAATCCTCCAGGGGCGCGATTATTCAAGCCGAAACCATTGCCGTGTTACAGCTGCCCCAGGATGTCCTGGATATTGACGTCTATCCAGTGCTGGTCCCACCACTCTATGGGCGTGACAAAGAGGCCGTGGATCAGCATGCTGAAATGGAGATGATCGCCGCCAGCCATGCCTGACATCCCTGAATAGGCGATCACCGCGCCCTGATCAACAATTTCGCCGAGGCCGGCCTCGATCCGGCTCAGATGCGAATAGAGGCTGAACACCCCCTGACCGTGGTCGAGGATGACGGTGTTGCCGTAAATGCCCAGATACTCTGCCAGGACGACCTTACCCCGGTTAGCGGCCTTGATTTCGGCGTTGGTGGTCGAGGCAATGTCGATGCCGAGATGGACCTGCCGGTCAATCTCCTTGCCGGCATAATAGTAGGTACGCTGTTCGGCGTATCCGGCCATGTTCTGGCCGGACATTCTCAGAAACCGATCCTTCCAGAGCCGTTCCGGTTCGGATCTGGAGCAGATATCGGCGATGGTTTCGGCGTTCATCCGCCGCACTTCGTTGTTGACATAGAGATATTTATCCAGCTGGGAACCGGTCATTTCCGGATAATGGAGTTCAAATTCGGGGATCTTGGCGTTGAGAAATCCGTCGCTGACATTGATGCTGTCGGATTTGCCCGGGACGTTTTTGAATATCATGGAAAAAACAGCCTGTCCTTCATTGCCGGCCCGGTCTGTGGCGATGACTCTGCTCTCCTCAATTTTGCCGCTGTCCCAGGGCAGGGCAATGTAGGCGATGTAGCGGTTTTCCAGCTCGGGGACCGGGAAACCCTTGAAGAGGCGGCCGTTGACGACGGCGCCATGCACTTCGACCGGCTCCGACAGGTCATAGACAACAATGCCGCCCCCGCCTGGCCGGATATAGCGCTGGGCATGATGCAGGGCGATCCGGGGCGCGGTGGTGTCGATCTGCACGGGCAGCCTGGTGATCGTCTCGTTGCCCTTGAACATGCCGTTCAACGAAAAATCGCGCGCAACAATCACCAGTTCGGCGGCGCCGTCCTTGAACTTGGCCCTGGCGGTGTCATAGGAAACGGCGGCATCCGTCCGCGAAGGCCCGGCACCGTAGAACCACTGGCGGCGGTCGAATGACTGACGATGCAGTTCCTGTTCCTTTCCGTCCTGCATGAGAACGACGACAAGGGAACGGAGGCCGCTTTTTCCGTCCGAGGCCGACAGGTTGATGTCTCCGCTGCGGCCGAGGTATTCCAGGCCGTCCTGAACCGTGACGGTCGGTTTTTCCCTTTCAAACAGCACCAGGCCGGCGATGGCTGCAGCTCCCACCGCGAGCAGAATAACGAAAAAGAGCAGCTTGCGGCCGATGCGCGAAGCCTTGCCGGGCGGCCGGTTCGATCTGAGTTTGTTTTCGGATGCCATGGGTCTCCAGCATTATGGTTTGCATGTGAGTGAGGAAGCTGAGCGGTTCAGTTTCCCCAGGATATTTCATACCGGTTGATATGGGTATCCCCGTCGGGGATGATGGTAAACTGTTTGCCTGTCTGCTTCTGCAGAAGTTCCACATGTTGGGTTTCTTCCTCCAGCAGCATGTCGGCGACCTGCGGATGCACCTTGATGTACACCTTGTTGCCCGGGGTGCGGGGCGCGTCCCTGGTGATTTTCCGGAAAATCTCATAACAGATGGTGCGCCGGGATTTGACGAAACCTTCGCCCCCGCAGTACATGCAGGGCTCACACATCATCTGCGTCAGGTTTTCCAGCGATCTTTTCCTGGTCATCTGGACCAGTCCGAACTCAGAGATCTTGAGAATATTGACCCTGTTCTTGTCTTTTTTAATGGCGTCCTGGAAGGCCAGAAACAACTCCTCGCGGTGGGGCTCGTTGTCCATGTCGATGAAATCGACGATGATGATGCCGCCGATATTGCGCAGGCGAAGCTGGTAGGCGATTTCCTTGACCGCCTCCATGTTGGTCTTGAAGATGGTTTCGGCCTGGTCCTTCTTGCCGACGTATCTGCCGGTATTGACATCGATGACCGTCAGGGCCTCCGTTGTTTCAATGATGATGTAGCCTCCGGAACGGAGCCATACTTTTTTGTCCAGGGCGCGGTTGATGTCGACCTCGATGCCGTAGGCCTCGAACAGCGGGGTGTCCCGGTCATAATGGACGATCCTGTCCTGCAGCTCCGGGGCGAATATCCGGACAAAGGACTGCAGGCGCTCGTAAACGGGCTCTGCGTCAACGACCACCTGTTTGACATCCTCGGAGAACAGGTCGCGCACCGACCTGAGGATCATGTCAATGTCCTTGTAGACGAGGCTGGGGGCCGCAACTTTGCCGCAGCGGGATTTGATGTCGTCCCAGAGGAGGAGAAGGAATTCCATGTCCGCCTCCAGTTCGGCCTCGGTGGCATGATCGGCAACGGTACGGACGATAAAGCCCGTGCCGGGGGGACGCAGCGCCTCAATCATTTCGCGGAGTTTCTGCCGGACATCCTCGTCTTCGATTTTTCTGGATATGCCGATATGATCGGTCAGGGGCATGAAAACAAGATTCCGGCAGGGGAGGGTGATGTGACAGGTCAGGCGGGCACCTTTGGTGCCGATCGGTTCCTTGGAAATCTGCACCAGGACGTTCTGGCCCTCCTTGAGCAGATCGCCTATGCTTGGCTGCACCTGGGAGGAATGGGGCAGGATTTCCTGGCTGGAAATGGCCCGGTTGAAGGGCTGGTCCTGGCTGGCGATCCGTTTTTCAAATTCACAGGGGGAAAGCAGCACATCGTCCACGTAGAGAAAGCCGGCTCGTTCGAGTCCTATATCGACAAACGCCGCCTGCATGCCCGGCAATACCCGGACGACCCTGCCGCAGTAGATATTGCCGACCAGTCCCTGTTCGGCCGGCCGCTCAAGGTAAAATTCAAGCAGGTTGCCGCTGTCCACCAGAGCCACCCGGTTTTCATACGGAGTTGCGTTAATGAGAATGTCTGTGTACATGGAAATTGCAACGGGTCATTGGTGATAAACCTCGCAAAGGAAAAGCTGATGCGCGCGCCGCTCCTGCAGGCGGCAACCTGCCGGGCGGCAAGGAAATTTTTTACGAGGCGGGCTAAACCGCATTAAAAAAAAAGTGGCTATTAACAATATTCAGCTGAATGATTATTTTTTAAAGCAAGATCAACATAATACGATTTGGAGGTCTTGCCATGAAAATGCCGGTCATAAGTCTCGTGGAATGGCAGAAA
>DSAE01000236.1 GCA_011372855.1 Desulfobacteraceae bacterium
AATCGTTTCTGCCATTCCACGAGACTTATGACCGGCATTTTCATGGCAAGACCTCCAAATCGTATTATGTTGATCTTGCTTTAAAAAATAATCATTCAGCTGAATATTGTTAATAGCCATTAACTTTTTTATATGGTTTTACATAGTTAAGTCCACTCTGCACAGCAACCGGGGCAACTGCGTCCCGCAGGGTAATACCTTGTAGCACAATTCATGACCCTCGAGTATAGTAACAATATGAACAACAAAGCGGCGCTGCCGGATCTGGCTTCCCAACTGGAAGGTCTGTATGGACGGAAAAACTGGCGCACCCTCTGGCAGATATATACCCTCGACAGGAACTGGGATAAAATCGCCGGCGGTGAAATTGCCAGGCAGAGCCGGCCGGCATACATCCAAAACAACATTCTCTGGATCTTTGTTTCCAGTTCCGTCTGGATGCACCACCTGCAGAGCATAAAGCCCCGGCTGCTGGCCGGAGTCCGCAACGCTCTGCCGGAAGTGTCCGTTGATGATATCCGCTGGATCCTGCAGCCCCTTGAACCGCTGATCCCCGACAACCCATCCCGCCGACCGCCGGAACGCATTCCCGATCCGGAAAAAATTCGGCATTTCGAACAAATGGCTTCGACTGTCGAAAACAGCGAATGCCGGGCCGCGCTCTGCAAACTGTGGCGCGCATATCAAAAATTTCGATAAGTTATCGATATTCCATTTTCATTCATGCCATATCGTATTACACTTACCGCAATGCAACCGTACCGGTTTTACTTGTAACAGGCATTTCTCCTCCTTTGCAGCAGGAACGTGACCAGACAGCCGATGATCAATTCAATTCTTGACCTGATAGGCAACACACCCCTTGTCCCCATCATGAGATTGCATAAGCAGCCGGGCGTGACGGTCCTCGCCAAGCTGGAATCCTATAATCCGGGCGGTTCCGTCAAGGACCGGGTTGCCCTGTCCATGATCGAAGCCGGAGAACAGAGCGGCGAGCTGACCAGGGACAAAATCGTCCTGGAAGCGACCAGCGGCAACACGGGCATCGGCCTGGCGATGGTTTGCGCGGCCAAGGGATACCGTTGCCAACTGATCATGCCCGAATCGGCGAGTGTCGAACGCCGTCTGATCATGCAGGCCTACGGCGCGGAAATCATCCTGACCCCCGCCAAGCGCAGCACCGACGGCGCAATCGAAAGGGCATACGCCATGGGGCGCGAAAACCCGGAACGCTATTTTCTGACCGACCAGTTCAACAGCGAGGCCAACTGGCAGGCCCACTACCGCAAAACCGCCCCGGAAATCTGGGGTCAGACCGAGGGCCGGGTGACCGATATTATCACCACCCTCGGCACGTCCGGCACGGCGATGGGCCTGTGCCGATGGTTCCGGGAAAACCATCCGGAAGTCCGGATCACGGCCGTCGAACCCTACTCCGACCATAAGATCCAGGGCCTCAAGAACATGAAGGAATCCTATCGCCCCGGCATCTTCGACAAAAGCCTGCCGCACCGGATAATCAACGTTGCCGACGCCGATGCGTATGAAACCGCCAGGATGCTTGCCCGGGATGAGGGAATTTTTGTCGGCATGAGCTCGGGTGCCTCGATGTTTGCCGCCCTCCAGCTGGCCCGCGAGACGACCGAGGGACTGATCGTCGCAATTCTTCCCGACGGCGGCGAGCGCTACCTGAGCACGCCCCTCTTCGTGCCGAAAGTCAAGCAGGAATCGGCGGGCGGCGGACTCCGCCTCTACAATACCATGACCAGGAAAAAGGAGGAGTTTCGGCCCATCAGCAAGGAACGCGTCACCTGCTACGCCTGCGGCCCCACGGCCTACCAGTCACCCAACATGGGGCACTGCCGCCGGCTGGTCGTCGCCGACCTCCTTGTCCGCTGCCTTGAGTTGAAAAAATTCGCGGTGCATTCCTTCATGAACTTTACCGATATCGACGACAACACCATCGCCGGTTCGGCCAGGGCCGGGCTCCCCTTGAAGGAATTTACCGAGCGCTACATCGATGAATTCATGAGGGCCGCCGATACCCTGGGCATCAAGAAGGCGTCCGGCTACCCCAAGGCCACCGATCATGTCCTCGATATGATCGAAATCGCCCATGACCTCATCCACAAGGGGTATGCCTACGAAAAGCACGGATCCATTTACTTCGACATCTCCAAATTCAAGCCGTACGGGTGCCTGTCGGGCATTGATCTTCGCAAGATAAAAACGGGAAAAACCGTTGACCTTGACAACTACGAAAAAGACAACCCCCGGGATTTTACCCTGCTGAAGCGCTCCACCCTCGACGAACTGAAAAGGGGTATTTTTTACGAGACCGACTGGGGCAACGTACGCCCCGGCTGGCACATCGAGTGTTCCGCCATGTCCACCAGGTACCTGGGGGAAACCATTGACATCCATACCGCCAGCCAGGACCTGATGTTTCCCCACCATGAGAATGAGATCGCCATCGCCGAAGCCCTGACCGGCAAACCCCTGGCCAATTTCTGGCTGCATTCGGGCATCCTGCTCAAAGACGGGAAGAAAATGGCCGAGGAGCACGGCAACGTGGTTACCCTCCAGGATGTGCTGGATAAGGGATATTCGGGCAGGGAGCTGCGCTTCATGCTGCTGGCGGTCCATTATCGCAAACCCCTGCACTTTTCCTTCCGGCGGCTTGATTCCATGCGCAAGGCCCTGGGCCGCCTGGACGAATTCACCAGAAAACTGCTCTGCCTGCCTCCGGACCTGCCCCACCCGGACGTGGCCATCTTTGTCGCCGACCTGGAAAACAATTTTTATGACGCCATGGACGACGACCTGAATATATCTCGGGCGGTGGGCGCGCTGTTCGATTTCATCAAGAAAATCAACCCGGTCCTGCTCACCGGCAGTCTGGAACGCGAGCAGAAAAACAAAATCCTGGATACGTTGCGCAAAATCAACAGTGTTCTCGGCATATTACGCCTGGAGCAATGCCCCCTGGCCCCTGAGATCACCCAGTTGATCCGGGAAAGGGAACGGGCCCGGCGGGTCAAGGACTGGCTGGCCGCCGATATCGTGCGCGATGAGCTGCTCAAAAAAGGCATTTCCGTGCTGGATACGGCCTCGGGACCGGTGTGGGAGAAAATTAAATAATACCTTTCCCCTCCCGGTCATTTCGGGGCAAGACAGTTGATTTCTCCCGCCGGACCCGGTACATTATTCCTCCGAATTGCACGCACGCGCCAGTAGCTCAGCAGGACAGAGCAGGAGCCTTCTAAGCTCAAGGCCGGGGGTTCGAGTCCCTCCTGGCGCGCCATGTTCAGGGGGCTGGACTGCGAGCCGCCCCCTTTTCTTCTCTCTCTTTTCCGCGCAACGGATAGGCCGTTCCGCCAGGATTGCCTGATGCAGTCTTCCCGATTCGTTTCCCCTGATAATTCATGAAGCGTTTCCTGTACCGTTATGCGATCCGGGCCCTTGTCAGCCTCCTCGTTCTCTGCGGTATTTTTGCCCTTGCCGGTGTATTTGCCTGGTGGTCACTCAAAGAGGGAATTGCATTCCGTCAGCTGTCGATTTCCTCGGCGGAGATCAGAAACCTTTCCATCCGCCTGGATGGTGGACTGATCGTCCATGCCGAACAGGTGGATATCCTCGACAGTACGGCGGACCCCGCCGGACCCCGCCTGGAGCGGCATGTTCCCATCGTCGAGAAGTGGGGGCGCCTGATCCGGGAATTGGACATCAAACAGCTCAATTACCAAAACCACTCCCTGACCCTGAGCTACCGGAACGGCCACTTCCTGCTGGAAAATGACCACTTTGTCCTCGAAGCCTCGGTGGCCCATCAAGCCGACGTCTATCACCTCGCCCTCACCGGCCTGCAGATCAAACCCCGTAACCTCACCCTTGGCGGCACGGCCACCTATTCCCGGGCAACGGAGCGCTTTCAATTTACCGGTTTTTTCAAAAATCCTCGGGTCAACGGCTCCCTCGGGATCACGGAATACCGGGGACAGGTGAATATGGTTGTCGGTACGGAGACGTTTACCAGCCTTGCCCCCGTTCTGGAACAGATTCCCATTGACCGGGAGATCGTCGCCTGGGTGGCGGACAACATCACCGCCGGACAGTACCGGATCAATCAGCTGCGGCTGCGCTTTCCCCTTGAAAAATGGCGGGAGATCGGACCCGACAACATCAGCGGCACGGCAGTGGCCGAATCGGCCGCCGTCAAATTTCACCCCCGGTTGGATCCGGTCATCTGTGACCGGGTGGAGGTGTCCCTGGACGACAACCGGCTTGCCTTTGCCCTGACCGCCCCCCGGTACAGGGACAAGACGCTCTCCGGCAGCAGCGTCCATATCGATAATCTCATTGAAGGAAAGACCAGGCTGGTCATCAATATCAGGACGGAAACCCGCGGAGATGAAGATATTCATGAAATCCTGGCCAGGTACGACATCCGGCTTCCTCTGCTGCAGTTATCCGGCCAGACCAGGGCGGAGCTGCGGCTCATCCTGGATCTCCCGGAATTCTCCATCCATGCGCGCGGAGCCTTTCACGCCGGGCAGGGAGAATGGGCCTGGAACGGCGTGCCTGTCCGGGCCGAGACTGTCAATGTCGCCCTCGTCGACCGGACCATAACCATCCGCCGGGCCGATATTTCCTATAAGGACATCATCCACACCGGATTGGCGGGGGTCGTGGATGTCCGGACCAAACAGGCGGTCCTGGACTGCACTGTCGACCATCTGGACTTCCGCGTTGACACGATGCAGGTACTCCGGGCATTCCAGGTGCGGGTGCCGGTTGCGGTGGATTTCGGTACCGATCCTGTTTCCGTCCGTCTCCCGGAATGGGAGACCGTAATCCGCCTCAACCGGGGGGAGACAGGCATCAGTATCGGCAGTCTCCGGAAAGTTGCCCCAGCCGTGCCCCTGCTTGAAGGGTTGCCCTTCAACGAAGGGTATCTCCACCTTGCGGTGCGGGACACGCTGGCCGTGCGATTCGACGGCGAAGTCGAGGTCTCCGGGAGCCCGCTTGTCCTTGACGGTCAGCCCGTCACTTCCTTCCGCTTCCAGGGTGCCGGGACTGTGGATGGCATCGAGGCCTCGGCCAATGACGAGCGAATCACCATTGCCATGACCGACCGGCTGACAATCCGGCTGCGCGATTATTTCGTCGTCCTTGACCGGGACAGTTTCGCCGCTGATGACGACCGTCGCTCCTTTTTCCTGCCCGTGACCGTCACCGGTCCCAAAGCCCTGCTCAACCATGAAGAGCCGGTGATCGCCACCGGCCCTTTCGAATTCACCATCGATGGGCCGGACCGGACATTTGACGCCGAGCTCGGCCAGGGCCGGTTTCTCTACGAAGCAAGCGGCAATGCGTTCACTTTTACCGGCAGCAGGCTGAACGCCGAAATAGCAAGGGATTTCATAACATTCGCCGACCTGAGCAACGGCCTGCTCGATGTCACCTTGAGCGGAACGCCCGGCAACTACAACGGCTATATCGAATTCACCGAAGTGCTGATCAGGGATTACCTGATCATGAATAATCTCATTGCCTTCCTGAATACCATCCCGGCGCTGGCCACCCTGTCTTCACCGGGATTCGACCAGGACGGCTACAGGGTGCGGGACGGCTTCGTCCATTTCGACGTCATGGACAAACTGCTGACCATTCGCCAGCTGCGGGCGGACGGTATAACGGTCAACAGTGAAACCACAGGATGGGTCGACTTCAACGACCGGACCCTGCACCTGTCAATGGAACTGTTCACCATGAAGGACTACAGCAAAATCATCGGTCTCATCCCCCTGGCCGGATACGCTCTGCTCGGCGAGGACGGCTCCCTCGGCACTTCCCTGGAAATAACCGGCAGCCTGGATGAACCGGAAATTCGTACCAACCTGGCCAGGGACATCCTGCTCAGTCCGCTCAATATCCTCCGGCGGACGGTGGAATGGCCCTTCAGGCAGCTGGAAAAGCTGAACGGCCTGACCTCCGGATCACCGGAGCCGGACGAGTCCGACCCCGGTGATTGACGGCCTGACGGCTCAGCAGCCTTCCAGCGCTTTATTCTGCCTGACATGGCAGTCGGTGCACTTGGTCGGTCCGGTTTTCCCCTGGTATCCTTCCTTGTGACAGGTCTGGCACCGGGCGTGAAAGACATCCTTGGGCTTCTGCATGTCCTTGTTCGGATGCGCATCGTTATGGCAGGCTACGCATCTGAGCTCGGCCGGGTCCGCCAGGGCGGCGATGGACTCGGCGGTCAGCGGACTGTGTTCCCCGTCATGATGACAGACTCCGCACTCCAGACCCAATGCCGAATGGGTTGCATGATTGAACCGGGCCGGTTTTTTCCCCTCGATAATGATTTCATTTTCCGGGGCCCCGGCGGGAGCGCCCGCGAAAACCATGCCGATTCCCAGCCCGATCCCCAGAACTGCCGCTGCTGCGACTCCGGAAAACATTCGTCGTTTTTTCATTTTTTCCTCCCTGTCATTGAATGGTGTAGCTGCGTTGCAACCTGCCGGGAATATCCTGACGCGGACATTCCCTTTGTCCATACGGTAGGGCAAAAAAGACGACAGGAATAGGCGACATGACCCGATGTCGACCCGACATGCTGTAATATCAATAAGTTATAATGGCGGCCCTTTCTCCGCGGCCCGAAACGTCCGGCGGCCAGGCCCAAAAAAAAATCGTTCCGGGCATCTTTGACTTTGAATCAACGGGAGGGAATGGATACAGTGAGGCTCCTCCAGCAGAGCTGGAGGCCTCAGGTTGCCCCCTCAAAGGGGGCTATTAACATTGGGAAAGCCCCCTTGGGGCTCTTAATCATACAAGTTTAACTGGTCCTTTTCATGTTTC
>DSAE01000210.1 GCA_011372855.1 Desulfobacteraceae bacterium
CTTTGTTTTATTGTTCCCAGGTCTGACCTGTTCTCCCATTGTCACGGCAATGCGGCAGAAAAAACCGGCGGACGGCGCGGCCGGGGGTCCACCGCCACCGCGGGCTCTGCCGACACGGCCGGCGGAACGGGCAGCGCGGACTCACGGTTCGGGGAACCTGACCGCCCGGCAGGGCATCCCCCTTATGCGCTTCACAGTCCGACGGTTTGCCGGGGGTTCCTTCCGACTGCGGTAAATTATCCCCGACGTCCACTTTAGTAAAGCATAATTTTTTTCATATCTTCCGCCGACATTTCCGGTTACTTATTACCATTGTTGTTACTTTTTTGAAAACAACTCCCTCCCCCGCCTGACGAGGGCCCGGCGGCTGTCCGAACTGCGGTCACACGATCCCTCGCGTATCCTGCCGACTTTTCACCACATTCAGCGCCAGATACCAATTTCGCAACAGTCAGGCCAATCATGGCAAGAAAATTGCATGAACATGGGTAACCGGCGCCGCAGACGCCTGCCCCGCCGAGCCGCGAACCCACTGTATGCAAGGTGCGCACGCATGCGATTCGGTCTCGAGAAAAAAATCATCCTGCCCTATCTGCCCATCTTTCTCGTCATTATTGCCATCGCTGTACTGTCCGCCCGCAGCCTCGATGAGCTGAAACGGATCAACAGAAGCATCCTGGAAGAAGATACCTTTCTCATCCAGGCCGCCGATAAAATGGAGGAAGCACTCCTGGCCCAGGAATCGTACGGCCGCCGCTACCAGATTCTCAACAGCAGGGAAATGCTTGATCTGTTCCGGCAGCGGGAGCGGGAATTCTATGAACTGGCGGACAAAGTGACGGCGCTCCCTTCTTCGGAAAATCTTCCCCTCCAGGAGTTGAGGGCGCTCCACGCCCGCTTCAGCGTGCTCTACACCGATGCCGCCGGCGCGGCCACCATTTCCCCGGGCAGCGGAGAATTCGATGAACTCGCCGGGTCCCTGTTTGACCGGATGACGGCGCTGCTGAACCTCATGATCCAGGCCGGCGAGGAGGAGCAGCTGGAGAAAATGGAAACGGCCAACAGGATCGGCATCAAATCTTTTCAAATAACCGCCCTGCTCTCTCTGCTTGGCATCATCATGGGACTGGGCGCCGCATCCCTTATCACCCGCAGCCTTGCCGGGACCATCAGGCGTCTGAAGCAGGCAACCGAGATCATATCGGCCGGGAAATACGATCACTGTCCGCAGATCGACACCAGGGACGAACTGGGGGAACTCGCCGGAGCACTGCGGTTAATGGCTTCAAGCCTGTCCCGGATCGAACAGCTTTCCCTGGATTCAAACCCATTGACCAGAATGCCGGGCGGGCTGGCCATTGAAAACACCCTGAGCATGCGCCTGGCGGAAAATGCAAACCTGGCCTTCTGCCTGGTGGATCTGGACAATTTCAAATCATTCAACGACCGCTACGGGTATGCCAGGGGCAATGACGTCATCCTAGCCACCGCCGCCATCATCAGGACCGCCGTGGCGGAACATGGCGGGGAGGACGACTTCATCGGCCACATCGGCGGGGATGATTTCGCCGTTATAACCGATGTCCGCACGTATGAAGCACTCTGCCGGACCATTATCAAGCGTTTTGACGAAAGCATTGTCGCGTTCTATGACGAGGCAGACAGGGCAAGAGGCTATATCGCGGCGCATAACCGCCAGGGCCGGCAGATGACCTTTCCCATCATGTCCATGTCCATTGCCGCGGTCATCGCCGATGGCAACAAGGGGATGAACCACATAAAAGCAGGCGAAATAGCGGCGGAACTAAAAGCATACGCCAAATCATTGCCCGGGAGCGTACTGGTACGGGACCGCCGGGAGAACGGACCGGTGCCGGAGTCGCTCGATCATCCGACGCTCAGGGTCCTGCAGTAGGGCAGCCACATGCCGGTTTCCGGAAGTCCGCGCCCGGGCGGTTTTCTTCTTCCGCCTCTTCTACTGCTCCTCGTCGCGGGACTTGTGTTCACCGGCGCCTGCGCGAAAAGAGCGATGATCCACTGTCTTCCGAATTCTTTTCATGCCTTGGACAAAGAGGACATTGGCTGGAAAATCCTTCGCCTGGAAATTCTTCTTGCCGAAGATCCTGCCGAGGTGAAGCATGCCGCATCCTTTTTTGACCTCGCCCTGCTCCACGCTCATTACAATAATCCGAACCCCGACTATGCCCGGTCACTGCTCATGTTTGACCGGTATCTCTCCATCAGCTCCCGGTCGGGAAGGAGCGATGAAGCACGCTATGTACGCAGCCTTCTACAGAAGATGGCCGGTATGGAGGAAGAATTGGCCCGCCTGCGGACGGACTCCGACAGGGAACGCGCTGACCGGCGGGCGGAAGCCGAGGCGCTGCAGCGGCTCAATGCGCGGTTAATAAAGGAGAATGAAGAACTGACGGTTGAAAAAAAGAATCTCACCGAAGCCATTGAGCAACTCAAGCTTCTCGAACAGAGCCTGGAAAAAAAGAGATTGGGGCATTAAGATCCCGGCCCCGGGCACACCGGGAGATGAATGCAGAATTAAGAATGCAGAGCGTCCAGGTTGGGCCGAGCTCGCGAAGCCCAACGTAAGCGCTGAAAATTGTTGGGGTTCGCAGGCTCTCCCCAACCTACGATCCGGTATTATACCCACAAGCCGGGCATCCCCTCGTCCAGCCATAAATACCCCCCTCTCCAGCGGGAGAGGGTGGCCGGAGGCCGGGTGAGGGATCCAGCCCTACAGCGAAGCTGCAAACTCCTCCTGTCATCTGTCCTCTGACCGCAGCCGCTCGAGGATTCTTTCCGCCAGCATCCGGGAGTTCGCCAGGTTGTCTTTGCCATCGGCCCTGTTGACCTTGACGGCAAAGTAGTACCCGTCCCGGAGAACATGCAGGCCGCCCTTGGGTTGGAACACGTCGCCGCCCCAGACTGCCTTGTCGCCGAAACCTTCTATGTCTTCCGGGGAAAGGATCAGGTAAACCGCCTCATCGAATTTTTGAGCGGCATCTTCCCGTGATTCCCCGACTGTCAGCTGAACGCTGACAAAATTTTTATATTGCATGGGGTCGCGGGATTCAAAGTGGCACAATGTCACCCCCTGCATAAAGATCGCTTCATATTCGGTGAGCTGGCCTTCCGCCAGCTGCACGCCGGCCGCCTCTTCCGCTTCGGCATGGGTCAGGACCGAACAGGCGTTGACCCGATCCTCGGCTGAAAGGGCGGCGGGAAAAGTGCAGGCAATGACAAAAACAATACAAAGAATGACTTCTTTCATCGGTTGATCTCCTTTCCATGGGGATTTTCCCTTTCCGGCGGCTTGAAGCCTGTGCCGTCGAGGGGAAAAAGGTGAGCGGTGCCGGGCATCAGCGCCTCCCCGGCCGGTCAAGAGGCCGCGGAGAAGGACGTTTCCCGCCGGGCGACGTCCGGGGACGGAAATCCCTCCGGTCGGGAAACGTCCGGGGATGAAAATCCCTCCGGTCGGGAAAGGTCCGGGGACGGAAATATCTTCGGTCGGGAAACACCGGGGAGCGGAAATATCTCCGGTCCCGCAGGTATGGCGGCCGGCCGAAGGAATAATCGCGGGGGAAACCGTATCCGGGGATGTAACGGCTCCCGTAATATTCCCTGTGGAAGTACGATCCATCCGGCCAGAGGTACGGCCCGGGATAGGGATACGGTTCCAGCCGATGGTAAGGATATGGCTCGTACCGATCCGCAGAATACGCGTAATGGCTTCCGGCTCCCGCAGAACAGCCCGTATGCGGCAGCAGAAGCAGACCCGGCAGCACTGTCAGCCTCATCAAAACGGATCTTTTCCGCATCACTGCTCCTTGTTTGCGATCGGTCCCGGCGCCCGGGACAGCATCGCCAGGATGGCATCCGCCCTTTCTCCGGGCAAGACCACAGATGCGGACACCTTCACCGGGCAGCCCTGCAAACCCCGGTATCCTGGGCGCCTTACGGTGCACCGGCTTGCCGGCGATGGCGGGGAACTGTGGATGGTCGGCTTTCTGTTCATGGCCTGGTGCGGATCATTCCTGTTTAACAACAACCCGGATGCCTCGCGGCAAAAAGGAGGATGTCCAATCGAATGCGACGGCAAGGAGGGTCTCAGGAAAATTTCTAATAAACGGCAGGTTGGAAGTCAACCCCTTTTCCATTTCCTCCTGACCTGAAGAAAAGGCCGGTTTACGGCACATCCCGCGCCAGGACGAGCACCTCGACCAGGGCGCGGGTGAAGGGAACAGCGTCGCGATGGTCGAGGTGCGAGCCGTCCGGACAGTCAAAAGAGGAAAGTTCGGGATGGTCGGCGAAATGGAGTGTCCGGGCTGATGTTGTTGCGGCAAAACGGTCCCAGTATTTTTCCCGCGGCCAGGTCGCTTCCTCCAGTTCAAGGGTTTCACCGCAGGATGGCAGCCTGACAAAAATGACACTGCCCCCGCGATCCCGAACCAGCTGCACCATGTCCTCGATCCAGGCGAGCCGGGCAGCGAATTCCGCATCGTCCAGCGGTTCTGCCGCGGCGACGATTTCCCTCTGGCGGTCGATCCTGGCCGCCCTGAGTTTGGCAATATCCGTCAGGCTGTAATCGGCCGGTCGGTACCGATCGCTTCGCATGGCGGCGTACGGCGGCCGCGGCATCTCGCCGTCCAGGAAATTCCTCCACAGGCGGTCGGGCAGCAGGCCGCGATACCGGAAGACAAAACTGTCCTGCAGAAACAGGGAGAGACGGGTCTCGATCCAAAAGGACCATTTCTGCTGATGATATTTGCGCACCCACCTGGCCGAACGTCCCCTGTCCTCTCCCCCGTCGGCAAGCCATTGCGGCAGGAGGGAGCAGATGATGAGGCCGTCGAAGGAGCTTCGGCCGGCAAGATCTGCCAGCACGGGCAGGGGCGAACTCCCGTCGATGGCGAGCATCGCTGCTTTTCGACCTGTTTCCGCCCGGAGCACCCGTGGATCGACATCGAGCTGCATGCGCGAGGCCCCGAGGAGGACAATGGCCGGCCCGCCCCCCCCCCGGTCAACTCCCCGGCGGACAACCGCCCAGATTCCGAGATCGTCTTCGATGACCGGGGCAAATCCCCAGGCGCGCCAGAAGGCCTCCCAGGCACCGAGAACAATAACGGTGCACAGAAGGCCGCACACCAGGGCCCGGCACCAGCAATCGGAGCCGTTGCGCTTCTCAGAACTGGAAGTAAATGAACGCACGGTCATCTCCGGGGACAAGGGTGAGTGAAAGGAGGAGAACCGCCACCACGGCGCTTCGCAACCACCAGGGCATCCGGGCCAGTGTTGCCTTGAAATCGAGGTCGCGCAGGTACCAGTGCCCCCCCAGCAGGAGCACGGTGATGACGGATATCCGCCAGACAGCCGATGCGGGAAGAATGCCGCCGTCCTGCCCACCGGCCATGGCGTTGAGCAGGATGAAGGCGGCGCCGGTATCCTCGGCCCTGAAAAATACCCAGGTGAGACAGATGAAAAAATAGGTGAGCAGCATGAGCGCCGGTCGGACACCCGGCCCGGAGACATCGATGCGGGTCGAAAAGAAGCTCTTCACCGCCCGTTCCACGGCCAGGAGAACGCCGTGTATGCCTCCCCAGATGACAAAATGCCAGGCGGCTCCGTGCCAGAGACCGCCGAGCAGCATGGTGACTGCGGCGTTCACCGTGGTCCGCAGCGCCCCTTTCCTGCTTCCCCCCATCCCGAAGTAGAGATAGTCGCGCAGAAAGGAGGAAAGCGAGATGTGCCAGCGCCGCCAGAACTCGGAAAAACCGAGAGCAGCATAGGGAAAGCGGAAATTCTCCGGCAGGATGAAACCGAGGCTCAGCGCCGTACCAATGGCGCAGGTTGAGTACCCGGCAAAGTCGAAAAATATCTGGGCCGAAAAAGCCAGGGTGCCGATCCAGGCGTCAACAAAACCGGTGCTGGCCGGTGCGGCAAACACCGCGTCCGCCACCGGGGCGGCAAGCGTGTCGGCGAGAATGACCTTGCCGAACAGGCCAAGGGTGATCATGGTCAATCCCCAGCCAAGTTGTTCGGCGGTGGCCCGCCGTTCCCGGACGCACTGGGGCAGGAATTCCGCGGCCCGCACGATCGGGCCGGCCACCAGTTGAGGAAAGAAAGTCACAAAAAGGGCGAAATCGAGGAATGATGGCCATGGCTTGAGCTTTCCCCGGTAGATGTCCAGGCTGTAGGACATGGACTGGAAAGTATAGAAGGAGATGCCCACCGGCAGCACAATGCCGGGAGCGGCGGGGCGGAAATGGATGCCGGCCAGTTCCAGGAGGGCGGTGAAATTGTCGAGCAGAAAACCGCCGTACTTGAAAAAACCGAGCAGGGCCAGGTTGACCGTCAGGCTGAGTGCCAGAAACCCTTTCCTGGCCCCGGGAGTGCGGGCCGCGGCGATACGTTTCCCGGCCAGCCAGTCGATGAGGGTGGATATCCACAGGAGGATGACGAACGGCGGATTCCAGGCGGCATAGAACACATAGCTTGCCAGGCAGAGATTGAGTTTCTTCGCCTTCCACGGCAGCGGCAGGTGGTGCAGAGCCAGAACGATGGCCAGAAAAAGGAGGAAGATGAGGGAGTTGAAGAGCATGGTGTATCAGGGGAGCCTTGCCGGGGCAGGCCGGCTGCGGTGTTGATCGGCCATGCTGCCAGTTGGCAGCGCCCCACCCCGCGTTGCGGGGACGAATGAGGGGAAGAACATGTTTGCGCGGCCGGCTGTGCAGGGAAAAATTCGTAGGTCGGGGTGAGCTTGCGAACCCCGACACAAAGCCGTGGGAA
>DSAE01000055.1 GCA_011372855.1 Desulfobacteraceae bacterium
CATGTCCTGCCTCCCCCCTTCTGGATGCTTTCGGTCTCGGATTTCTGCGTGGATGAGGGCACGGACCCGCAGGCGCCGATCAACATCCCCGTTATACAGCAGACCAGGAACAGGCCGATGCCGGCCGCGCAGTTATTTTGTTTCCGCATCATTTCCTTTTATTTCTTCCCGCAGTTTACGCCATGTTTTTTCCTGCACCTGAATATCAGCCGCCGCCCGGAGCTGGAGGAGGTACTTGTTGCGTATCTCCTCCAGCCGTTGGGAGCGCAGATCGGCAATAATTCTCGCGGCCGCCTTCTCCTTCGGGGCGGTTACGGCCCTGGTCCGCTTCTGCAGCTGCACCAGGACGAACTTATCCTTGACAGCGACAACCCGGCTCACGTCCCCCGGGGCCAGCCCGCTCACCACCTCAGCGATCTCGGGCTCGAGCTGTTCGACAGCCATCTCCACCACGGGCTCAACGCCGTGCGGAGCGTTGATCTGGGCCAGGACCATGAAATCATCGCCTCCGGCGACAATATCGGCCCAGAGGGCTTTCAATTCCTTTTCATTGCCTTCGATGATCCCCAGGGTTACCGTTTCCGGGGCGGTGAACTCGTCGAGATGACGTTGGTAATATGTGGCGACGTCTTCAGGTCCGATCTTCACTTCCGGCTCAAAAACATGCGCTTCCAGGGCCTTGATCAACCGGTGCCGGACATAGTATTCATATATTTTATCATAGGGCGGTTGCCGCTCGTAATGGCGTTCAAGCGCCTCATGGCTGGTGAGCGTCTGGCTGACAATACCGTTGAGCACATAATTTTTCAGATCAAAACCACCGTCCTCGCCAAACCCTGATGTTTTCCTGAACTGGACTTCCTTGCGGAGCATTGCGGCAAGATCACTTTGACTGATATTGCCGATGCTGGTCGTCACAACGGGGCGGTCGCCGTATTGACCGGCAAGGTCGGCCAGGTCAACCTCATCCACTGCCTCACGATCAATTTCCACCCGGTATTTTTCTTTCAGCTTCTCCAGCAGCTCAAGGGTATACTGACCCTGCCGCTGTTTCCATAACCGGTGTCTGATTTCTTCCCTGTATAAATCCGCCTCTTTCCCGTTCTCCTCTATTCGTTCAAGCAGGTGAAGAACGACCAAGTTCCCCTTCCAGGGAACCGGCGCGGAATAATCGCCAACCTCCATGGGGCGGATAATTTCCAGCCATTCGGCATGGGTGGAATTGGGACGCTGCCGGACAACATTCTGTGCGGCTGACCCCCCGTCTTCCGGCAATATCTCCTGGAGCTGCTCCGCCGTGATCTCCCCGGACTTCAGTGTCCGGTAAGCGGCCGCGGCTTTGTCCTCGTCCGGAAAATGGATGATGTTAAGGACCCAGACAGGAACATAATTCTCGGCATAATACCGCATGATGTCCTCATCGGTGATGCTGATTCGTTGATCGACCTCTTCGTTTTTCAACTGCATCAGGGACCGGGCCTTGTGAAACGTCGACACCTTCTTCAGAAAAGCCTGGTCATCGTAGAGACCCATTTTTTCCGCTTCCCGATAGAGAAGTATCCAGTCGATGTACGGCTGGAGGGTTTCCGGCGGCTCCATGTCCGCATCCCGGATGTTTTCCCACCAGGTCAGAAAATCAGCCGTCGTGAACCGAACGTTGTCAACGGTCAGAAGGGTGGCTTCGGTCGTTGCGGACCAGCCTGGGGAGGAAAAAGAAATGAGCGTCAGCGTCAGGAACGCCGCCCGCAGAATGAAACCGTTCATTCGCCGCATGCCGTCAGTCCGTTTTTGTTCCATAAATCGATAATTTCCCTGACCATCTGTTTGGCAAGCCCGGCCACGGTATTGATCTGTCCGAAATGCAAGACGCTCTTATAATCACGACCCCGCCGCTTATGGTAGGTTTCCCAGAGGATGTCCCCGGTTTTCCCTTCATAGAGACGAATGACAACGGACATTTCCGTATGGACTTCATTGCCTGAGGGTCGTTCCGTCATCCTCAGGATATCCCCGCCGATGAACAGGGTCACTCCCAGGCGGCTGGCAATCACCTGCATCTGGTTCTCGTCCGCCATCCGGGTCGGGAATATGGCGAGTTGCTGGTACACCTTCAGGATATCCGCCTCATTGACAAGATGAAACTTCCCCGGCCCGGCCAGTTCCGAGGTAAAAACCTTGTACAGAAGTTCATTGCCGCCCGGGTAGTCCCCCCGGTTCACAAACGGCAGCACGGCCACCCGGCAGCCGGCATCCGGAGGAAGCGGCGCCAGCTCCTGCAGCAGGGGCACCCGCCCGCCGCAGCCCCCAGTCAGCGTCAGGCATACCAAAAATAAAAACATATGGGGAAAATATCTCAACTAAAAATCCTCCAGCCACTGCACTTCGGTTTCCTCCAGGTCTTCTTCCCCCTGGGTCGCGATGGTGAACAGGTCCTGAAGTTTTCTCCTGGTGATATTGCCCACTGCGTCCCGGGCCTCGATGAGGAGATCGAGCAGGTTCTCCTCACCCTCCCCGGGAAGCGGAATCGAAACTTCCACCGGGAAATCTTCGCCCTCGAATACCCGCAGCACCCTGCCGTTCCCCTCGAATATCCTCATCCACCAGAAGTTCATGGGTGTCGGCGTTTCATTGCTTACATTGATGCGCAGCAGGTCTTCCTCAAGTTCGAAGGCAAAATCAAGCTGGGGAGGGATGCGCCGCAACGCAACCCTCTGTTCGGCCGAACCGGGATTGCCGATCATGTCCCAGACGATGACCCTGATCAGATAATCCCCTTCAGGAGCATTCAGGCCGGTGCTGGTTCTGCCGTTCCAGGTCATCCGTTGCGCAAGCTGCCCGGATCCTTCCTGGAACACGACCAGGGTCTGCTCCTGCTCGTCCTCCAGCCGATAAATGTGAAACTCCCATCTGCTCAGCTGTTCGGGCTCGGGCATGGAGAAGGTCAGGGCAACAAATGCATTGAAGGTCGGATACCGGTCAATTACCGGGGCGGCGGCATGCATGACAATGACCGGCGGGGTGTTGTCGACGCGATACGAACCGAGCCGCAAGTCATCCCGGGTCCCGTCGGCCCAGACGGTCTGGAGGCCGATATCATACCTTCCCTCCTCCTCGATGGCGTTCCAGGCGGCAGCCAGGTAATGGCCGTCCTCGTCGCTGACCACCGGGTATGTCTCCCCATGCACCGTGATGCGGAATTCGGGCAGGGATTCGGGGTCCATGGTTGATTTTATGCCGATGCGGCACTCAATCCTGTCATGGGACCGGACAATGGCGGGCCGGATGAGGACCCTGTCAATGTCGACGAAGTCTTTGCCTCTCATGTAGGCAGGCGGGGTGACCGGAAAGGTGGCGTACAGCCGCTCGAAAAATGAATCGTACAGATCGCCCAGACTTTCGGGATCATTGATGGCCAGCAGAGTCCACAGTTCCGACTGGTACAACGTCGCCGTATCGGTCCAGACAATCCGGTTGTCGCTGGTTCTCACCAGTTGCAGCGAGACGGAAACCGTGGCATTGGGCTCCGGTTTAAGCTGGCAGACCGTGCCGAGCAGGACGAAATCCGCCTCCAGTTCCTTCTGGGCCCGATTGACATAAATGCTGTCGAGTGCCCCGAGAATCCTGATGCGGTGCCGGACCATGAAATTCATCACCTCGTCCGGCTCGACAATTCTGTATCCGCGGAGGCCCGTCTGGTGGCGGATATGGTCGGTGAGTTCATGATTCACCCCGTTCCTGCCCTTGTTCAGGTCGAGCAGGGGGAAAACGGCCACCGTTTCCGCCGCGGCCGGAACGGTCATGGCCGCGGACAGACAGAAAATGCAAAGGAGGATATAAAAACGGTTCATCATGATCGTGACGGGCGGCCTCCGCCGGACTCCCAAACGCATGGACCTGGCTTCCTGCAGAACAGCGGCGGGCTCCCTGCGTCCCAGGCAATTGTACCGTTCCGGGGGCATGGCCTTATGCACCGAAAAAGCCGGAACGCCGGAGAGAATCATTCTATTTGGGAATGGTTCGAAGCATATCCCGGATCAGCGCAATGGTGATTTCATAACTGTCCTGCGGATCCAGGTCAAAGAGCCGGTCGATCAGGGAATAACCCGTTCGATGGGCGCTGGACTGCCAGAGAACCATTGAGGTCTCGCTGTCGATCAGCCGGAGGGTGAGGCTGACCTGGGGATAGGAAAATGCCCCCTGGCTGACCTGGACAATATCGTCCACGGAGCCGTGCACAAACGCGTTCACTTCCAGCCGGTTGCCCAGTTTTTTCAGGAGCAGGGAATCAATGGGCCGGTTCTGATCGATGGCCATTTCCTGCAGAACGCTGTCGACAACACCCTTCTCCACCACATCAAACAGGCCCAGGGCAAGGATCTGGGTAGTGATGATGTCCCTTATTCTGAGCGCGGCAAAATTGTCGGGAGTATTGTTCTGAAAAGGCAGGACCGCCACCCTGGTCACGTAGGCCAGATCAACTTCCTCCCTGGCATACGATGTTTCCGTCTTCTTCGCCCCGCATCCGGCGGCGGCAAGGAGCGGGATAATCACCGCGACGATGACGACCGCTGTCCGGATACTGATCCCTAAAACCTTGATGTAAGATAACAGTTGATGTACCATATGTTTGTGTCTTCTAAAATGAGATAGTTGCCGATTGCATTGAACGAAAAGTATTCGCTCAGGTTCCAACTCCAGTTAAGATTAAACGTATGTATCGTGTCATTTCTGTTGGCATTGAACATATAGGCGGACTGGACCAGTGATTTGGCGGTCCGCATCAGGATCACGGTGGGGCTGATAAAGACAGAGTCATAGTCATCGGCCGAATCACCGTAGCCGAGAACGCCGGAGCCGCGAATCGAAAGGAGATCCGAAACCCGCCAGTTGATGTCAAGGGATGAACTCCCGCCATCCGATTCGATATCCTCCACGAACACCGCTTCCGTTGAATTCTTCCGGTACTCGGAAATAAAATCGACAGAAAGATTGTCGCGCACATGGGAGGTCAGCCTCCAGTAGACCGACGCATTGGTTGAGTCCGTGTCGCGGAGTTCATCCGTGGAAGTACCGAGAATGAAATCCAGTTGCGTGGTGAGGCGGGGGTACAGGATGGCCGAATTCAGCCAGGACAGGTTGTGGCCGGTTCGCCGCTTCTCCGATTCGACGTAGGTTTCGAATCTGCTCAGGCCGATGGAAGTGTCATAGGTATCGAGCGGATGCGACTGGACCGAGAGCGAATAATTGCGTGTTTCGGTATCCTCCACGTCGCTGTTTTTGTTCTGCAGGTCCGACACGCTCACCGTCGGGAGAAAATAGCGGTTCACGTTCCACTGCAGGCTGGCATTGTTGCTGATCCGTTCACTGTCGTTGCCGAAGTTGTTATCGCTTGTATTCCAGCCGAGAAAATAGGAAAAGACGGTGTTGTCCGTCGGATCCGCCTGAAAATTAAAGTTGGTGGTGTAGGAGTCGTTCCTCCGTTCACCGCTGGCGCCCTCCCCGACAACGGTCTGGTAAGCCTCCATTTCCGTTATATTGACATCTCCCGTCAGCACCGGCCAATCCGTGACCACCAGTTTGAGGTGAATGGCCTGCAGCCCTCCGGTCTGCACCTCATACCGATGTTCAATGATGTTATATTGTGTCGGGGCGTTGGCGATTTCCCTGACCCAGTCGGAGCCGTCTTCACTGGAATATATGTCCCAGCGGATGGCCAGCAGATGATCGGCTACGACCCCCGGCGGCTCCTGGATAGAGACGTACAAAGCGTCGACACGCTGAAAGTCCGTGCGGACGCCGATGTTGGCCGGCTCATTGATCCTGATGGTAAAGGCAAGGTTGTCCAGGTTGCCGTCGATCAGCTTGGCGTTGTCCGGCAGGGTGCCGAACTGCGGGGTGGCGTCGCCGCCGGCCAGGCCCTGGGATACCGGCACGCTGATTTCCGCCCTGTCGCCGCGGAATTCGAATTCGTTGGTGTTGAGGTTGACGGTCTGGGAAATACCGTACCGAACCCTGTTGTTCAACAGGGAGTCGGTATAGTCAACCCGGCCGAAGTGGCGAATATTATCATTGGTGTACTGTTCGACAAAATCATCGAAGGTCCGCAGGTAATAGGAATAATAGGTGCGCAATTGACGGTAGTTCCATTCAAGGGCGGCTTCCCACCATCTGCTTTCATTGTCGGTTATCAGGTAGTCGGCTCCGTCGTCCTCGTATGTCTCGCCGTACCGCAGAGTCAGTATGGGCATCAGTTCATACAGGGCCCCGTTGCGAATGCTTCCCTCCCAGTTCCGGCTCCGATTGTTGAAGGTGTTTTCCCGGTTGTTGTAATTCATGCTGGCCCGCAGGTCGGCATTGAACAGATCATTGCGCACGTCTAAGGTGACGGCCGGAGAGGCAAATTCGTTGTACCCGGTCTTTGACTGCCAGTTGCGCGCGTAATTCATGGTAGTATTGAGATTGACCCGGGAGGAAATGGCCGGATACCAGTTGAGAAAATATCGCTGCCGGTAGCTGTGCGAATCATTCTCACTGTTTTCGCTGTCATAATAATTGTTCATCCCCCAGGCCGCGTCCAGATTGACCGACTTGGCAAAGGCCGTACCCGACAGCATCAGCAAGATGCCGCCGGCAACCGTCAGCATCCCCAGGACACAAAATATGGTCGGATTCGATCTGTTCAACGTATTGTTGGACGAAGCCGCTACGCGGCAGATGAGTCCCGACCAAGCCTGTTTGGCCATGATTAACATATTGTAATCTCACGGCATACAGTAATAGAA
>DSAE01000258.1 GCA_011372855.1 Desulfobacteraceae bacterium
ATTATCCCCAGCAGCAACACATTTGCGCCCGACAAACTCTGCACACCTTCTGTTTTTTATCCCCTCAGCTCTGTCTCGTTACTGACGCTTACCCCTACAACTTTAATTTGACGGGGCCGTGAGGGCGGGTCATGCTGCATCCTCGACAGCCTCGGCAGGTGGGATGCATTTACGGAGGTTCCAGGCAGGGCCTGATGGCGCCCCGAACTGGCAGCCCCTTCCCTTGCTCGGAGAGTACGGGGGAAAATGGTCCTGGTGCGCCGTCCTGACCCGAGCGCTCAACCGCAATCGTTCCCTGCCGGTCCGTCTCCCCCCTCTTTCTGCCGGTGATACAGGCGGGCCCTGCGCACCAATGCCCTTGCCCATTCAGGGGCACCCGGGGCAAGAACGTGGGTGTACAGGGCCAGGACATTGTTTCTGACCAGGCCGTCGCGGCCGTGCATGAATCCCGTGCCTCGTTCGACTGCAAGGACCAGGTCTTCCGCCCGGCCGTCCCAGCCGACAATGGTGGAATAGCGGAATTCGTGCCCCTTGATGCGTGTTCCCGGCGGGTAAAAGGGATTGTCCCGGTCCGCGGTGAAAATGGAATACCCGTGGGCCTGGGGTCTTGAAGAAATACCGAAGGTCACCGGGAAAACTCCGGCCAGCGGATATTCCCTGCCTTCCAGCATGATTGAGCGGCCGAGAAAAATCAGGCCGCCGCATTCGGCATAAATGGGCATTCCCCGTTCGGCCGCCGTCCGCACCGATTCCCTGAAAGTTGCATTGTTCGCCAGTTCGGCGGCGCTGGTCTCGGGAAAACCGCCGCCGATATAGAGCGCGTCCAGGTCATCGGGAAGGGTTCGGGCCTGGAGGGCGTCGATCATGACCAGTTTTGCCCCGGCTTCCCGCAACGCTTCGAGATTTTCTTCATAGTAAAATTGAAAGGCCCGGTCCCGTACTATGCCGACAGTCACCGTTGCATTCACCGGTTCAGGGATCGGCGGCGCCACGGAAGCAACGCCCATCAGGCCTTCAATCCGTCCGGTGTCAAAATGACGGCCGACGATGCCGGCGAGCAGATCGATGGCCCCGGCGGCCGATTCCGTTTCCTGATGGGGAACAACCCCGAGATGGCGCATGGGAAAAATATCCTTTTTCTGCCTCGGCACCGTCCCAACCACCGGAATGGAGGTATATTGCTCCACCGCTTCCCGGATCACCGCTTCCTGGCGAGAAGTGGCAATATTATTGAGGATCACGCCGGCGAGGCGCACCCGCTTGTCCAATTCCCTGCAGCCTAGGATCAGGGCGGCGACCGTCCTCGTCGTTTTTCCGCAGTTTACGACCAGCAGGACGGGCAGATCGAGCAGCAGGGCAAGCTCGGCGGTTGAATAGCCGCCGGCCGCGTCGACGCCGTCATAGAGCCCTCGGTTCCCCTCGATAACTGCATAATCGCCCTGGACGGCATGCCGTTCGAACGAGGAGCGGAGCACTTCCGGGGGCATCAGGAAGGGATCCAGATTGTAGCAGGGGCGGCCCGCAGCCTGGCTGAGCCACCCGGCGTCAATGTAGTCCGGTCCCTTCTTGAAGGGAATGACCCGCCGGCCTGATTTGTAAAGGTGCGCGGTCAAACCGACGGCGACGACCGATTTGCCTGAACCGCCGCTGAGCCCGGCAACCACAATCCCTTTCACCTGGTGTCCCGACATGTTATCGCCCTCCCCCGGGTCCATTATCGTGTCGCTCGATGCCGAATTCCAGCCATGCCTGCTCATACAGCTCGTTCATCCTCCCTTCGAGCAGCAGCCGGTACTCCTCAATTCCTTCGTCATCCAGGTCCGGCGGAACGAGCAGCGGCTTGCCGTAACGGATGACGATCCGGCAGAACGGCAGGGGCAGCACGGTCCGGTCCCAGCTACGGAATGCCCTATATCTGTCCGCGGCCCAGACCATGGGAAAAAGGGGCGCTCCCGTTTTCGAAGCGAGAAACACCGCCCCCGGCTGCAGCCGCCGCGCCGGGCCCTGGGAACCGTCGGCCACCAGGCCGAGATGGCTGCCGGCTTTCATGCCCCGGAGCAGCTGCCTTAAGGCCTGCGCACCCTGGCGATGGGATGATCCCCTTACCGGGCGGAAATAAAAACGCTCGGCTATCCTGGCGATATACTCCCCGTCCCGGCTGGCACTGACCAGCACCATGCCCGGATATTGACGCAAATGGTAGAGGATATAGACAAATGAATAATGCCAGAACGGAACGATGACCGGGCCATGGCTCAGGGCTTCGTCCCGGTACTGTTCATCACGCACGGTCACCCGGCAGGTGAGGAACCACAATCTGCTCAGCCACAGGTACAGCGGCGGCACCACCGCCAGGGAGGCCCGGTAGAGGACGTCACCCATTGGATCCTCCGGCAGGCCGGAAACTGTCTCCGCTGTGGTTGTTCATGGGGATATTTTCGAAGATATTTCCTTAACAGGCCAGCAGAAATTCGGTCAATTGCTTGATGCGGTCGCGGTATTCCGCCGCCTGCTCGAACTCCAGAGCTTCGGCCGCCCTATGCATTTCCCTTTCCAGTTCCTTGATTTCGGCGCGGAGATCGTCGACGGAATGGTAGACCATTTCCGGTTCGGCCGCAACCGGGACCGGTAACTGGCCCGGATCTTCATGCCAGCCCCTTGCCTTCAGGTGTTCGGTTATTGAATCCTTCACCGCCGAACGCACGGTCTGCGGCGTTATGCCGTGCTTCCGGTTAAACCGGCCCTGGATTTCCCGGCGCCTGGCGGTTTCGTCAATGGTGACCTGCATGGATCCGGTTATGACATCTCCATAGAGAATAACCATGCCGTTCGCGTTTCTCGCCGCCCTGCCGCAGGTCTGAACCAGCGACCGCTCCGAGCGCAGAAAACCCTCCTTGTCGGCATCAAGCACCGCGACCAGGAATACTTCCGGGATGTCAAGTCCTTCGCGCAGCAGATTGATGCCGATGAGCACGTCAAATTCCCCCTTGCGCAGGCTCCGGATCAGTTCGACCCTCTCCAGGGTATCGATATCCGAATGGAGATACCGCACCCTGACCCCGACGTTTCCATAATATTCAGTCAGATCTTCAGCCATGCGTTTGGTGAGCGTTGTGACCAGGACTGCTTCACGTCGCTCCGCTCTGACCCTGATTTCCTCCAGGAGGTCGTCGACCTGGGTGGCGGCCGGTCTGACCTCGATCAGCGGGTCAAGCAGTCCCGTCGGCCTGATCAGCTGTTCCACCACCCTGCCCTGGGCCTTGCCCAGTTCGTACTCTCCGGGTGTTGCCGAGACGTAGATGACCTGCCGCACCCGTTCCTCGAATTCGTCGAAGCGGAGCGGCCTGTTGTCAAGGGCCGACGGCAGCCGAAAGCCGAAGTTGACCAGGGTCTGCTTGCGGGAACGGTCGCCGTTGTACATCCCCCTGATCTGCGGCACGGCGATGTGGGATTCGTCAATGAACAGCAGATAGTTGTCGGGAAAATAGTCGAGCAGGTTGGGGGGCGGCTCTCCCGCCGGCTTGCCGGTCAGATGGCGCGAATAATTTTCTATGCCGTTGCAGTAGCCGAGTTCCTCGATCATTTCCAGATCAAACAGGGTCCGTTGCTCAAGCCGCTGGTATTCGACCAGCCGGTTCTGCGCCTCAAGCTCGGCAAGCCGCTCCTTCAGCTCCTCCCTGATCTGCCGCAGGGCCTGCTGGATCCGGTCGCGGCTGGTGACGAAATGGCTGCCGGGAAACACGGTCAGCTCCTCCAGGTCCCTGACAACTACGCCCCGCAGCGGATCGATGATGGAAATCGCCTCCACCGTGTCCCCGAAAAATTCGACCCGGACCGCGTGATCCTCCTCATGAACGGGGAATATTTCGATGACGTCGCCCCTGACCCGGAAGGTGCCGCGATGAAAGGAGACCTCGTTGCGCTCGTAGAGCATGAACACCAGGCGGCGCTGCACCTCCTCCATGGGGTACTCTTTCCCGGTCTGCAGGAAAAGGTGCATGCTTTTATACTCATCCGGGGAGCCCAGGCCGTAAATGCAGGAGACCGAGGCCACGATCAGGACATCCTGCCTGGTCAGCAGGGAAATGGTCGCCGAGTGGCGCATCTTGTCAATAGCATCGTTGATGGAGGAGTCTTTCTCGATGTAGGTGTCCGACTGCGGGATATATGCCTCCGGTTGATAGTAGTCGTAGTAGCTGACAAAATATTCAACGGCGTTCCGCGGAAACAGCTCCCGGAATTCGGCAAACAGCTGGGCCGCCAGGGTCTTGTTGGGGGCCATGACGAGGGTCGGCCGTTGCAGCCGCTCGACGACCTTGGCCATGGTGAATGTCTTTCCCGAGCCGGTTACACCCAGGAGTACCTGGTGGTCCTCCCCGCGCAGGATCCCGTTGACGAGCTGGTCGATGGCCGCCGGCTGGTCCCCGGAGGGGGTGAATTCCGATTCCAGCTGGAAAGGAATGCGCATTACCGTTTGTACCCCGCCGCCGCCCTGCCTGCCTGAGGCCGCAGGGCAGCACGTATTTCCTCAAAGGGAATGCGGCCCTCCCTGATGCATTCAACCGTATCGTCGCCGACTCCCACCAGCGTTGACGCTTGCACTCCGGGCGTCCGGCCCCCGTCAAGAATCATGTCCACCCTGTCGCCGAAAAACGCGTACACCTCCTCGGCGCTCACCGCGGCGGGCTCTCCGGCGCGATTGGCGCTGGTCGCCGTCAAAGGCGCCCCAAAAGCACGAACCAGGCTGACAGCGTCCGGATGGGGGGAAAGGCGGACGCCGACGGTTGCAGTACCTCCGGTCAGCAAGGAGGAAAGATCGGCGCGGGCCGGAAGGACGAGGGTCAACGGGCCGGGCCAGAAAGCGTCCATCAGCGTGTGGGCTGTTTGCGGCACCCGGCTGGCAAGGAGGTTGACTTGACTGCGGTCGCCGACCAGTACGAGGACAGGCTTGACCGTGGCCCTGTTTTTCAGGGTGAAGAGCCGTTGCAGGGCCCTTTCGTTAAAGGGATCCACACCGAGGCCGTAATAGGTTTCGGTGGGAAAAGCGATCAGCCCGCCGCCGCGGACAACGGCGGCGGCCCGTTCAATGTCCCGTCCGCTTATTCTGGAGCGATGCACTCAGTTGCCCAGCACCTTGTTTTTCTCTGCCACCTGGATCGCCATATCCCGGCTGAACCGTTCCAGGGCCTTGGCAATCTCCTGATTTTCAAGGGCGAGAATTCGCGCGGCCAGGACACCGGCATTCTTTGCCCCGGCCTTGCCGATCCCCATGGTGGCAACGGGGATGCCGGGCGGCATCTGCATGGTGGACAGCAGGGCATCAAGACCGTTGAGGGACGAGGCATCCAGCGGCACCCCGATGACCGGCAAACGGGTATGGGCGGCAACAACACCGGCAAGATGCGCCGCCATGCCGGCCCCGGCGATAATGATCTTGATCCCTCGGCCGGCCGCAGTCCTCGCATATTCCGCGGTCTGATCGGGTGTGCGGTGGGCCGAGGATATCCGCATTTCATAGCCGATGCCCACGGCCTGGAGAAAGTCGGCGGCGGCCTGCATGGCCGGCAGATCGGAGTCGCTGCCCATCAGAATCCCGACCAGCGGACCTTTGGGACGCGCCAGTCTGCTCAGGGCCCGGTGGCCGATATCCCGCCGGTAATAACAACCCGGCCAGTGAATGGCCGCCACCGCCTCATACGTCTTTTTTATGGCGGCGCCGATATCCGGACCGATGGCCGTTACCCCCAGGACCCTGCCCCCGGAAGTGACAACCCTTCTGTTGCGCAGCGCCGTGCCGGCATGAAAAACCATAACGTCATCCATTTTGCCGGCCTTTGCCAGCCCGGTGATGGGCTTGCCGGTCGGGTATTTGCCCGGATAACCTTCGGAGGCCATAACCACGCAGACGGTGGGCCGCGGGTCAATATCAAGGCTGACCCTGTCCAGCCGCCCGTCAACAACCGCTTCCAGGACCTCAACAATATCCGATCTCAGCCGCATCAACAGAGGCTGGCATTCCGGGTCGCCGAAACGGCAGTTGAATTCGAGGACATTGAGCCGGTCCCCGTCAATCATCAGGCCGGCATACAGCATGCCCTTGTATGGACGTCCTTCAGCGGCCATGCCGCGGACGGTGGGAACCATCACTTCCCGCATCACCCTTTGCGCCAGAGCCTCTGACAGCACGGGCGCGGGCGAATATGCTCCCATTCCGCCGGTATTGGGCCCGCGGTCTTCATCTAAAACCGCCTTGTGATCCTGGGAGGACGGCAGGGGCAGGACGGTCTTGCCGTCGGTGAAAGCGATGAACGAAACCTCTTCGCCGCGGAGAAACTCCTCGACGACCACCCTGTCGCCCGCCCCGCCAAAGGCCTTTTCCTTCATGATCAGGTCGACGGCCCGGAGGGCTTCGGCCCTGGTCCCGGCGACAATTACCCCTTTGCCCGCCGCCAGTCCGTCCGCCTTGACCACGCAGGGAACGCCTGTTTTATCGATGTACTTCCTGGCTGCGCTCGGGGTTGTGAAGACCTGGTACCGGGCCGTGGGAATGGAATATTTGGCGAGAAAATCCTTGGTAAAGACCTTGCTTCCCTCCAGTTCCGCCGCGGCCGAGGTTGGGCCG
>DSAE01000052.1 GCA_011372855.1 Desulfobacteraceae bacterium
CGCACCAGTGTCTTATCGGTTTCTGTCCTGTACGCGTATGCCAAGTATGCTCAATTGGTCGAGGTTGTGCTATGTTATTCTCCTCATTCGGCACCGCCATCGGCGGGGTGGGGCGCTGCCAACCACCATGACATTTATTCCATCGAAGACCTTGCCCAGATCCTCACGGAATTGAAAACAGCCAACCCCGCCGCCAAAGTATCCGTCAAGATTCCGGTGACCAGCGGCGTCGGCACCATCGCCGTCGGCATTGCCAAGGCCGGGGCCGATATTGTCAACCTGAGCGGGTACGAGGGTGGGACCGGCGCCGCCCGCGAGCACGCCAAACGGTACGTCGGTCTGCCCGTGGAAATCGGGATAAGCGAGGCGCACCGGGCCCTGTTGGAGGCCGGCCTGCGCTCGGAGGTGGAAATCTGGGCCGACGGCGGCATCCGGAGCGGCGCCGAGGCGGTGAAAATGATCCTCCTGGGAGCAAACCGGGTCGGCCTTGGCACCGCGGCTCTCATGGGCATTGGCTGCATCAGCTGCCGCCGCTGCCACCTGGACCGCTGCCCGCGCGGAATTTCCACCCAGCTCGGCACCAGCATGGAGGCCGAAGCCAGGGGCGTCAAGGGATTTAAGCCCCGCGACATGGAGGTTGAGGCCGAGAACCTGACCCGGCTGCTCAAAGCCATGGGAGACGAAATCCGGCACCGCCTGGCGGAAATGGGTGAAGCCAGCCTGCAAAACCTGGTCGGCCGCACTGATCTGCTGGGGCAGACCAGGCTGACGGAGCGTCTTGATGCGCGGCAGATCCTTGCTCCGTCGGCCGCGCCCGCCAGGGCTGGTGACGGATCCCGCCCCTGGGTCATGCACAAGCCGCTGAACTATTTGACCAAACTCATCTCCGACCTGACCCTGGCCCGGTTTGACCAGGGCGACCGGGAAGTTCACTTCGCCGAGGAACAGGTGCGAAGTACCGACCGGGCCATCGGCACCTACCTCGCCGGCGCCATGGTCAGGAGATACGGAAATGCCCCCGGATTGAAGGCGTTCCTGCGCCTGGGATCCTCGGTGCCGGGCAACGGACTGTTCGCGTTCAACACCCACGCCGTCAACGAAGTTGTGGAAGGCGGCTCCCAGGACGGGGCCGGCAAAGGGAGTGCCGGCGGATCCCTGAGCGTTCTCAAGGGGAAAAATCTCCTGGGCCGGCTGATCGACGGTTCAACCGGCAAAAGTTTCGCCTACGGGGCGACCGGGGGGTTGTTCATGGTCCAGAACCTGGCCGATTCCAGGGCCTGTATCCGCATGTCCGGCGCCGAAGTTGTGTTCGGGGCCCGGATTACGGCACCCGTGGATGACAGCCGGGGAAATATCGCGGCCAGAGCCCACCTCAAAGGCTTTGCCTTTGAATACATGACCGGCGGCCTGGCTGTGGTGCTGGGTGATCCGGGACCATGGATATGCGCCGGCATGACCGACGGAGTGATATATCAATGCCTCTATCCGGAATACAATTTCAACCGCCAGGCCGTCAGGCGCCGGCTGGCCGGGGGCGCCGATGTCAGCATCAGTGAGGTTTCCGGGAAAGGTCTGGAAGATATACGCAGACTGCTGGAACGGTATATCGTCGAACTGGAAAACAGCTTTCAGAACGACGAGGCGCAGGCGGTTTGGGCGCTCCTGCAGGAGGCACGGCAACGGTTTGTCATGATTATTCCCAACCCGCAGCGGCCCATCTCGGCGGAATGACCGTACCGCAGGGCATGCCCTCTGAGCCGGGAGCCATCCTGACCTTGTTGACCGATGGCTATTTTCCGGACCGGGGGGTTCCTCCGTCGTCCGGATCCGGCCATTCCGACCGGTCCAGCCATTTCCCCGGTTCCTCCTGCGAGACGAAGTCGATGATATGGTTCATGATCCGCAGGTGTTTGTCCTCCTCATCGGCCAACTGCAAAAATATCCGCTGACTCATGTCATCCAACTGGCCGGCTTTCTCCAGATAGAAATTTCTGCAGTTCACTTCGTAATCACGCATTCCGGTAAAACCGTCGAGCCCCTCAATGCCGTCAAAAGCCTCTTCTCCGTCCATTTTCCGCATATCCCGGAAGACTGATTTGACCTCTCCCAGGATGCCGGTCGGCTCAAGATACATATTGCCCAACCGCCTTTTGAGCTGCTCAACCGCCTTGCAATGCCTGATTTCCTCAACCGCCAGCAGAGAGAATATTTTTTTCAGTCCCGCGGATGTGCTGCGGTCCGCGATGCTTCGGTACCACTTCTCACCGTCCTGTTCCATCCGTATTGCATAATCGAAAACATTCATACGTTCCTCCCAAAACTTCACCTTCTGCTGCCCCGGCACTCAGACCTTTCACCCTTCATCCCTCATCCTGATCGGCACAAGACAGGAACTTGCAGAAATCCCCTTCCTCCTGTGATCTGATCACGGGCATCCGGGAAGAGATCTTTGGTTCCCCCGCGGCAGCAGGCACCATCAATTTTCTGCAAATTCATTGCCAGGTAACAGGGGAGAAGATTTTTATTCCTGCTTTCCGGTATAGGGAGGGAGCGAATATTGCCCAGGCATTCCGGGACTTCCGCCGGTCCCGCTTTGTTCCGGAACGCCCCGGGCGGCCGGAAACCGATGTCATTTTTCCATCGACATCATTGGAGGCACATCCTCCCGGCAACCAGTTGATTCCGGTGATACCGGACAATTCCGACGCATTCGGAATATGTTGCCGGCGCTTTGCAGTCCGGCGGCGGGGGATAAAATCAGTCCTGATTTCGAGTTGGGTGTTTTTTTTTGCCGACATGCTGATATATTGACAGGGTTGACAACGAATCAGGTGAATATTCAATCAAGGGCTTGGATTTCATGGACCAGCTATCTGTGCTTATCGTAGAGGACAATCCCGGAGATGTTCTGCTCATCAAGGAATATCTGTCCGACAGACAGGACGCCTATTACGACATAACCGAGGTCGATACCCTCGAAGCGGCCATCGACCTGACAACGAACAGGGAGTTCGACGTCATACTGCTCGACCTGACCCTGCCTGATTCCATGGGGCTCGACACCGTCCGCTCCGTGATGACAACTTCTCCCGATACCGCCGTCATTGTTCTTACCGGACTGCAGGATGAGAATACAGCCCTGCAGGCTGTCCGGTACGGTGCGCAGGATTACCTCGAAAAGCAATTTCTGACCCCCGCCATGCTCTATAAATCCATAATCTATGCCATTGAGCGAAAGAGGGCCATGCAGGAAAAGGAAGACCTGCTCATTGACCTCACCAAGGCGCTGGAGAAGATTGAATCACTGGAAGGAATTCTGCCCGTTTGCGTCAGTTGCAGAAAAATTCTGGATGAGAATCAGGAATAGCACAGCCTTGAGGAGTATATCCGGCTTCGCTCGGGCGCCGAAGTGGTGCAGCTTGTCTGTCCTGCCTGCATGAGCGAACTGGAGCAGAACGACAATCCAGACCGGAATCTCACCACGAACAATCGTTCCTGAAGAGCAGTTCTACCCTAAGGGTAAAGATAAAAAAAACCCCGCATGAAGCGGGGTTCTCGATTTGAACGAAACAACAGATTTAAATGACCTCAACGTTTTCCGCGGCCGGCCCTTTCTTTCCCTCGACCACATCAAACCTGACCCGCTCTCCTTCCTGCAAGGTGCGAAAGCCCTTGGCCTGGATAGCAGTATGGTGAACGAATACATCCTTTCCGCCATCCTGCTCGATAAAGCCGAATCCCTTTGATTCATTAAACCATTTTACTGTTCCTTCTGACATGTGTACTACTCCTTGCTTCTTGGTTTCTCCAGGAAACCATGTTGAATAAAACCGGATTTCCTTCCCTGAGAAATCCGTCTGCGGTCCGGTTGTCAGACCGCGGTGTCCAATCTCGAAAAGCTGTGGTTCATCTATCCGTTCGGGCAAGTCAAGTGGATGATCGATTCCTCTGCGGTCCGCAACCTGCTGCTTGATTATTCCGTCCCGGGAAAATGCGGTTTAAAGGATCAAATGCGTAAGTGATCAGTAACTTCTCGGCATGAAGGCAAACGGGAAAAAAGGAAGATTCATGGGAAAGTAACTGCTTTAACTTAACTATTCATCCGATACCAATTTTTACCATCGACAATGGCCCGATGTCAATAGAATTTCCATCGAAGGCTTCCTGTACCCCCTCAGCAACGGCTTGATTTTCCTGAAAAGGAAGTACAACACTCCACCGAAAACGGCTGAAGCCGCATTCCGGCGATCCAGGTCCTGAACCCCGCCCTGCCTGCTTGCCTCCTTTTCTGGTTTTTTTCATGCAATAATTGAATTATGACCGGCAGGATGCTTTTTTATATATATATTGTCTGCCTATACCTAAATTATAATTTAGGATAACGATGATTCACCAGCAATTCAAAATAGTTATTTGCACCAGTCCCGTAGGAAAAAAAAGTACGCCTACTCACTATATGAGAACCAGATCATGATAAGATATGAAAAGATTGAATGGTGAAAAGTTGAAACGAACGAACAGCGATGGGGTGATGAACGCCGAGGATTTTAATCGCATGCTGAGGGATTGCTGGGAATCCATCGCCTACGTCGCCTTTGACGGCTTCCAGAAAATGGGGCGGGGGGTGGTGGCCCTGCTGAAGGAAGATCTTCCTCTGGAGCACTGCTACATCGTCTTTCGGGAGGGAGAGCCTGATCAGCGGACCGCGCGGCTGGTCGCCGAGTACGATCCTGTCTGGGAGGTGCTGATCCAGTACGTGCAGCCTGGGGGATCCGCGGTGACTTTGCGTATCCGTGCCGGCGCCGATCAGCGGAATCCCTGGCAGGTATGGATGGGCAACAGAACGGGGGACGGCAGGGAATAACCTGTCCCAGGACCGGTCTTCCACCCGAACGCGTTTCGCTTCGAGGGCTGCGCAACCCCGCAGATTGTCGGGACCGCCCGCTCCTCCCTCAGTCCAGTCCCAGCAGGGGATAGCGCGCCAGCTCAGCCCTGGTCCACATGGACAACCCGGCCCGCTGCCCGATGGTCTCAATGGCGAGGATCATATCCGGATCGGCAAAGTCGATACTGCCCGAGCTCTGTATCCCTGCCAATTCTTCCAGCAAAAACCTGTCCAGGGACCTTTCTTCCTCCAGGCTTGAGAGCCGACCCTTAAATCCGCGGCGGTGCATGCGGACATGGAATCGCCTGCCGCGAAGCAGGGGCACCCGCCCGCCCAGGACTTTTTTCGCCTTTTGCTCAAAATCTTCGGGTGACTGAAAATTAAACGCATGGAGAGCGGGAACAACCCGCGCCAGAATGTTGAGCAGTCCGGGATCGGACGACACCCTTTGCCGCAGCGTTTCCATGAGGAGAGTTGAATCGGCAACCTTCATGACCGCGACATTGAAATATTCCGTCCTGGCAACCTCGCCGTATTCCCTGAGAAAATCCAGGGCTGCGGCCAGGTTCCGTTCATGGACCGTTATCACGACATTCCAGTCATTCATGAATTATCCGTCCTGATGGCGCATGCCCTGCCCTGCCGGTTGATCCGGCAGACGTCGCTTATCCTGTTGTCCTTCATCTTGTGACTCTCTTCAATCTGGATGGTGGTGTGGTCGATGCCGAAACGGCTGTGCAGACTCTCGACAATGCCCTCCAGCAATTCCTTTTGCCGGACAAAATCCTCGGCAACAACCACGTGCGCCGAGACGGCCTCCCGACCGCTGACAATCGACCAGATATGAAGATCATAGAGGCGGCACACCCCTTCGTGGGCCAGGATCGCCTCTTCAACTTCGCGATAATTAATATGGGACGGCACTCCCAGCAGCAAAATATGAACGGCGTCACGGATAATGCCCCAGGAACTCCAGAGGATCAGGCCGCAGATGACCAGGCTGATCAGCGGGTCAATCAGGGTCCATCCCGTGACCAGGATGACCAGACCGGCAGCCAGCACTCCAACCGACCCGAGGGAGTCGGCCATGACATGCAGGAACGCGCCGCGGATATTGATGTTTTCCTCTTTGTGCGAATGCAGCAGGCGAATGGCGACCAGATTGACGATCAGGCCGACCACCGCCACCGCCATCATGCCGGTCGCCAGCACCTCCTGGGGCGCCCGCAGGCGCAGGTACGCCTCGTGCAGAATGACGCCGACAATGGCCCACAGGGCAAGGCCGTTGAACAGGGCGGCCAGGATTTCGAAGCGGCGATAACCGAAGGTCTTGGTGGGCGAAGGAGGTTTTTCGCCGATTTTGAGCGCCACCAGACTGAGCGCCAGTGCCCCGGCATCGGTGAGCATATGGCCGGCGTCGGAAAGCAGGGCCAGGGAATTGGTCAGCCATCCCCCGACGGCCTCGATGACCATGAACGAGGAAATGATGATAAAGGAGAGAAAAAGACTCCGGCGAGAATCCCTGTGGTGGTGATGAGGATGATGGTGATGCTCAGGTTCGTGTTCCATAAATAAATCCCTGTCCGGAATCCGGTGAAAAAATCGGTCCTTCCGGGAAGTCAGTGGGTAACCCCCATGCACCCCGGCGGGTATGGCGCCATCTGAGTAAAGTCGGGTTGCGGAGCGAAGAGACCGCAAAAGTCTCGTAGCGCAGCAACCCTTTCCGA
>DSAE01000228.1 GCA_011372855.1 Desulfobacteraceae bacterium
AGGTCGGGGTGAGATTGCGAACCCCGACACAACGCCGTGGGAATTGTTGGAGTTCGCGAGCTCACTCCAACCTACGAGACTGCGACGTATCTGCCTGATCTGTCGTTATGTTATTCATGAGTCTGCAGTCGTGCGCTTCCCGCTCCCTATTTCTTCTTCTTTATGCTGGCGCTCAGCAGGTCGCCCAGGGTGCCGAGGGATTGCGGCCGGTCACGGGACAGGCGCTTGCGGGCCATGGCCTCCTCCTCCTCCCCGCCGCCGGCCTCATCTTCAGGTACCAGCGCAATCCTCTGCTTTTCCGGCTCTATGGATTCGACCCGAACGGTGATTTCCTGACCGGCATCGAGGACCTCCCGCGGGTGGTTTATCCTGCGGCCGGCTCCGAGCTTGGAAATATGCAGCAGGCCGTCAACCCCGGAACCGAGGGTAACAAAGGCGCCGAACGGGGTGAGACGGGAAACCCTGCCCCGGTGGACCGAACCGGGCGGAAACTTTTCCACGGCCCTGCTCCAGGGGCTTTCCACCGTTTCCTTGAGGCTGAGGGTGATGCGGTCGTTCTCCCAGTCAATTTTGCTGACAATCACCTCAACCTCCTGGCCGGTGTTCAGCACGTCCTCAACGCGCTCCACTCGCCCCCAGGACAACTCGGAGGCCGGAATAAGGCCGTCCACCCCGCCGAGATCGACAAAAGCCCCGAATTCACGAAGCGAAGTGACGGTGCCGCGCACCCGGCTGCCCTCCGACAGGGTCTGCATGAGCTGTTCCCGCTGCAGTTGGCGCTCCTCTTCGAGGACTGCCCTGGCCGAGAGGATCATGTTCCGGCCCTGACCGCTGAATTCAATGATTTTAAAGCGATAGGTGTTGTTCAGAAAGGTCTCCGGCTGCTCGATCCGCCGGATGTCCATTTGCGAGTAGGGACAGAATCCCCGCTGGCCGGCGACGATGACGGCAAAACCGCCCTTTATTTCCTCGGTGACGCGGCCCTCCACCGGGATGCCGGAGTGAAAGGCCTGTTCAAGCTCCTCCAGGGAAGCCTGACCCGAGCCGAGCCGGGTCGTGAAAATCATTTCTCCGCGCCGGGTGGCCAGCAGAAACACGGATATGGTGTCTCCCGGCCCGACCTCGATCTCCCCCTGCTCATTCCGCACCTCGGCGGCCGCCAGCACTCCCTCGCTTTTGCCGCCGATGTCCAGGAATATGTTTTCACCGCTGATGCCGGCGACCACCGCATCGATGCGGTCGCCCGGCTTCAGTCTGGCGGCGCTGATCTTTCTGTCGTTGAATAAATCCTCGAATCGTTCCTCGCTCATGGCTTTGTCGTTCCCCGGGAAAATGGTGATGTTCAATGTCCGGGCCGGAAAAAGGCACCCGGGTGATGGGCGGGATTATAGCGTATGGGACGGCCTGACCGCAAGGGCAAGAACCCGGTCGCTGCTCCGGAAAAGAAGGCGTTTGTTCTCCAGGTCGTCGAGGAAGGCATCGAGCTGCCTTTCAGTTACCGAAGGACAATGGCGGAGCAGGTCTTTTTTCGGGATCGGTCGGCGGCAGGCAAGGTAGACGGCCCTCGAAGGACCGTTGAGACGATGGTGCAACACCTGCTGGCCGGGCCGTTCCTGCCTGATGATGATAAAGTCGCCGCCCTCGCGGTAGGTGAGGGGCGGAGTACTGCCCTTCCTCCCCAGGTGAAACGCTTCCCAGGCTTTCATTTTCTTTCGCACCGGCCGCCATAATGCTTTCTGATGCTGCCGTTCGCCGATGCCGTATTCAACAAGCATTGGCAGCCGGGCAAGAATATTTTCCGGATAGAGCATGCGGTTGAAGGGATGGGGACGGATGGCCCTGATTTTATACTCGGCGGGACGGCACCAGATCGGACTGGTGTGGCCGAGAAAGAAAGCGGCGGCCTTCAGGGGTTGAAAGGGGAGGACGAAATCAAGGCAGCGCAGGGTTTCCTCGACCTCTTGTGCGGTGCTGGCGGGGAACTCGAGGATCAGGTTGCCGTCCAGGCGGATGTTGTCCTCGGCGCAGTATTTCAAGGCGGCGATATTGTCCATGGCCGTGACCCCTTTGTTCATCTTCTGCAGCAGGGAATCGGAAAAGGCCTCGATGCCTACCTGCACGGAATTGAGGCCGCCCCGCCTGTACAGGGCATAATCATCGGGTTTTCGCAGAGGACGGATTTCCCCGAAAAAGTGCAGGTCCATATCTCTGCGGGCGAGAGCGGAAAAAAACCGCCGCGCTTCGGCAGAAGGAAGGCAATTGTCGGTGAAAAAGAAATCGAGGCATCGGTGGCGGTTGCGCAGATGTTCCACCTCACTGAGCATGCGCCGGCTGCTTTTGGACCGATAGCCGCGCCACTGCAGGTTGAGATTGCAGAAGGCGCATTTGTTCCACCAGCAGCCCCGCGAAAATTCAACGGGCAGGCCGGGAATGACATTGAGCCCCGATGCGCGCAGTTCGCTGAAATAGTCGTCGAAATCGGGCAGGGGCAGTTGGTCCGGATCGGCAATCTGGCAGCAGCCGGGCCGGTACGCGGCCGGCAGTTCAACAGTTTTGCCTGTCCGCCGGAACACACCGTTGCCCGGACTGCCGGCCCGGCCACCGAGAAAGCGGCAGAGACCGGACAGGGGGGATTCCCCTTCGCCGGCGATGACATAGTCAATCTGGGGAAAAACCTCCAGCATGGCAGGGGCAAGGTCCGGGGCGCAGGAGGATCCTCCGAAAACAACGGGCAGGCCGGGGTTGATTTTTTTCAGGCGGGCGGCGGCCAGCAGGCTGGCGGCCAGCTGGTTGAAACAGACCGAAAAACCGGCCAGGGCGCAGTCCGTGAAGTCATGCCGTGCCAGCCAGTCGTCAAGCTGCCGGTCGAGACGGGCGGAGAGAATGTCGAACGGCGGGAGGCCGCGGGCGGCTTTTTTGCCCAGGCTGCGGCGGAACACTTCCGCGGCCCGGTCGTATCGTTCCGGAAAAAGCAGGCCGGCATACAGGGCTTCGCCGGCCCAGCCGTTGGCGCATACAGTCCGATAGGCGTCGGGTCCGATGCTCCGGGCTGCATCCAGATAGGGGTGGAGGGTTCTGACCGTAACGTTTTTTTCACGGTCCCGCAGAAAGGCCTTCAGGGTCCCCAGCTGGATGGAAGGACGGTTGAAAATCGCCCAGGGCATGGAAACGAGAGCGATCCGCACGGAACTACTGCGTGATGATTTCCGTATCCGGCGGGACCTGCAGGGAGATAATCATTTCCACCTGTTTCGGATCGTACGGGGGAAGGGAGTTGTATTCGATGTTGTCGAAACGCAAATCGGTCGTTGTGCCGAAATGATCCTCAATGCGGAAGTGGCGGATGATATTGGCGTCATCGAACCAGACCTGGATGGTTTTGACCTGATTATGCGGTTGGCGGGGGACCAGCAGCAGCGTCCGCAGACCCCCGGCAGCGGGGTGCAGCGGATCGCCGTTTGCTTCCCGCGCTTCAAAGTCGTCAAGCAGCGCCCTGGTCCCCGCAATGAAGGCAAAAGTTATATCCGACTCGAGTTCCCCGGCCGGGGTCCTGATCAACTGCTTGTCTTTGGCCGTGTAAATGGAAAGGGTTTCCCCGTCGTTGATGATGATCTGATTGTCGGGCTCAGTGTAGTTCCAGCGCATTATGCTGATCCCCTTGCCTTGGTCGCGGTCCTGCCCGGTCCCCGCGGTCGGGCCTTTGTAAAAGACGGCGTTGCCCTTACCGGTCCGTTCCCGGCCGCCGCTGAAGGTCATCTGGCTGAAGTCGAAGGTCAGGCTGGTCAGGCCGCGGTAGAAATCCTGCAGGGTTGCGGCCCGGGCCTCGGCAGAAGGTCCGGCGGAATCGGCGGCTGCCGCCCGCAGGAGAGCGTAACTGAGGAGAAACGCCAGGGCGGCCAGGGCTGCAAAGAGAATCGGGACTCCTGATTTGTGCATAAAATTCGACATGATCACACGGTGTGAAGTTCCACCGGCCGCCCGAATATTCTGGCGGCCATCTGTTCTATGGCTTCCGTCGTATCCGAAACGTAAAACCGGCTGTTTTTGCCGCTGTTGCACAGACGTTCCTTCATGGCCGGATCGCGGTCGAGAAATTCGCAGACAAAGGAGGCCATTTCGATGGAGGAATCAATGAGCCGGACCCGTCTGCCTATCCGCGGTGTAATGAGGTGTTTCAGCAGGGGATAATGCGTGCAGCCCAGCACCAGGGTGTCTATCTGTCGGCGCCGCAGCGGCTGCAGGTAGCGCCGCAGGATCATCTTGGTCTCGCGCTGCGACAGCCAGCCTTCCTCGACCAGGGGCACCAGCAGCGGGCAGGCCTGACTGATTACTTCGGCATCGGGCCGGGATTCGTGGATGCGCCTGGGGTACATACCGCTTTTCACCGTCGCCCGGGTCCCGATGACCCCGATTCTGCCGGAATCGCTTATCTGTGCCGCTTTTCGGGTCGCCGGGGTAATGACGTCAAGGATGGGCACCCGATAATTGGCCCGCAGGGCATCGGCCGCGGTGCTGGACGCCGAGTTGCAGGCGATGACGATGACCTCGGCTCCCTGCTCCAGCAGGAAATCGGTGTTGTTCCGGGAATACCTGATAATGGTGTCGGGACTCTTGGACCCGTACGGTGTTCGGGCGATGTCGCCGAAATAAATCAGCGGCAGGCCGGGGCACAGCTGTTCAATCGCCCGGGCCACGGTCATGCCGCCGACACCGGAATCAAAGACGCCGATCATCTGGTCGAGTACCTTGCTCCGCCGGAGGTAAGGAAGGCCGCACGGTCCAGGTTATTTTTTCTTCTTGGTTCTCGCCTCAATGGCTTTTTTCAGATTTTCGGGCAGGCCTCTTTTCTTGCCCGATTTGGAGCGCTGTTCCGAGAGTGATTTGGCACACAGGGGCTGGCGCATGGAAAAGCCGTATTTTTTTCTGTATTCTTTTGGGGTCAGGTCGTGGCTCTTCAGATGTTTCGGAGAAAGCATCTTGAAGGCCTGGCCGCACTCAAGGCAGACAACCTGGTTTCTCTGGATTGATTTTTCCGGGGCCAGGGCGGGTTTGATTTCCCCCTGTTCAAAAGGCTGGCCGGAAACCTCGGCCTCCTGGAGGCTTTTCAGGGTCAGAAAGGTATCGTTCAGGGCAGTCTTGATTTCTTCATCGCTCATGTCTCTGGTGTTGATCTGAGCCTGAACAATTTCTGCCGTCATTTCAACAAGAGATTTGCTCATTTTTTCCTCCTGAAGCCAGCCACTCCCGTTTTGAGGTGTAGTCCGGGCTGAAAGTTGTATTTTTTGCTTCGTTTGGCATCCTGCGCGAGCCGGCTGGCTGATTATACAGTCATCATGGCTGAAATTGTCCGAAATGACATCTAAATTCCGTATGCCGGGCAATAGTTGACCAGCCGTTCTTCCAGCTCTTGTTGCGGGAAGACACCTGTTCTTTGATATTGTGCTGATTGCCCGCCTTGCACTATTCAAGAGGCACCTGATAGTGTTGTTTCTTGAGCCCTTGGCCAATTGCCCTCAAAATAAATTCCATGGACGGGGCGATGAAATTGCGGAAGAAGCTTCTGATTTCCTCCCATAGGGAACCCTTGCTCCGGCGTTTCTCCAGGGCCGCCTGGAATACCGGGCAGCAGAGCTGCTGCAACTGGTCCACCAGGAAAGCCAGCATCGTCAGGTGCGCGAACACCGCACTCAGATGCTTCTTGCCCAGCCCGTAATTGTGGCCGAGATTGTACCCCTGGTTTTTGAGGGTGTTGAAGGTCTCATTCTCAATGCGCCAGCGGGCACGGCCGCCGCGAACGAGTTCGGCAACATTTTCGCTGGTGACCGGCAGATCAGTCACCCAGCTGAAATGTTTCAGGATCTTCGGTTCTTCCGCCTCCCGCTCCTCAACCTCCCAGTATTCCACGAAGTTGACCAGCAGGTCCTCCTGGCTGGCCTGATTGAGGGGGACATTGTTGATGAAACGGAAACAGCGGCTTCGGTGCTTGTGTTCGGGATCAGGAACGACCAGGTCCGTCACCTCGCAGCGTTCGGCTGCCTGGTCGATCTGCTCGAAGAGAAAGGCATGATCGCCGGGCTTGACCGACAGAATGTACCGCAGATCATGACGGCTTAGTTCCCTGATGTGCGGAGCGTTGGCACTCAGGGCATCCTCGGTGACGATCAGCTTCAGGTGCGGATGTTCGCGGCGCAGGTCTTCGAAGAACCGCTTGGCGGCGTTGCGTTCGCAGTCGTTCTTGGTGTTGCCGTCATGACGGATGATCATCTCCGGACACAGCGGAATGACCTCACGCCGATCCGGATGAACGATCGCGCCGGCCAGCATCTGCTGGTGATACTCGATGCGGCCGTTGCGCTTCGTTTTGCGCAGACAGTAGTCGGAGCCGACCTCCTCGGAGGAATAAATGCCGGTGCCGTCCAGGGCAAGCAGGTAATGATCGTCGTACCAGCGCATCAGCTCCAGCGCTTTGCCTCGCTGGGCCTGGTGAAAGATGCTGCGGAACGGCCGGCGCAGATGCGCGGGCAAAATCTCATCGCAGATGGTTCGCATCTGGCTGTCGCAGGGGATGAC
>DSAE01000067.1 GCA_011372855.1 Desulfobacteraceae bacterium
TCCGGAGGACCAAGTGGCACGGGTGCCCTTTCTTTTGGTTCGTTTTCTTTGGGCAAGCAAAGAAAATGAACAATAAAATCAATAGATAATTGACATCTTGACAGGTGTTATTCTCCTCATTCGTCCCCGCAACGCGGGGTGGGGCGCTGCCGACTGATGACTGCCAACTCCCCCCTCTCATGAGGTTGAACACAGCACCCGGAAGTTCTCCTCCTTCTCGCTGATGCCGCGCTTCAGGACCTCGTGGTTGTAGGCGGTGATCACGTCCCTTCGCTTGATCATGCCCAGCACCCACGGATCCTCATGACTTTCCACCACCGGGATTTCCTCGATGCCCTTGAGATCGAACAGCTGCATGGCGTCGTAGAGATTATCGTCCGGGGTCAACTGGATGACGTCCCGGCTGCAGATGGCGCCGACCAGGTAGCACACCCGCTGCTTCTCGTCATGGAGGATATTTTTGACATCCTGCATGGAAACGACGCCGACCATCCGCCCCTTGCTGTTGACCACCGGAAAATAGAAACTGTCCTTGGCCAGGCGGAACAGCTGCAGCAGGTGGTTGATATTGGCATTCTCACTGATGAAATCAACCTCCTCGGTGATCGCCTTGCCCACCTTGATCGACTTCATGATCGCCACTTCCCGCCCTTCGTGGATATTGATCCCCTCACGGGTGAAATCAACCGTATCGATGGAATCCTGGTACAGGCTCTTGGCGATGCTGCTGCCAAGGATCGCGGTGATCATTATCGGAATGATGATCAGGTAGTTGCCGGTCATTTCGAAGAGGAGGAAGATGGCGGTCATCGGCGCCTGGGTGGAAGCCGCCAGAAAGGCGCCGATGCCGACCGTGGCATAGGCGCCCGGATTCGCCGTGTACTGGGGCAGCAACAGGTGCATGATGCCGCCGAAAGCACCCCCGATAACGGCGCCGATGAACAGTGCCGGAGCGAAAATGCCGCCGGCCCCGCCCGATCCCAGGGTTATGGCCGTGGCCACCGACTTGAGCACGACCAGGGCCAGCATGACCCAGATCAGCCCCTCTCCGGCCAGAGTTCTTTCAATATAGGTGTAGCCGTCGCCCATGACCTGGGGGAAGCCGATGCCGATGACCCCGACCATGAGCGCCCCGATGAGCGGCTTGGCCAGCGGATGGACCTTCAGCTGCCTGAACCGGTCGCGGACCAGGTAAAAAAACCGGATGTGGGCCACCGCCAGAATCCCGATAATCAGGGCCATGAGGATGTACAGCGGAAATTCGACGAACGGATTGACCACCTGATAATCGGGAATCGGGAATGCCGGAAACTCGCCGTAATAGGCCCTGGACACTACGGTTGCCGAGGCCGAGGCGATGACCAGGGCGGCAAAGGAGGAAATCTCGTAGCTTCCCAGCAGCACGATCTCCGCCGCAAAGAATATCCCGGCGATGGGGGCGTTGAAAATGCCGGCGATGCCCCCGGCGCAGCCGGCGGCGATATACACCTTCATCCGCTTGCCGGAAACCCGCATGGTCTGCCCGACCTTGGAGCCGAGCGCGCCGCCGATCTGGGCAATCGTCCCCTCGACCCCGGCCGAATTGCCGGAACCGATGGTCAGGGCGGTGGCGATGATCTTGATGAAGATGTTCTTGCCTTCGATGACGCCGTTCTCCAGGTTGACCCGCCGGAGAAACCTGGGGAAGGCATAGCCGTTGACCTTGCCCGGAAACAGCAGGGAAAGGGGGATGAGCAGAGCCGCTCCGGTGAGCGGCAGCAGGGGCAGCAGCAGCCTGCGCCAGCCGCCCTCGTTGATGCGAAGCAGTTCCGAGCCCCGGACAAAAATCACCTGGTGCACCAGCTCCAGCGACTCCCGGAAAAGGATGATCACTCCCCCGGCCATCAGGCCGATGCAGGCGGCAATGAATATTGTCCGGGTGCTTTCGCCCGGCACCAGAATTTTCAGCCTGGCAAGCATCTGCGCTCCGGGGTTTGGCAGCCTATGGCCCGGGCCTGCCGCAAGAAAAATTCATCGGTCATCCCGGCGATATAGTCCCTGACGATGGCGGCCGGCGCATGGGCCGCGAGATACTCTTCGGTCATCGCGTTGATCAGGCCGCCGCCTGGTTCGCCGGCGGGGCCATGTTCCCGCAGGAGGCGGAGGTAATGGTCGAACAGCATGACATAACAGGTGCGGATCTTGTCGTGGTCGGGCTTGAACGCCGGGTTCCGGTAAATCCGCTGGTAATTGAACCTTTTCAACTGCCGCATCGCCTCCGCCACCTCCGGGGTGAAGCCGATCCAGTCATGCTCGCTGTCTCCGGGGCCGGCGGCCATGCGAACGTGCCGCGAATGGGCCACCAGGTCGGTGACCAGGGTATAGACAATGGTTCCGTTGCTGGTGCCGAGCAGTCTGCCGCATTCCGCAGGAATCTCCGTACGGTCGATGAGTTCCAGTTCAATGGCGTCCTCGATGTCCCGGCCGATATAGGCGATGGTATCGGACAGCCTGACCACGCAGCCTTCCAGGGTCATCGGGGCCAGGGGGGTCAGCGGCTCAACGCCCTTGCGCCCGACCTCCCGGTCGAAATCGACGAAGGTCTTGCCCCGCCCCGGCGCCAGGCGGGCGTCATCAACCTCGCCGTCGTGGCACAGGATACCGTCGAGCACCTGCAGGGTGAGGTTCAGACCTTTGCCTTTCTTCTCGAAGCGCTCAAGGAACTGGATGCTCTGCAGGTTGTGCTGGAAAACATCCAGGCCGTGATCGCGGCAAAGTCTGGCCAGGATATGCTCCCCCTCATGGCCGAAGGGCGGGTGGCCGATGTCATGGCCCAGGGCGACCGCCTCGATCAGGTCCTCGTTCAGGCCGAGAAAACGTCCGATTGTCCGGGCAATGCGGGACACCATCTGCACATGCAGCACCCGGTGGGTTATGTGATCGTTGTCGATCAGGGAAAATACCTGGGTTTTATCAATATACCTCGTATACGCTTTGGAATGCAGGATACGGTCCGCGTCCTGGGCGAAAGGCTGGCGATGCCCCTGGCGCGCCTCGGGGCGGCGCCGGACCGCCTCGCGGCTCAGAGCTGCCAGGGGAGACAACTGGCGCCGCTCCTGGCGGAACAGTTCCTCCTGGATGGTGAACAGGATCTTTTCGGTATGCGTGGTCATGGATTCATGGTCAAAAGCTGCTCAAAAGTATTATTTCTAACAGAAATATGGCGACATGGAAACGGTTTTCCGCATCATCCCCCTCAGCCCCCGGAACCAGGCGCCGCCGGGACAATATCCTCCGCCCCGCCACTGTAATCTTGCATTTCCGGCAAAATCCCGGTATGAGCAGAGGCAGGACAGTATCTCAACGCTGGAGTCAACAGACGAGGTTCACATGCCCGACACCAAGCCCAACCCCGATCCGGACCGGGTCGCCTTTCTTCGCTCCCTGCCCCTGGAAGTGAAACAGCAAATCACCGGCGAGGAAGCCGCGGCGTTCATGTACGGCGGGGAAATCCCCGAATCGCTGTACGAAAAAATAAAGGACTTCCTGGAAGCGGAAGAATAATTCAGGTCGAATTCCTTTGGACCCGGACCTGCACCAGTCCGGTGACGGAATTGCCGACATAGACGGCATCCGCCCCATGGACGTTCTCCCTGGACAGTATCCTTTCCTCGACCAGCCCCCGGTCGAGCAGGTAGCGACGGAACGTCCCGGCCAGCAGACCGCAGCCGACGGGCGGCGTCAGCAGCCGTCCACCGCGCCGGACAAAAATGTTGGCAATGCTCCCCTCGGTCACCTCGCCCGCACGGTTGACGAACAAAACCTCGCGGCAGCCCTCATCCAGGGCCTTGCGGCGCTCGGCGTCATACAGGATGCGTTCGGTGGTCTTATGGTAGAGGTGAACATTATCCCGATTTGTCCGCACCGCCGAAAAACGGACGACCGGCAGAGGATCCTCTATCTCCGGCCGTTCCTCCGGCACGACCGGGCGGCCGCTGTACGGTGCTGAGCCGAGGGTGATGGTCCCGTCCCGGTGCAGGAGCAGCCGCACCCGCCTGGGGGAGTCCGCCCCCCGGATCTCCCGGGTGAGGGCGTCAAGTATCCGCCGCCGGTCGAAGGAGAAGAAAAAATAGGCAGCGGAATCGGCCAGCCGTTCCATATGTTCGTCAAGCAGCCAGTACCCCGTTCCGGGATGCCAGAGGAGCGTCTCGATGAGTTGGAAATCGGGGCGGGGACGGGTCAGGAACCGTGCCTTCAGCAAGCTTTCCCGCCATTCCTCCGCCGGCCCGGAATCATGGACAATGCCGGAACCAATGCCCATCTCCGCGCTGCCGCCCTCAAGCACCACCGTCCTGATCGGCACGTTGAACACCCCCTCCTCCGGGCCGCAGAAGCCCAGGGCGCCGCAATACACCCCCCGAGGCTCCTTTTCCAGCTCCCGGATAATCTCCATGGTCCTGATCTTGGGCGCGCCGGTCACCGACCCGCAGGGAAAAAGGGCCTCCAGGATGTCCCGCAGGGGGGGCGTTGCGCCGGTGGCGGAAAAGCCGTCGACGGTGGACGTCATCTGCAGGACCGTCTCATAGACCTCCACGTCGAACAGTGATCCGGGCTCCACCCTGCCGCCCCCCGTTCGGTACAGAAGCCTTCCCAGATCGTTGCGGAGCAGGTCGACGATCATCACGTTTTCGCTCCGGTTCTTGAGATCGGCGGCCAGGATGGCACGCCTCCGTATATCGTCCTCCAGCGACGCCCCCCGGCGCATCGTGCCTTTCATGGGCCTGACGGTTATCCTGTCGCCGACGGTACGAAAAAAAAGTTCCGGGGAAAAGCTGAGGATATCACGCCCGCCCTCCCTTATCCATGCGCCGTAGGGCACCGGCTGATTGCGGCGGAGGTTCGCATAGAGGGAGGAAACCGGGCCCCGGGGGGTGAATCTGAGCTTGAGGGTGTAATTGACCTGATAGGTGTCGCCGGCGCTTATGTAGTTCCTGATGCGGCGGACGGCCCGCAGGTATTCCTCCCTGCCCATGTTGGGCACCACCTTCCCGACTCCCGCCGCCTCCGGCTCTCCGGGCGGCTGACCACCGATCAGGCTGGCCGGTATTTTGCATCTGTCACCACCGTGATCGATGACGAACGGCTTCCCGAACACGCCGAGCACGGCAAAAGGGCCGGGAACACCTGCACAGAGGGAATACAGGGCCGGTTCAATCAGGTAGCCGAACTCGTAGGCGAACCAGCCGGCCAGATAGTTTCCCTCCCCCAGACGGGCGGCCCCGGCGGCGAAGAACTCCTCCAGAGAGTCCCGGCCCGGGCAGACCAGCCACTCCCGCGGCTCAGTAAAGAGAAGGGAACGGCGGTTTTCCCGGTCCGGCCGGGCGGTGTCGAGGAAGACAAAATCACGCCGCCCCTCAAGCCACCGGAGCAGGGGCAGTATTTCCCCATCCACAGCCCCCTTCATTGGTTCCTGATCTTTTTTTCCGTTCATTCCGGTTGAACAGCCTCCATCGGCCCACGCATCCCTTCTGAAAAACAGGCCGCACCACTCCCCGGCTTGGGCAGGTCAAGGAAAATCTCCACTGCCGGGGAGAAATTAACGGTTTAATCTTGCGATAAAATCTTGAATATTTTATAGTGTGAGATTGCTGCACTTTCAAGTGTTTTTCCGGGAACTTATCCCCGCCGCCAGGGAAACGGCCGGAACCCGGCAGGACGGCTGCCGTCCGCCTGGCACAGGCAAATAATGAAGGAACGAGTACAAGCAGGAGGATTCCATGCTGATCAAAGACTGGATGGCCACCGATATACTGACGGTTGACGCCAATACGTCCGTCATGCGGGCCACCCGCATCATGAAGGAAAACAATATCAGGCGGCTGCCGGTCATGTCCCACAACAAGCTGATCGGGGTCGTCACCGACCGGGACCTCAAGGAAGCCTCCCCCTCCACCACCTCCGAAATCGACATCCATGAAATGTACTACCTGCTCTCGGAGATGAAGATCAAGGATGTGATGACGGACAAATGCATCAGCCTGAAACAGGACGACACCCTGGAAAAAGCGGCCCTGGTCATGCTCAAGGAGCGCATTTCCGGGATCATGATCCTTGATGAAGAGAACAAGCTGGTCGGCCTGCTCAGCGAAACGGACATTCTCCGGGGTTTCATCCACGCCACCGGCATCCAGGACGGCTCTCACCAGTATGTCATCGACATGCCGGACACCCCCGGCTCCACCACCCGCATAATCGACCTGCTGCGCAGGAAAAATGCCCGGGTCCTCTCCATCCTCACCTCCTTCAGCGACACCACCGGAGGCAAGAAGCAGGTCGCCATCCGCATCCTGGCCGATGACGACGTGGCTGAGGAAATCAGCAGGGAAATCGCCCAGCTCGAAAATTATCATATCGTCTTCGAATGCAAGGACGAGCTGCACAACCTTCCCTCAAAGCAGGCATGACATCAACCAGTAATTCCCTTTTCCGGTGGACACGCCGGTAAACAGTTAAACCAAGCGAGTAAGGAGTTCATCACATGTCGCGAAAAATGGTCACCATTGACGGAAACCAGGCCTGCA
>DSAE01000111.1 GCA_011372855.1 Desulfobacteraceae bacterium
CCCGGAGAACGAATAAAGGCGGAAAAAACTTGCTTGCCGGGGGTTTTCTGGAGTAGTAATACATATTTCCTGTTCGGCATTTATGATACTGCGCCGGATCATCAGGCATATGAAGTGAAAATGCATCCATTCTGTATGAACATCGGAGAGAAAATGAACTTTCGGACAAAAACATGGGCTCTGATCCTGCTTGTTCTGTTATGCGGTGTTTTCCCGGCGGCTGCCACAACGGCCGAACAGACCGGCAAATCCGTCGCCGTCCTGCCTTTTTCCCTCAACGCTCCGCCGGAGATGCAGTACCTGCGGGAGGGGCTGCGGGATATCCTCGGCAGCCGGCTTCGGGTTGAGGCCGGCGCGGTCATGGTCGCCAACAGCAAGGTGGACGAGGCCCTGAGGGCGGCCGGCGGCAGTATCGATCCCGCCGCCGTGCGTGAGGTTGCCCGACGTCTCGGGGCCGATTACCTGATCCACGGCTCCATCACCGCCCTGGGCGGCGGCATTTCCATAGATGCCCGGGTATTTTCGGCGGCGGCGCCTCCCGAGGGTGCCGAACAGCAATTCTACGCTTCCGCCATGACAAACGACCAGATCATGCAGTCCGTCGATTCCCTGGCCTGGGACATTATTGAACGGCTGTTCGACGGGAAGCGTCCCGCCGCCATGATGCCGGCGCAGGCGGCGGCGTCCCCGGCCCAGGGCGCTTCGGAATTCACCACGGTCCACCCGGACAAGACGTTCATGACCACCGGCGGCGGGTACGGACTCAGCTCCCGGCGGAACTTCACCAAGACCAGAAATTTCGACATGGAGATCCGGGGCATCGACCTGGGGGACATTGACGGAGACGGCCAACCGGAAGTCATCATCGCCGAAAAGACCGCGGTGCATGTTTTCAAGAGGGACGGCACCCGCCTTAACCTTATCGGCACCATCGCGATGGGCAACAGGTATCATGTCCACAGCGTCAATGCCGCCGATCTGGACGGCAACGGCAGGGCCGAGATCTACATCAGCGCCTCGGATCCTTCCCTGCCTGGATCCAGAGGGGTGGAATGGGACGGCAAACAGTTTGTCGACCTTTTCTCCGAAGCCCGCTGGTACATCAGGCCCATCAATATTCCGGGCACCGGCCCGGTGCTCGTGGGACAGGCGGCGGGCCCCCTGCCCATTGTTCCCGGGATCTATCAACTGTCACTGCGGGACGGGAAGCTTTCCATGCAGGAGCAGCTGCCCATCCCCGCCAAGGTCAATGTGTTCAATTTCGCCTATGCCGACGTGGACGGCGACGGACAGCAAGACATTGTGGCCCTGGATGATTCCTTTAAACTGCAGTTGATCAGAAACGGCTCGGTCATCTGGAAGAGCCAGGAACGGTTCGGCGGCACCAAGCGCTACATCGGCGGCGACCCCGACATCCGGCCCGGAACGAATTATTCACGGGCCGATATCGTTGACGGGGTGGGCGAGCTGTACAGGCACACATATGTCCCGTCCCGAATTCTGGTCACCGATGTCGATCGCGACGGGATCGATGATATCATCGTCAACCGCAATCCGGAGACCCTGACTGCCGTCGTCCCCAGGATGGTGCGGTACACCAGCGGCACCATGGTCGGGCTGCGATGGAACGGCCTGGGACTGGAGGAGATGTGGCGGACCAGAAAGATCGACGGCTACGTGGTTGATTATCAGGTCAAGTCCCTGGCGGCCATGAAGCCGAAAGCGGACGATATGGACGAACTCTTCATCGGCGTGGTCCTCAACACCGGGACTCTGGAATCCCTGACCGGGAACCAGTCCACGGTGGTCATCTATCCGTTCGAATTTGAAGAGCCGGAATCCAGGTAAGGCGGGGGAATTGAAGGTGAGTGTGACAAAAACCGACCGACTCTGGCTTTCCGGCAACGAGGCCATTGCCCTGGGCGCCTGGGAAGCCGGCGTGCAGGTGGCCTCCGGTTATCCGGGGACGCCGTCGACGGAAATCCTTGAAAATCTCTGCTCGTATGAGGGCGTCTACACCGAATGGGCGCCCAATGAAAAGGTGGCCCTGGAAGTGGCTCTCGGGGCTTCCTTTGCCGGGGTTCGGGCCCTGGCGACCATGAAGCATGTGGGATTGAACGTGGCCTCGGATCCGCTGTTCACCGCCTCCTATACGGGAGTGCGGGGGGGGCTGGTGGTGATCACCGCCGATGATCCGGAGATGCACAGCTCCCAGAATGAGCAGGACAACCGCAATTACGCCTTTGCCGCCAAATTGCCCATGTTCGAGCCCTCGGACCCGGCCGAGGCCAGGGAAATGCTGGCCCGGGCCTTTGAGGTGAGCGAACGCTACGACACCCCGGTGCTCTTCCGGATCACGACCAGAATCGCCCACGTCAAGGGCGTGGTGGCGACGGGGAAACGGATCGGCCTCGCAGAGGCGTCCATGGAAAAGGTGCCGGGCAAATTCGTCATGCTGCCCGGGCCGGCCCGGACCCGCCGGGCCGCCATTGAGCAGCGGATGACCGATTTGCGGGAACTGGCGGAAACCCTGGGGGAAAACAGGATCGAGCCGGGAGCCACGGCCAGGGCGTTCATCACCGCAGGGACGTCCTACAATTATGTCAAGGAGGCGTTCCCGGAAGCGGCCGTCCTCAAGCTGGGCATGGTCTGGCCCCTGCCGGGGGAAAAGATCCGCGATTTCGCCGCCGGGGTCGATGAACTGATCGTGGTCGAGGAGCTCGATCCCTTTCTGGAGACCCACATCAAGGCCATGGGGGTCCCCTGCCGGGGCAAGGATCTGATCCCCTCCCGGGGAGAACTCAACTCCTTCATTGTCCGCCAAGCCATAGAACCTGACAAGGTCGGCGAACTTTTCGACCCCATTGAACTGCCCATGCGGCCGCCCAATATGTGTGCCGGCTGCCCCCACCGCGGGCTTTTTTACTGCCTGTCGCGGATGAAGGATGTTTTTGTCTCCGGGGACATCGGCTGTTATACCCTGGCTGCCCTGCCGCCGCTTTCGGCCATGGACGCCTGCGTCTGCATGGGGGCGTCCATCGGCATGGCCCACGGCATGGCCAAGGCCCTGGGTGAAAAGGGGAAAGGGAGGATCGTCGCCGTCATCGGCGATTCGACGTTCATTCATTCCGGCATCACCGGCCTGATCAACTCGGTGTATAACGACAGCTATTCCCTGGTCATTATTCTCGACAACCGCATCACCGCCATGACCGGCCATCAGCACAACCCGGCTTCCGGGGCCAATATCAAGGGTGAGCCGGCCCAGGCCGTCAACCTGGAGAAACTGTGCCGGGCCATCGGCGTCAAACGGGTTACGGTGGTCAATCCCCATGACATTGAGGCAACCGGAAAGGTGCTGAAAAAGGAGATCGCCAGGGGAAAAACCTCCGTGGTCATCAGCCGGGCGCCGTGCGTCCTCCTCCCTTCGGAAGTGAAACGGAAAAAACCGGTCTATCGGACCGTAACGGAAAACTGCACGGGCTGCATGGCCTGCATCAGGATCGGCTGTCCGGCAATAAGCTGGCATCCGCTGACGCCGGAGGAAGCAGTGGAGAGGGGCTACAGATCGAAGCAGAAAGGCTTTTCCATGATTACCGAGGTCCTGTGCAACGGGTGCGGCCAGTGCGCGGCCCTCTGTAAGTTTGACGCCATCACCGCCGTGGAGGATGAGGGATGAAACAGAGCGGCAATATCCTCTTCACCGGCGTCGGCGGCCAGGGAATTCTGCTGGCCAGCGAGCTGACCGCCTATGCCCAGCTGGCGGCGGGCTATGATGTCAAGAAAAGCGAAGTGCACGGCATGGCGCAACGGGGCGGGTCGGTGGTCGCCCACCTCAAGTACGGGGAGCGGGTTTACTCCCCCCTGATTGAACCGGGCACCGCCGACATCCAGGTGGCCTTCGAGGAACTGGAGGCGGTGCGCTATCTGCCCTATCTGCACCGGGACAGCGCGGTGGTCGTCAATACCCAGAAGATACTGCCGCCGGCGGTGGCCACCGGCAGGGCCTCCTATCCCGACAACATCCTTGAGGAATTGCGCGCCCGGCACATTCACGTGGTGGCTGTCGATGCGTTCGCGGTTGCCCGGGAGATAGGGGAAATCCGGACGGCCAACGTGGTCATGGTCGGCGCCATGTCCAATTTTCTGGCGGTCAGCCCCGGGATTTTTCTCGATGTTATCGATCAGAGGATGAAGAAAGGGTTTCGGAAAGTGAACAGGAAGGCTTTTGCCGCCGGCCGCGACCTGGTCTACGCCTCGCGACGCCATGATAAAAAAAGGTGACAGGATGAACATGATGGGGATTGAGGAGCTGGAAAAACTGCCCCGCCAGGGTATTGAATCCATTCAGTTGCGACGGCTGCAGAAACTGGTGGCCAGGGTGTACGAGCGGGTCCGGCCGTACCGGGAGAAGATGGACAGGGCCGGGGTCAGGCCCGGCGACATCCGCTCCCTGGCCGACCTGCGCCGGCTGCCGTTCACCACCAAGGATGATCTGCGGGACAATTATCCCTTCGGCCTGTTCACCGTGCCGCTGGACGATGTCGTCCGGGTGCACGCCTCCTCGGGGACCACGGGCAAGCCGACGGTGGTCGGCTATACCGCCGCCGACATCGGGGTCTGGGCGGATGTCATGGCCCGGTGTCTGGCGATGGGGGGGTGACAAGGGGGGACATGGTGCAGAATGCCTACGGCTACGGCCTGTTCACCGGCGGGCTCGGGGCCCATTACGGCGCCGAGCGGCTCGGGGCGACGGTCATTCCGGTTTCCGGGGGCAATACCAAGCGGCAGATCACCATCATGCGGGATTTCGGATCAACGGTTCTCCTTTCCACGCCTTCCTACGCGCTCAACCTCGCCGATGCCATGACCGATGTCGGCGTCACCCTCGACCAGCTGAAGCTGCGGGTGGGCATCCACGGCGCCGAGCCCTGGAGCGTGAACATGCGGGAGGAGGTTGAGCGCAAACTCGGGATTCGGGCGCTGGATATCTATGGTCTCAGCGAAGTCATCGGCCCGGGGGTGGCCATGGAGTGTCCGGAGAGCGACCAGGGGATGCATGTGCTCGAGGACCATTTTCTGCCGGAGATCGTCGACCCCGATACCTTTGAGCCGCTTCCGCCGGGCGAGCAGGGTGAACTGGTGTTCACCACCCTGACCAAGGAGGCCTTCCCGATCATCCGCTACCGGACCAAGGATCTTTCCCGGCTGTTTGTCGAGCAGTGCCGCTGCGGCCGCACCCTGGTGCGGATGGCGAAAGTGACGGGCCGGACCGACGACATGCTCATCATCCGCGGGGTCAATGTCTTTCCGTCCCAGGTGGAGCACGTCCTCATGGGCATCGAGGGTGTCGAACCCCATTACCAGATTGAAGTGAACCGGGAAGGCAACCTCGACACCATGGATGTCCTGGTCGAGGTCAGCGAGAAAATATTCCACGACGAGGTCAAGGTCCTGGAAGGGCTGAGCCGGAGAATTCAGGCTGAAATCAAGGATCTGCTCGGCGTCACCTGTACCGTTAAACTGGTGGAGCCGCGGACGATCCAGCGCAGCGAAGGCAAGGCCCGCAGGGTCATCGACAACCGCAGGCTGTAAGAGCTGCAACGATCAAGTACAGGAGAAGAGCCATGAGAGTTGAACAGATAGCCGTTTTTCTGGAAAACAAGTCCGGCCGCCTGGCGGAAATTACCCACGTCCTGGCGCAGAACAACATCAACATCAGGGCCCTGTCGGTTGCCGATACCGCCGACTTCGGTATCCTGCGGCTCATTGTCGACAAGGTCGACGAGGCCAAAAAGGTTCTGAAGGAAAACGGCTTTACCGTCGGCAAGACCAATGTGATCGCCGTTGAGGTGCCGGACCGCTGCGGCGGGCTGGCCGGGGTGCTCAAGACCATCGAGGCGGCCGGGATCAATGTCGAGTACATGTATGCCTTTGTCAATAAAAGCGGGGAGAACGCCGTGCTCATTTTCCGTTTTGACGACATGGACAGAGCGATTGCGGCGTTGCAGAAGGACAAGTTTACCATCCTGAGCGGTGCGCAGGTCTGCGCGTTATAACTCTTGCCGGTGAGTGAATTGGGGGGGGAGATGGTTTCTCCCCGCTTATGCGTTATCTTAAATAAGGAGGAAAAGCGGTGAAAAACATGTTCAAAAAAGCAATCGTGGCCGTCGCTGCCGCCGGTATGCTGGCAGTGCCCGCCCTGCAGGCGGCGGTGGCCGACACCATCAAGGTCGGGGCGATCCTGGCTGAAACCGGCCCGTCGTTTCTCGGTGTGCCCGAGGCCAACACCCTGCGCATGCTGACCGAGGAATTGAATGCCAGGGGAGGGATCAACGGCAACACCATCGAACTGATCATCAAGGATTCCGGGGGCAATCCCGAAAAAGCCATTTCCTTTGCCAAGCAGTTGATCGAAGAGGACAAGGTTTTTGCCATCATCGGCCCCTCGACCAGCGGCGAAACCATGAAAATCAAAAATA
>DSAE01000251.1 GCA_011372855.1 Desulfobacteraceae bacterium
GCCCAGCTTACTGGTCGCGTGGCGCTCCAGGGAAAGCAGGACGTCGTCCGCGTCCATCCCTTCACCGTCGTCAATCACCCTGATCAGCCGGGTGCCGCTGCCCTCGACCTGGACGGATATCCGCCCCGCGCCGGCATCAAGGCTGTTCTCCACCAGCTCCTTGACCACCGAGGCGGGCCGTTCGACCACTTCCCCGGCCGCTATCTGGTTGGCAAGGTGTTCAGAAAGAATACGGATTTTAGACACAGCTTGTCCCCAAGCGCAAAACGTAATATAGAATAACGAGCAGAAAACCGGCCCCGCAGGAACCGTAACTATACACCATGTACCCCCCGGTCGCATCCGTAAACCTCAACCGGCAACCGTTAGAGACCTTTTCGTGGCTGCAAGAAAAAAACCGCCGGGAAAACCCGCAAAACGAAGCCGCGGCAGCCGATCACGGCCGCGCAACCACAACGACATCATAACCTTTCTCCTGATTGCCGCCGGCATCGCCACCCTGCTCATCGGCAGCGGCCTGGGCTGGTTCCTTTCCCTGAATGTTCCCGACATCAGGACCTTTGACGACTACCGGCCGCCCGTCGCCACCACCCTCCTTGACAACCGGGGCAATTTCATCGATGCGATCTACGAACAGAACCGCGTCGTCCTGCGCTACGAAGAGATGAATCCGCTCATTCCCCAGGCCTTTGTGGCCGCCGAAGACGGTCGGTACTGGGATCATGGCGGTCTGGACGCCTGGTCCATCTTCCGGGCCCTGGTCCGCAACCTGCAATCGGGCCACCGCGCCCAGGGGGGCAGCACGATAACCCAGCAGGTAACGCGCTCCCTGATGCTGACCCGGGAAAAGAGCTACTCCCGCAAAATCAAGGAGGCCCTCCTGGCCTATCGCCTGGACAAGATGCTGAGCAAGGAGGACATCCTCGCCATTTACCTGAGCGAAATATACCTCGGTGAAGGGGCCTACGGCGTCGAGGCCGCTGCCCGGACCTATTTCAACAAACGGGCGGACCAGCTGGAACTGGCCGAGATAGCCCTGCTGGCCGGTCTTCCCCAGTCGCCCTCACGCTATTCCCCCCTGACCCATTTTGATGAAGCCCGGACCCGGCAGCGGTATGTGCTCAACCGGATGGCCGATGAGGGATATATCTCCCCCGATGAGGCCCGGCATGCATTTCAGCGCAAGCTGCGTTTCCATGATCCCGGCAGGCAGCACGACCTGTACGGTTATTTTACCCAGTATGTGCGGCAGGAGCTTGAAAAGAAATTCGGGGCCGAACAGCTGCTGTACGAAGGGCTGACGGTCACGACCACCATTGACCCCTTTCTGCAGGAGCAGGCGGTCAGGACCGTCAGGGAAGGATCGGCATCCATTCAGCAGCGGCTTCGCGACCCATCCGGGCCGCAGGCGGCCCTGGTGGCCATTGAGCCCAAAACCGGGCGCATCAGGGCCATGACCGGGGGAACGGACTTCAACGCCAGCCCCTTCAACAGGGCCGTCCAGGCAAAAAGACAGCCCGGTTCAGTCTTCAAGCCCCTGATCTACACCGCCGCTTTTGAAAAAGGCCTGCGGCCCGATCTGCTCATTGACGATTCGCCGCTGACCATCAGCAACCCAGACGGTTCTTCCTGGACCCCCCGGAACTGGAACCGACACCATTACGGGCCGACCACCCTGCGCGACGGCCTGGTTTTTTCCCGCAACATTGTCACCATCAAGCTGCTCCGGCAAACCGGGGTGGGCGAGGTGGTGAGACTGGCCGAAAATCTCGGCATCACCTCCCGGCTGGAACCGGAACTGACCCTCGCCCTCGGCGCCTCTCCGGTTTCCGTGCTGGAAATGACCGGCGCCTACACCGTCTTTGCCAACGGGGGAAAATTCATGCCCCCGGTCTGTATCACCGCAGTGCGGGACCGGCATGGCAATCCCCTCCCCTGGACCAATCCCCAGCCGAAACAGGTCATCAGCAGTTCCACCGCCCGGCTGGTTGCCGACCTGCTGGAAGAGGTCATCAGCCGGGGAACCGGGCAAAAGGCCCGGGGACTGCCGGACAGCGCCGGTAAAACGGGCACCACCGACGACAACCGGGACGGATGGTTCATCGGCTTTACCCCTGGACTGCTCGCCGGTGTCTGGGTCGGCCATGACCGGGGCAAATCCCTGGGGCGGGGGGAAACCGGGGGCGAGGCCGCCGCTCCCATCTGGCTCAACTTCATGCGGGCCGCAACCAGGAGAAACTGAACCATGATCACGGTGAACATCTACTCAAGCTCCATCGACACGCCCCTCGGCAGGGTGACCCTTTTTGCCGACGGCCGGGGCCTGACCGGAATCGTCCTTCCCGGGACCGAACGCAGGGAACTGTCTTCCTGGTATCCGGATGCGGGCAGGAACCAGATTCTTGACGAGGCGGCACGGCAGATCATGGAATACCTGGACGGCCGCCGGACCGTGTTTTCCCTGCCCCTGTCCCTGACCGGCACCCCCTTTCGGCTTCGGGTCTGGGAGGAGATCGGCAAAATCCCCTACGGCCGGACCGCGAGCTACAGAGACATAGCCCTGCGGCTCGGCCACCGCAACAAGGCCAGGGCCGTCGGCGGCGCCGCCAACGCCAACCCCCTGCCGCTCATCATTCCCTGCCACCGGGTTATCGGCGCCGACGGGAACCTGACAGGCTTTGCCGGCGGCCTGGGGATGAAAAAAAAGCTGCTGCGGCTGGAAGGCATGGATCCGGTACCCTGACCGGTGCATTGCTGTTGTCACATGACCGCTCGTATGTGTATCGAAAAACCATCCAGCCGATACAGGAAGGTTGCAAACATGTTATTTTCCTCAATCGTCCCTGCAGTGCGGGGCAGGCTGCTGCCAACTGCCGACTCCATTCCTCACCCACGCACGACATGAGGTCCTGGCAATGAAAATAGCCCTGGTGCAGACCAATCCCGTGATCGGCGATTTCGCCGCCAACTGCGCAAAAATCAGCCGTTTTGCCGAACTGGCCAGAAACAGGGGCTGCCGGCTGGCGATTTTTCCGGAACTGAGCCTCTGCGGGTATCCCCCCCAGGACCTGCTCGAACGGGGAGACTTCATCGCCGCCCATGACGCCGCCCTGCGTGATCTGCTGCCCCGGCTGCGGGGGATCGGCGTCATTCTCGGCGTGATGGAAGAACGATCCGGCAGCGGCAAACCCCTGCACAATTCAGCCATCCTGGTTGACGACGCGGCGGAAACGGCCAGGGCGAGAAAACAGCTGCTGCCCGCCTACGACGTGTTCGATGAAACCAGGTATTTCGAGCCCGGCTCCGATTCGACCGTTGCCGAGCTGGAGGGACTGCGCCTCGGCCTGACCGTCTGCGAGGACATCTGGCATCGGGACCGGGGCTACGCCCGGGACCCGGTGAGCAGGATGTTCGCTCCGCAGGGATCCAGGCCCGACCTGCTGGTCAACATTTCGGCCTCCCCCTATCACCACGGCAAACTGGGCGAACGGAAGAACATCCTGACGTCGCTTGCCCGCCGCCACCGCCGGCCGATCCTGTACGTCAACCAGGTCGGCGGCCAGGATTCGCTCATCTTTGACGGCCACTCCATGGCCATCACCCCGGCGGGCGGACATTGCTGCTGCGCCGCCGGGTTTGTCGAGGACATGCTGGTGGTCGACACGGAGAAGCTGGAGACCGGCGGGGAATGTCCTTGGCCGGCCGATTCCATCGACGCGGTTTGCAGCGCCCTGACCCTCGGCGTCCGCGACTACCTGCACAAGTCCGGATTCCGGTCGGCGGTGCTGGGCCTGTCCGGCGGCATCGATTCCGCGGTGACCGCCGTCATCGCCTGCCTGGCGCTGGGCGCGGAAAATGTGCTGACCGTCGCCCTGCCCTCACCCTACACCTCGCAGGCAAGCACCGACGACGCCCGCCGGCTGGCCGCCAACCTTGGCTGTGGACTTGAAATCATCCCCATAGCCCGGACCATGGAGGCCTACCGGGAAACCCTTGCCCCTCTCTTCAGCGGCCTGGCAGAGGATGTAACCGAACAGAACATCCAGGCCCGCATCCGCGGCAACCTGCTGATGGCACTGTCCAACAAATTCGGCCACCTGCTGCTGTCCACCGGCAACAAATCGGAAATGGCCGTGGGCTACTGCACCCTGTACGGGGACATGAGCGGCGGCCTGGCGGTGCTGGCCGACGTGCCGAAACAGATGGTCTACGCCCTGGCCCGGGCCGTCAACAGGGACAGGGAAATCATCCCGGAGCGGATCATCAGCCGGCCGCCGACCGCCGAACTCAAGCCGGACCAGCTTGACCGGGACGACCTGCCGCCTTATGATATACTCGACGCGATCCTGCAGGCCTATCTCGAGGAACAGCTTTCCGCCGGAGAGATCGAGGCCAGAGGTTTTGCCCGCCCCGTCGTCGATGACATCATCAGGCGGATCAAATTGAATGAATACAAGCGGAGGCAGTCGGCCGTCGGCCTCAGGGTGACGACCAAGGCATTCGGCCCCGGCCGCAGGTATCCGATTGTTCAGAACTTCAAGGGCTGATACATGTCCAGACCCCCAGCCAGGCTTCTCTCCTCCCTGATCTTTCTGCCGGTCATCATCGGCCTGACCGGATATCTGGTACTGCGTGAACAGACAACCGAGCGGCCGGCCGAACCGGCGGTGACCATCTCCGGCTTCGTGGACATGTGCCTGTCCTGCCATACCGAGGAAAAACTCGACCCGGCCCATGACGCCAAACTGATCGGCTGCTCCCCCTGCCATCTCGGGGACGCCATGAGCATCGACAAGGAAACGGCCCACAAGGGCATGGTCCTTGATCCCGGCGACCTGCGGTTTGTGGAGCAGACCTGCGGCATGGAGGGTTGTCACCCGGCGGATCCCCATAAGGTGAAGAACTCCCTGATGGCCACCAACCGCGGTATTCTGGCCACCCTCCTCCACTACTGGGGCGAGGCCGAAACCCAGGATGGAGACTATTCCGTCGATCAGCTTCTGGAAAGCGGCGAAACCTCGCTGGCCATCGACTACTTCAGGAAGCTGTGCGCCACCTGCCACCTGTGGAAGCAGAAAAACGACATCCCCGGCGCCCCGCTGTTCTTCAGTGAAAAGGGCGGCGGCTGCACCGCCTGCCACTTTGCCCTGCCCGAGGGCGCCTCCCTGACCACGGTCACCTCGTTTGACCGATCCGGCTACGTGGCTGACGCGGAGGGCAAAAAGCCCCACCCGCTGATCACCAAAAAAATCTCCGAAGACAACTGCATCCGCTGTCATAACCGCAGCGGCCGGATCGGCCTGTCCTATGTCGGCAAGTACGAGTCCGAAGGCTACGGCACTCCCTACGAAAACGGAACCCATTCTTCCAGGCGGCTGGCCGGAGACCGTTTTTACCTGGAAATCGCCGAGGATGTCCATCACCAAAAAGGCATGAGCTGCATCGACTGCCATACCAGGGACGAGATCATGGGCGACGGCACCAGGTACGCCCATTACGAGGAACAGCTTGAAATCAGCTGTGAAATGTGCCATTCCACTAACCCCGGCACCACCCGCAAAAACATGCAGGCAAACAATATTGTCCAAAAAGGGGACCGGTACGTGCTGACGGGCAAGAATGACGGCAAGGAACGGCCCCTGAACCTGCCCAGAGAGGATGCCTGCCTGTACCCGGGTCACAAGCGGTTGACCTGCGAATCCTGCCATTCAACCTGGGTGCCGCAATGCTACGGTTGTCACGTCAAGCGGGATGCGGGGGAAACCCACCTGGACAAACTGACCCTGGAAGAAACCCCCGGCTGGTGGGAGGAAGGCCGTTCCTACCTCCGCTACGAGAAACCCATGCTGGCGGTATGGAATGACGAGGTGGTCATCGTCACCCCGGGCTGCCAGGACGTGGTGACCCTCATCGACGAAGAGGGGAAAATCAAAGGCGGATTCAACCGTTTCACCATGGCCGCCATCAATCCCCACACCACCCAGACCAAGGGGCGGACCTGCCCGGACTGTCACGCCTCCCCCAAAACAGTCGGCCTCGGGGAAGGGACCGTAACCAGGGAAAACGGCGAGTGGAAGTTTTACCCGGTCGACCGGGGGATCGACACCCTGCCCGGCGGGACGGTGGGGCTCGACACCTTCGTCACCATCGACGGCACGCCGCTGCAGCACGGTTCACGGGACAGCCTGCGGCCCTTCAACGGCGAGGAACTCCGCCGCATCCTGCGGGTCGGGCTGTGCCTTCCCTGTCATGAGGAAATCGGCGACCCGATCTACCGGAACTATGACCCGGCCCGTCCCTGCCCGGTGTACAGGGAGCCGTGATGCCCGGCTGCTCAGGGAGTCGGCAGCGCCCCACCCCGCGTTGCGGGGCCGAATGAGGAGAATAACACCTGTCAAGATGTCAATTATCTATTGATTTTATTGTTCATTTTCTTTGCTTGCCCAAAGAAAACGAACCAAAA
>DSAE01000211.1 GCA_011372855.1 Desulfobacteraceae bacterium
AAAGGCTACGGCATGAAGTTCTTCTCCCATGCCTCATTATATAAAATCGCACGAAGAAAAACCAGCTTTTTCAGAAAAAGTTGTAAACTCGATAAGATCAGCTCATAAGTGACGCGGCCCTGTGAATACCGGGCGCATTTCCGCCGCGGACCCGCTGCGGAGTCCGGCGGTTTTTCTCCCGCTGCCCTGCATTCAGTGGGCGGGCGTAAATAAATACTTAATTTATGTCACGACATGCTGTACTATCTGAGCCATGCAAGAGCATGGAGCCGCAATTCTCTCTCCCGAACGGAAAACGAAGCCTGAACCTCCGGCAGGAACATGAAACCATCCTCCCTTGCCGCCACCCAGAAGAAAAGGTATGAGCAACTGACTCAAATCGTTGCCGGGGATGACGTTCTCGGCATCATGATCAATGCCGATCCTGATGCCATGGCCAGCGCCCTGGCCCTGAAAAGACTGTTCTGGCGCAAAATCAGAAAAACCGTCATCTGCCGGGTCAATGCCATCAAGCGGTCCGACAACCTGGCGATGGTCAAGCTCCTCCGCCTGCACGTACCCTATGTCAACCGGGCCGACATTTCCAAGATAACGAAATGGGCAATCGTGGACGGCCAGCCCGGGCATCACCCCAGGTTCGCCAAGGTTCAATTCGACATCATCATCGACCACCACCCCGTCACTCCCGACCTGGAGGCCCCCTACATTGACATCCGCGACAACTACGGGGCCACCTCCTCCATGCTTACCGAATACCTTCGGGCCGCCGGCATCAAACCCTCGGCCAGGCTGGCCACGGCCCTGTTTTACGGGATCAAGACCGACACGGATAATTTCGCCCGCGCCTCGACCGCCAATGATATCAAGGCCTTCAAGTACCTCTATCCCTTTGTCAACCTCAACATCATCAAGAAAATCGAGTCCTCGGAAATCAACAAAGGGAACCTGGAGGACTTCCGCTCCGCCTTCGAGCATCTCGAGTTCATCGGCAATACCGTGTACATCCACATGGGACGGATTGACGATCCGGACGCCCTGGTGATCATCGCCGATTTCTTTCTCAAAATGGCGGAAACCAGTTGGTGCTTTGTCTCGGGCATTTATGGCCAGAAACTTATCATCATCATCAGGAACGCCGGCTTCCGCCTGCATGCCGGCAACCTGGCCGCCCAGCTTTTCGGCGACCTCGGCGGGGCCGGGGGGCACAAGAGCGCCGCCCGGGTGGAAGTTCCGTTGACGGCGATAACTGAAAAAGCCAAGGCAGAAGAGGTTTCGGTCAGCGACTATATCAGGAACAAACTGAAAAACAGGCAGTAAGCCCGGAAACCCGCTGCCGCTGTCTGCATCTGTCCGACCCGGCCGCAAATTGCCGCCCCGGCGGAGCTGCGATCCGGCGAATTGTCAACAGGCATCCATTTTGCATTAGACGATGCATGGAACAGGAACCACTTTGGCGGCGGAGACAACGGGTTGTCAGAAAAAGGCTGGAGCCGCGCCTGGACGCCGGTACGGACCGAAGGGAACGTTTCCTTCGGCTCTCCAGCCAATGCTTGACACCTGCGGCGAAGAAGGTAGAATATTTCCTTCATCGCCGGCCATGCATTCATGCCGGCGCCGGACGCCCAACGCCACCCGGAACAGACGGGACAGCGGGCGCCGCCGGAATTGAGAACAACGGCCGACAATCCGCGGGGCCGGAAAAATCCGCGACATCCACAACAGGTTAAGGAGGAGACATGCTGCAACGAATCGCCCAACCCATGAGTATCGTTCTGATCATTTCTTTTCTGCTGCTCAATTTCGCCGCTCAGACCGCCAGGGCCGAAATGATATCCACGGAGACAGCCATAGCCCTGACCGGAAAGGAGAACAGCCGCACCACGGTGGCCGCCTTTCTCGAAAGAATGGATGTCCGGCAGACCATGGAGCGGCAGGGGGTTGACGTGGCAGAAGCCGTGAAACGGGTCAACGCCTTGTCCGACGAGGAAGTTCTGCGCCTGGCCCGGAACATCGACCAGCTCCCCGCGGGCGGAAACGGCGTCGGAACAGTGGTGGGGGCCATTCTGGTTGTCTTTCTGGTGCTGCTGATAACCGATATTCTGGGTCTCACTCACGTTTTCTCATTTGTGAACAGATAAACCATCCGGCATGCGGCGGCGTGAACAGCCCCTCGGCCCGATAACGGCCGCTCTGCTGCTTATGCTGGCAACCCTTCTGAGTGCCGGCTGCGGGGGCGTGGCCCTGGAGGAATCGCTGCGGAGCACAGCCCGTTTCCCTGATCAGGCCCGGGTGGAGGGTGTGCCGTTTTACCCCCAGGAAAAGAATCAATGCGGCCCGGCCGCCCTGGCCATGGTTCTTTCCTGGAGCGGGCTCAGCGTGCAGCCCGAAGATCTCGTTGCGGCTACGTACACCTCGAAAAGAAAGGGAAGCCTGCAGAGCGATCTCATCGCCGCATCCCGCCGCCACGGACGGCTGGCCTATCCCTTTCACGGACCGGACCTGCTGCTGGCCGAAATCGCCGCCGGCCGGCCGGTCATTGTCCTGCTGAACCTCGCCTTTTCCTGGTACCCGCAATGGCACTACGCCGTTGTCATCGGCTACGACAGGAACGGAGGGGCGCTTACCCTCCATTCGGGGACAAAGGCCGCGGAACAGATGTCATTGCGCCTGTTCGACAAACTGTGGAAGCGCAGCGACTACTGGGCCCTGTCGGTCCTGCCTCCGTCGGAGACCGTGGCCCGCCCGGACGAGGAAAAATGGCTGGAGGCGATTGTCGGACTGGAACGGGCCTGGCAGTGGCAGGCCGCCGCCGTCGCCTACGGCAAGGCAGCCCAACTGTGGCCCCACAGCCACAACGCCTGGATCGGCCTGGGAAACACCCGCCACCGGCTCGGTGATCCGGCCGGCGCGGCCGCTGCCTTTCGCGAGGCGATCCGGGTCCAGCCGGCATCGGGGATTGCCTGCAACAACCTGGCCCAGGTCCTGCTGGAGACCGGGCAGTACCAAGAAGCGGAGCAGGCCGCGCGACAGGCCGTATCCCTTGGGGGTCCCTTGCGTGAGACCTTTCTCAGGACCCTGAACGAGGTAACGGCCGGCGGCCGGGACACGCCGCGGGACCGTGCGGCTGACTGACCCATATGGCGGGGGGATGCCGACAGGTCCATGAAAAGAACGGGCCCCGGCCGGGAATCAATGCGCTGCGGCTGCCCATCCCGCAAACTGCCGCGGCAATGAACAGGGCCGCCCCGATCCCCGTATACGCACATACACCCATATAACCGCTGCAGCCCTGCTGCGCAACAAACAGGAGGACCCGTATGGCCGACCAGGCTGACAAACTTTCCCCGGAGCAGCTCCGGCATGAACCGGCACCGTCGATGTTCGACTTCCGCAGCACCGAGGAACTGGAACCCCTCGAAATCATAATCGGCCAGGAAAGGGCCCTGCGCTCAATTTCCTTCGGCGTCAACATCAGGAGCCAGGGCTATCACATGTATGCCCTGGGCCCGGTGGGCACCGGCAAGAAAACCATCATCAAAAAATTCCTGGCCACGGACGCCGAGTCCAAATCCGTGCCGGACGACTGGCTCTACGTCAACAATTTCAGCGACAGCGACAACCCCAAGGCGCTCAGGCTGCCGGCGGGCACCGGGCGCGAGCTGCGGGATGACCTGGACCGTCTGGTCAGGGAGCTGCAGACCGAGGTTCCCAAGGCCTTTGAAAGCTCAGCGTATGAACAGCAGCTTCAGGAAAGCAAGAACCGCCTGAACCAGAAAAGCCAGGAGCTGTTCGAGAACCTGGAACAAAAGGTCAAGGAAGCCGGCTTCCGGCTGCTGCAGGGACCCGACGGCATCGGCATCATCCCGGTGATGGGCGGGGAACCGGTTACCCAGGACCAGATGAAGGAACTTGATGAACCCACCCGTCAGGAGTTCGAAAAGAACGGAAAACTCCTGGAGGAGGAAATCAAGAACACCATGCGCAGGGCCCAGGAACTGCAGAAAGAGGCCAGAAAGGAGGTAATGGAGATTGACCGCAAGGTCGTGCGCCTGACCATTGATCACATCCTCAATGAACTGAAGGAAAAGTACGCCGATTTCGACAATGTCGTCGCCTTTCTGGATGCCGCCCGCGCCAACCTGCTCAAGGATGTCGCCCCCTTCAAACATTTGAAGAAAATCGAGGAGGCCCCCCCGGAACAGCGGCAGTTCATGTCCATGATGCAGGAGCAGGTGACCTTTGATGAATATCGGGGCAATCTCATTGTTGACAACGGCACCACCAAGGGCGCGCCCATCGTCTTTGAAAAAAACCCCACCTCCGCCAATCTGCTCGGTCGGGTGGAATACCAGGGGAAATTCGGCGCCCTGGTCACCAACTTCCGCATGATAAAAAGCGGCGCCCTGCACAAGGCCAACGGCGGCTACCTGCTGCTCGACGCCTTTGAACTGCTGACCAAGCCCATGGCCTGGGAAATCCTCAAACGGGCATTGAAAAACCAGGAAGTGGTCATCGAAAGCCTGGAAAAGGCCTTCGGCTTCATGACCACCCGCACCCTGGAGCCGGAGCCCATTCCCCTGGACATCAAGGTGATCGTCATCGGCGATCCCTATCTCTATTACCTGCTCTACAACCTGGATCCCGATTTTCCCAAGCTCTTCAAGGTCAAGGCCGACTTCGGCAGCTGGACGCCCTGGACCGATGAAAGCGCCAGGCAGTATGCCCAGTTCATCGCCAATCTCTGCCGGGAGGAAAAGCTGAACCATTTCTCCCCCGACGGCGTCTGCAGCATCATCGGCTACAGCGCCCGGCTCGTCTCCCATCAGAAGAAACTGATCACCGTGTTCGGCCGGATGGCCGATATCATCAGGGAGGCTTCCTTCTGGGCCGAGGAGAACAACCGCAGCCTGGTCACCGCCGCCGATGTCGCCAGGGCGATTGATGAAAAAATTTACCGCAGCAATCGCATTGAAAAAATCGTCCAGGACATGATCGAGGAAGAAACCATCCTCATCGACACCAGGGACGCGGTGGTGGGTCAGGTCAACGGGATATCGGTCCTGTCCCTCGGGGACTACAGTTTCGGCAAGCCCTCAAGAATCACGGCCCGCACCTTTGTGGGCAGCAAGGGCATTCTCAGCATTGACCGCGAGACCGAACTCGGGGGACCTATCCACAATAAAGGCAGCCTGATCCTGGGCGGCTACCTGGGCGGCAAATATGCCGGAGACGTGCCCCTGGCCTTCTCCGCCAGCATCACCTTTGAACAGCTCTACGAGGGAGTTGAGGGCGACAGCGCCTCTTCCACCGAACTCTACGCCCTGCTGTCCAGTCTTTCCGGACTGCCCATCCGGCAGGACCTGGCGGTGACCGGGTCGGTGAACCAGCGGGGCGAGGTGCAGGCCATCGGCGGGGTGAATGAAAAAATTGAAGGATTCTTCGCCGTCTGCAAGGCCAAGGGGTTCAGCGGCACCCAGGGAGTGCTCATCCCCGCAAGCAACGTCAAGCACCTCATGCTCCGTGATGAAATCGTGGAAGAGGTCCGCAACGGCCGGTTCCATATTTACGCCGTCGCCACCATAGATCAGGGCATTTCCCTGCTCACCGGCACCGAGGCCGGCGAACAGCTGGAGGACGGCACTTATCCCGAGGGCACCGTCAACCATGCGGTGCAGCTCAAGGTCCTGGAGCTGGCGGGCAAGTTCCGCTGGTACAGCAGCAGCTCCGAGGAGGAAGCCGGCGCTGAAAATCAGGGCGAATAGCGGCCCTCAGGTTCTCCGGGTGGAGACGGTGGAAAATTTTCCCCGCCCCGCCCTGCGGACAGGGATGTTTCAGAAATGGAGGACAGCCATGGAGACGATGAAAGCGATTCGGATGCATGCCTTCGGCGGTCCGGAGGTGCTGGCGTATGAGGATGCCCCCAGGCCGGTCCCGGCCGCCGATGAAGTGCTGATAAGGGTCCTGGCCGCCGGCGTCAACCCGGTTGACTGGAAAATCCGGGAAGGATACATGCGCGAAAAGATCAGCCTTCCCCTGGTCCCCGGCTGGGATGTCGCGGGCGTCATAGAAGAGAAAGGTCCCGCCGTCGTGGGCCTGGAGCCCGGTGACGGCGTCTATGCCCTGCCGTCCATCCTGCGCAACGGCGCCTATGCGGAATACATTGTTGTCAAGGCCTCGGAGGTCACCCTGAAGCCCGACAGTTTGGATTACGACCACGCCGCCGCGGTCCCGCTTGCCGCCCTGACCGCCTGGCAGTCCCTCTTTGATCTGGCCCACCTGCGGGCGGGACGGAAAATCCTCATCCATGCCGCGGCCGGGGGGGTCGGTCATTTTGGGTCCTTCCGGGAAGTCAGTGGGTAACCGGGTAGAGGTCGAGTCCACCGAGATGAAAAAGAATCACCGTCCTAAATCGCTCCTTGTTACGAAAGCCGCAGGCCGATTTCCAGAGGGTTCCAATCCTG
>DSAE01000008.1 GCA_011372855.1 Desulfobacteraceae bacterium
CCCGGCGCTGACCCGGGCCCAAGAGGAAGACATCAGCCCCCGGGACGCGGCGGCGGGCCGCCGCCGCGGTGCTCCGGATTCCAGCCGTTCCGGAGAAGGCAGGAGCAGCGGTCGTCAATCAACAGGTGAACATGCAACAGGATTTGATTTCAGTCATCATTCCCACCCACAATCGCGGCGCTTTTCTCGAACAGGCCGTCAGGTCGGTTTGCAGCCAGACGCTGGCCCCGGCTGAATTGATCGTGGTTGACGACGGTTCAACGGATGACACCCGGCGGTTGGTTGTGGCCCTGGCCCGGGAGGCCCCCTTTCCCCTTTTCTATATGTACCAGGACAACAGGGGAGCGGCTGCCGCCAGGAACGTGGGCATCCGGGCCGCCCGGGGCGACCTGATCTGTTTCCTTGATTCGGACGATCGGTTCGTCCCGGAAAAACTTGCCCGGCAGGCCGAGCGGATGCGCGGGTCTTCCTGCCGCATTTCCCATACCGGGGAAATATGGTACCGGAGGGGAGCCCGGCTCAACCAGAAAAGGAAGCACCGTCCGCCCCGCGGTGATATTTTTCATGCCAGCCTCAGGATGTGCATGATCGGCATGTCAACGGTGATGATCAGGAGGGAAATCTTCGATCTCCATGGCTGTTTCGATGAATCGCTTCCCTGCTGCGAGGATTACGACTACTGGCTGCGGGTCGGCGCGGCGGAGCGCTTCCTGCTCGTTGACGAGCCCCTGACCGTCAAGAACGGAGGACGGCCCGACCAGTTGTCCGTCATTCATCAGAAGGGGATGGATAAGTACCGGATCCGGGCGCTGGTCCAACTGCTTGCGCGCACCCCCCTTTCTCCGGCCCAGCGGGCGGCGGCTCTTGCCGAACTTGATCGAAAATGTACGATTTACGGACGGGGCTGCATCAAACACGGCCGGCCGGACGAAGGCCGGCGATACCTGGACATGTCGGCCGGGTTGACAAGGGGTGATGATCAGTCGCGATAAAATTTATGAACGCCGTACTGGGCCACGTAAACCAGGTCATCCGACCACTCGGGCCGGAGGTCCTGGCGGTGATAAAAGGTGGCCCCGCCGGTGAAGTCTTGGGAGGTCATGGCGTACAGGGCGGATTGCAGGCATTCCATGAACGCGTCGGCCTCGGTGGGAACATAATCTTTTTTCTGGAAAATCCAGCTGAACTGGTAGGGTTCGAGGACAACCTCTTCGATATTCAGGTTGTTTTTTAAGGCCCGGTTGAGGGTCACATGGGCAACCGCCAGTTGTCCGATGGGGGGTTCGCTGCGCGCCTCATGATAAATATTGAGTGTCAGCCAGAATAATCCTTCAAGAAGTCCCATGTTTCACTCTGCGTCTGGCGGGAAGGGTCCTGCTGTTTCCCGGGGGATCTTTTGCTCCTTTATTCGACGTTCGGCAAGCCGGTCGGGTCTCGAATGCAAGCAACGGTGTTTTTTTATGCCGGTCCAGCCGGTTGTTTTTGAATTTAGTTACGGTCAAGAAAAAAATCAACCTGTCCTTCTCCGGAAAAAAACCGGGCAACAGGGAAACTCTGTCAAAAAAGACGATCAACCGGTTTATATCATTTCATTATTAGCCGGCTGGAAGAGGATGAAAAACCGCTGTTTTATACTTGAAAATATTTTCATATCCGATATTATAATTTTTTTTGGCACTTTTTGCGGGCCTTTGACATATTGTACACGTCATCCTGACATTTTGTACATGTACTCATCGGCATATATGTATATGCCGACCAGATATCCATTGTTTTCAGCGAATTGAAAGGAGTCAGAATGGGGGCAAAAATCATAAGCGGAACCGAGACCGCCAAAGCGATACGAGAGGAACTCAAACTGGAGATTGACGAACTCCGCGAGAAACATCATGTTGTGCCCGGCCTGGTGACCATCCTGGTCGGCGATGATCCCGCTTCTCAATCCTATGTGGCGGCAAAGAACAAGACCGCGCATGCCCTCGGCATCCATTCCGAGCAGGTCACGCTGCCGGCCGGGACGGGTGAAGAGGAACTGCTCGAGCTGGTCGGGAAATTCAACGACGATTCGAAAATCCACGGGATTCTCATCCAGTTGCCCCTGCCGAAGCATATCAACGAGGCCAAGGTCCTGTACGCCATCAATCCCGACAAGGATGTGGACGGTTTTCATCCGGTCAACGTCGGCAAGATGATGCTCGGCGAGCAGTGTTTTCTGCCCTGCACTCCTCATGGGGTCCTGGAGCTGCTCATGCGGGCCGGGGTTGAGACAAGCGGGGCCGAAGTCGTGGTCATCGGCCGCTCCAACATCGTCGGCAAACCCGTGGCCAACCTCATGTTGCAGAAGCGCCCCGGCGGCAACGCCACGGTTACCCTTTGCCACACCCGAACAAAAGATATGGACTTTCACACCAGGCGTGCTGATATTCTTATAGTGGCGGCCGGCGTCGCGAACATGATCAAGGGCGACCAGGTCAAGGAAGGCGTGGTGGTGATCGATGTCGGCGTCAACCGGATCGGCATGACCGACAACGGCAAGGCTATACTCGCCGGCGACGTCGAATTTGACTCGGTCAAGGACCGGGCGGCGGCGATTACCCCGGTCCCGGGAGGCGTGGGACCGATGACCATCACCATGCTCATGAAGAATACCGTTCAGTCGGCCAGGCAGCATGCCGGGCTGGTTTAACCAGGCAAGCAAAACAGCAATCGGATCGCCCGGCGCAATTTGCCGGGTTTCGTTTCCGATCACAATTGAGGAGACTTTGTTATGGTGAAGTCAATTGGATGCGACAAGTGCAATGAAATAACCGGCGCATCAACCATCGATCTGCTCAACCAGGACCTGGCCAAACAGGTCCGCACGGCTTATGACCGGCTTGAAGACCGCGGCATGTCGGCCTGTCTTTTCGGTTCCGGCGGCACCTGCTGCAGGATCTGCAACATGGGCCCCTGCCAGATCATCGACGGCGTGGACACCATGCTGGGTATCTGCGGGGCCACGGCCGATACCGTTACGGCGAGGAATTTTGCCCGCATCATCGCCGCCGGCACCGCCGCCCATACCGATCATGCCAGGGAGATGGTGCGCGGCCTGATTGCCACCGCCAAGGGCGAAACCCCCCACGAAATCAAGGACGTGGAAAAACTCCACCGGATGGCGGAATTCTTCGGCATTGCCACCGAAGGGCGCGACAGGAACGAAATCGCCCTGGAGCTGGGGGAGAAGGCGCTGGCCGAGTTCGGGCAGCAGGACGGAACCCTCACCATGCTCAAGCGGGCGCCGCGCAAGCAGCAGGAGATCTGGAAGAAGCTGGGAGTCGAGCCCCGCGGCATCGACCGCGAGGTTGTTGAAATGATGCACCGCACCCACATGGGGGTTGACCAGGATTACCGGAACATCATGCTCCAGGGTGTACGATGCTCCCTGGCGGACGGCTGGGGAGCTTCCATGCTGTCCACCGAATTGACCGACATCATGTTCGGCACCCCGGTCCCCAAGCGGGCGATTGTCGACCTCGGCTGCCTGAAGGAGGACCATGTCAACATCACCGTCCATGGTCACGAACCGCTTCTGGCCGAGTCCCTCTGCATGGCGGCGGAGGATGAAGACATGCTGGAACTGGCCAGGAAGGCCGGGGCCAGGGGGATCAACCTGGCGGGCGTCTGCTGCACGGGTAACGAGATTTTGATGCGGCGCGGCATCCCGGTGGCCGGCTCCTTCATCCAGCAGGAGATGGTCCTTGCCACCGGCGCCGTTGAGGCCATGGTCGTTGACGTTCAGTGTGTCATGCAGTCCGTCGCCCAGGTGGTCAAGGAAATGCACACCGACATCATCACCACCAATTATCGCGCCAAGATGCCGGACGCGGTCCACATCCCCTTTGACGAACACGACGCCCTGCAGTCCGCCAAGGCTATTCTCCGCCATGCGATCGGTAACTTCAAGAAACGCGGCAACCATTATATTCCCAGGGATAAAAAATTCGACGTGGTCGTCGGATTCAGCCACGAGACGATCAATTACATGCTGGGCGGGCGTTTCCGCGCCTCCTACCGCCCGCTGAACGACAACATCATCAACGGCCGGATCAGGGGAGTGGGGGCCATTGTCGGCTGTGAGCATTTTAAATATGCCGATGACGTCCACTTCAAAATCGCCACGGAACTGATCAAAAACAACGTCCTTGTCCTGGCCACCGGCTGCGCCGCTTCGGCGCTGGGCCGCCGGGGACTGATGCGGCCCGAGGCCGCCGCCGAGTATGCCGGTCCCGGTCTGGCCGAGGTCTGTGAGACCGTCGGCATGCCCCCGGTGCTGCACGTCGGCTCCTGTGTCGACAACAGCAGGCTGCTCATCGCCCTGACCGAAATGGTCAATGAGGGCGGGCTCGGCGAAGATATTTCCGAACTGCCGGCCTGCGGGACCGCGCCGCTGTACATGTCGGAAAAGGCGGTTGCCATCGGCCAGTACTTTGTCAGCTCCGGCGCCCATGTCATCTTCCAGAACCTCCCCGTCCAGGGGTCGAAAAAATTCAGCGAATTCCTGTTCAAAGGCATGAAGGACCTGTACGGCGCCACCTGGGATGTCGAGGAAGACCCGGTCAAGCTGGCGCAGAAGATGATCAGGGCCATTGACGAAAAAAGGGAAGCCCTGGGCATCAACAAAAAACAGGACCGTATCCTGTTCGACATGGCCATGCGCCGCCAGATCGAGGGCCAGGCCCTGCCCGGCATGGGCTGCGGCGGCGCGGGCGAGCCCCACGTCTGAGCCGGCCGGGTCGTCGGGCCGGCATTTTATCCGGCGAAATGCCTGCCGGGATTCGTTCCGGCAGGGTGACCTGACGAAAACGAACGCAACACGGCCGGCCTCGCCAGGGCCGACCGTGCATGGATATATTTTCTCACAAGGAGGATTGATGAAATCGGGGAGCAATCTCGAGCGCGTGCTCACCAGCGGCAAGTTCGCGGTCACCGGTGAACTCGGGCCGCCGAAAAACAGTGACCCGGAGGTTGTCAGAAAAAAAGCCCGGCTCCTCAAGGGATGTGTTGATGCCGTCAATATCACCGACTGCCAGACAGCCATTGTCCGCATGTCCAGTATCGGCGCCGGGATTATCGCCCGGTCCGAGGGACTGGAACCGGTTATTCAGATGACCTGCCGCGACCGGAACAGGATCGGCATGCAGAGCGATCTGCTGGCCGCCTCGGCCCATGGCCTGAAAAACCTGCTGTGCCTGACCGGTGATCATCAGAAATTCGGCAACCATCCCGGCGCCAAGGGTGTTTTTGACATGGACTCCATCCAGATGCTCGGCATGGTCCGGGACATGAGGGATGGGAAAAAATTTCAATGCGGCGAGGAAATCAAGGGAAGTGCTCCGCGTTTCTTCATCGGCGCCGCGGCCAATCCTTTTGCCTATCCCTTTGAATACCGGGCTGTCCGGCTGGGCAAAAAAATCGCCAACGGCGCCGATTTCGTGCAGACCCAGATCATCTACAATGTTGACAAATTTGCCAGATTCATGGAAATGGTCAGGGATCTGGGCCTGGACAAAAAGGCGTACATCCTTGCCGGCATTACGCCGCCCAAGTCCGTCGGCATGGCCATGTACATGAAAAACAACGTTCCCGGCATGGACGTCACCGACGAAGTCATCGGCCGTTTGAAGGGTGCGAAAAACAAGCAGCAGGAAGGGATCAATATTGCGGTTGACATTATCAACCGGGTCAGGGAAATAAAAGGAGTCGCCGGCATTCATGTCATGGCCATCGAGTGGGAGGAGGCGGTGGAGCAGATTGTCGAAAAAGCAGGCTTGCTCCCCAGGCCGGCATTTGCCGGGACACAGCCGGAAGCTGCTCCCGCGCCCGCCGCGGAAACACTCACTGTTCGCAGTGACCCCGGCACTGCCGTGACCGAAGCGAAAGCCGAGGCAGAGCGGATACTTGCCGCTGCCCGCAGCGAGGCCGAGGCGATCAGGCGGGAGACCTCCGCTGCCAGGGGCGCCGAAGTATCCGTTCAACCAACCGTAACCGTTGCCGTTGCCACAGATGATGCAGGAGAACATGAAATGAATGAAACAGAGCGCCGGATGGCGTTGGAATCCGTCAAGCAGGGCCTGGATGCTCTGAAGAAGGCCTATGGACTCAATGATGATCAATTCGCCGCACTGCAGAAGTTTATAGACGCGGAGGCAATCCTGAAAAAGGAACCGCCCGGAGAGGCCGCAGCGCAGACAATACCTGCCGCTGCCGCCCCGTCCGCGCCCAAGGTTGGGGAACAGGCCCGTTTCGAAACAAAGGTGAAGGCCGAGGCGGAGGCGAAAGCCAAGGCCGAGGCGGAAGCCGAAAGAAAGGCGCGGGAAGAAGCGGCGGCCAAGGCCAAGGCGGAAGCCGAAAAAAAGGCACGGGAAGAAGCGGCGGCAAAGGCC
>DSAE01000072.1 GCA_011372855.1 Desulfobacteraceae bacterium
CCGCCGATGGCGGGGACGAATGAGGAGACTACCATAAACCTCAAGCCGATTGATTGCAGGAGTAAATTTCCACCAATTTTGCCCGCACCTATCTGCTTGATTTTTCGTTATGCTAGTCATGAGATAGCAGTTAGCAGTTAGCAGTCGGCGGTAATCGGTTGCGGGACGAATAACAAGAATAACATGTTTGCGCACCGGCCTGCAATTGGTGAAATGTTTTTCTATTTCGATCCCGATACCGATTTCGATTTCGATGAGATATTTCCTGCGCTGGGGTGACGAAAATTTGCACCCGCCGGGGTCGGGTTCGTTATCGGCAAGGTGATCGATCCGGATTGCAGCAGGGCTGAGGGGTCTTTTGGCGCACGGTAATTTCTGTATCCTATCTACCTGATCTGGCGTTATGTTATTCATGAGCCGGCAGTTGGCAGCCGGAGGGCCGTTGGGGTGAAGCCGTGAATCCCAACGATTCCCAACGGTTGCATTGGGCTTCGCGAGCTCGATTCAATCCTGCTGCCCGTCGCGGAGCGGACGTATTGTTCATTCTGCATTCCTCATTCGGCATCCTGAATTCCCTCCTTCCGCCCAAACCCATTGCATTTGTACCCCTGTTTCGTATACCATGAACGGAACCGTGCAGCAGCACGATAAACCGGCTTTTCCCGCCATTCCCCTGATCAGCAGAGGTGCGAAACATGAACAGCAAGCTTGATTGTATCTTCTCCCGCCGTAGTGTACGAAAATACCTCGACAGAGAGGTGCCGGACGAAATGATCCAGGACCTTCTCGAAGCCGGGATGGCCGCCCCTTCGGCTGTGGCCAAGGACCCGTGGCATTTCATCGTCCTGAAACAGAGGGCGTCCCTGGACCGGCTGGCCGATGTCCTGACCCACGGCCAGATGCTGCGGCAGGCAACCGCTGCCTTTGTGGTCTGCGGCGATATCAACCTGGCCCACGACCGGCTTGAATCCTACATGCTGCAGGATTTGAGCGCCGCGGTGGAAAATATTCTCATCGCCGCCAACATCCTCGGGCTCGGCACCTGCTGGCTGGGCGTCCATCCCCGGCCGGAACGCATGGACGGCATCAGGAACATGTTCGACCTGCCTGGCCACATCATTCCCATGTGCGGCATCGCCGTGGGCTGGCCCAAGGATCCTCCGCCCGCCCGGACCCGGTACAAGGCGGACAGGGTCCACAGAGAAAAATGGTAGCTCAGAAGGCCAGCAGCCCGTGCCAGTCGATTTCAGGAAAGGTGGCGCGCAGGAGATGGTCGTCGTCCGATTCATGGACCATAAGGTTGGTGAACGTTTCCAGCGCCGCCGGGACAACGGTTTCAGGAGGACAGGTTCCGTCCATCCTGCCAATGAAGAGGCTGGCCGGAACGGTTGTCTTCCGGCCCCGGTAACCGGCGAAATCGGGATGATTCAAGGCAGGGGCGAGGAGAATCACCTTGGCCAGTTGATGTTCATTCTCCAGGGCGTAGACGGTTGCCACCAGCCCTCCGAAACTTGAGCCCACCATGATCAGATCCTCCCTGCCGGCCAGCAGGCGGCGAACGTCACGCAACCGCTCGTCCAGTCCCCCCACCAGATCGGGAATGAGCATGTCCGGAAAATGGTTCCTGAACCACGTCGCCTTTGTTCCCCGGCTGCTGCTGCCAAGGCCGTGCAAAAAAACCCGGTCCGCCACGGGCGTCAATCCTTCGGATCCAGCAGCCGCTTCTGGCCGTCAAGGGACTGAATCCAGCCGACGGCCTGGGTCACTTCCAGGACGCCCAGGTACTCGCCCTCGTCGCCATAAACGGGAAAATACCGGATCAGAATCTTGTCGCCCCGGAAATCAATCCAGAACTCAGCCTTGTCGCGGGTCCCGTTCCTGAACCCCTCGACAATTTCATTGACCACGTTGACGCTTTTTTCCGGGTGGCATTTTTCCACCTTGCGGCCGATGACCGACCTGGTCCTGGGAAAGATCTTCACCCTGTCGAGCCGGTTGAAATAGGCAACGGTATCGTCGGAGTCGACAAAGGTCACCTCGAAGGGCAGGGCCTCCATGATGCCGTGGATCTGTTCGTAGGACAGATTCCTGATCAGGCGGGTCCTGACACCCGCCCCGGCCTCGACCTCCCGCAGCATCTGTTCAAACCTGCTCCGGGCCATGGCGCCGTATGCCTGCTCATCGATTTCGGCAAACCCTTCGAGAAGGTTCCTGTTGTCATCCGCATCCAGAACCTTGGCGCCCATCTTGTAGAGGACATCGTTTTCCTTCCAGATGTGTTCGGCACGGATTCTCAGGTATTCCAGTCCCTTGCTCCTGTATTCCGCCCTTTCGGCCCCGCCGGCCTCCCGCAGCCGCCCGGCCTGGGCGATCATGGCGGCAAGCAACTCCCGTTCCGCCTTGTGCTCCATGAGCATGACCCCCAACGGACCTCCCTCTCCAGGAATGCCCCTGCTCTGCATGAGGGGGAACAGCAGCTTTTCTTCCTTGCGGTTGTGGATCCTGTCACCGAATTCCAGCAGAAAATCCAGGGCACGCCCCATCTGCACCGGATTCTTGACGCTGTTGTCGAGATCGTCGAGGCAGTTTTTGAGAACCGCCATGGCCCGCTCGATCATTTCATGCTCAGCAACCAGAAAATCATCCCACCGTTTCCATTCCATGACTCACCTCAACAGATTGCGTTATTTCCGTTCCTGTCCTGCTTCCAGTCTGGCACAATGAGCCGCCGTTCTCCTTGACTTGTATCAAATTCCGGTCCGGCGGGGAAATAAAATCCATTGCCGCGGCACCTGCACGTTTTTGATCCGCCGATTCTGAAGCCGCTGTATTGCCGTCTCTCGGCGGCCGGCTTTTATCCGTCTTAAGAAATTCATTTGAAAAAAACCGCGGTTGGGAGTATTTTCCAAACTTGTCCCCGAATTGGAGGAGGGCGCCGCTGATCGTTAACCCGCCGGCCTCCAGTACTCGAACCACTGAACGGGCCAAGGCTCACTCCTGTTCAGCGCCGCGGAGAGCAAACCATGAAAACACCTCTGCCGAAAAACGAGACCGAACGGCTCAACGTGCTCAAAAGCTTTCAGATTCTCGACACCCCGCCGGAACCGTCCTACGACGACATCACCAGACTGGCCTCCTATGTATGCGAAACTCCCATCGCCCTGATCAGTCTTGTCGACAGCGACCGCCTGTGGTTCAAGTCCAGGATCGGCCTGAATCTTTCCGAAGCCTCGCGGGAAATTGCCTTCTGCGCCCATGCCATACTGCAGCCCGACATTTTCGTGGTGCCCGACACCCGTGAAGACCAGCGCTTTGCGGACAATCCCCTGGTCACGGGTGAACCTCAGGTCCGGTTTTATGCCGCCGCCCCCCTGATTACCACCAGGGGTGAGGCGCTGGGCACGATCTGCGTCATCGATCAGGTGCCCAAAACATTGAACGATAAGCAGCGGGAACTGCTGGGCTCCCTTTCACGACAGGTGATGGTCCAGTTGGAACTGCACCGGCACATACAGGAACAGGAACGGCAGACCCGGCTGATGGAAGAATATCAGAAAACCCTGAAGGAAACCAACACCCGCCTGGAGGAAGCCGTTCTGACCGACGACGTAACCGGTTTCCGCAATACCCGTTTTCTGCACGAATACCTGGGCGACTACCTGGCGCCGGACAATGTCAGCCACCGAAAGATTTCCCTGGTTTTTTTCGATATGGACGACTTCAAGCGGGCCGTCGACGCCCATGGACATTTAATGGGGTCCAGAATGCTGCGGGAAGTGGCTCAGACCGTGCATCGGCTGCTGGGGCCGGAAGACCATCTCGTCCGCTACGGCGGAGACGAATTTATCGTCCTGCTGCCCGGGCAGGGCAGAAAGGAATCGTATCCCAAGGTGGTGCGCATGAAAAATGAAATTCATGACACCCCTTTCCTGCACGGGGAGAACCTCGAGGTGCGGCTGACCGCGTCCTTCAGCCTGGCCACGTGCCCCGATGACGCCACGGACCTGCAGCAGCTGCTGGCCGTAGCGGACCACTACCTGTTCCGGAGCAAGGAAAAGGGCAAGGACTGCATCACCCTGTCGGAAATCCGCTGACCGGCCCGGCCCGGCTGAACCCTCAGTTCATGTACGCTCCGCCGCACACCGCAATATACTGCCCGGTCAGATAATCGGCTTTGGGGATCAACTTTCTCCGGTCCCGCCCCTTTTCCGCGCCTGCTCGATCAGTTCGACCAGGGAGACGATTTTCGGCTTGACCGGTTTTTCAAAGGCTTCGCTCCATTGCTCCGGGGCGAGTTCCCGGCGGAGGTACTCCTCGACCTGAAAATAACCATACCAGCAATGAAGGGTCCGGGAACAGGGCAGGCCGTCATTTTCCGTGCGGCAGTAGGAAAAATGGATCTGATGGCCCAGCTTCGGGCATCTGATCTGAAAAACATCATTTGGCGGAGGTGCTGCTTTTTTCATGGACAATCCCTGGTGCACCGTCCGGCGGAAGGACAGATCACCGAAGAGCGGGACCGGTCTTTCCATGGGACCCGACCCTGCCGGGCGGAATCCGTTTATCCCTCTTTGTCGCGGACGGGAATTTTTTCCACCACCCTGGCGTAATAGGGTGAATCGCTGTCGAGGATGAGACTGCGCCCCATGCGGCATTCCAGCTTGAATTGAAGATAACCCAGTTTTTTCAACTGCTTGAACTTCACCTTCTCGTCCCGGCAATGGGCCAGCAGGTCTTCGGTGCGGGCAATTTCCTTGCGCAGGGCCACCTCCTCAGGCACATATCCCGCGTTCTTCAGGATCTTGTACGCCATCCGCAAGTCAGCCGGCACGTTCGACAGGTCTTCAACGGGCAGCGGCCTGTTCTTCCAGTGACTGAGATCGGGGACCCTGTCGGACTGGAAAAACTCTTCTATCTTCCTTTCGGCAATGATCTGCAACGCGTTGAGCATAGGTAATTGTACTTTTTCCGGGGCCGGATCGTCAAGAACGGTTGCAGAATATAGAACCAGGATAAGATCCCGATGTCAACCATTCCATCAGAGGGCCCTTCATCCCCCTGTTCCCTTTTCGTCCGGCGGCGGGCAGGCAGGTCCGGGTTGACTTTCCGCCCAGGCTTTTTATACTTTTCAATTATTGAATGAACGACCGGAACGGGAAGAGAGTGCGGGCAATCCTACTGCGCAGCAATGCGTTCCATTCAAACCGGACATAACGGGCATGGATATTTTTCAAAAATTTTTAAACAGCATAAGTTGGGAGCTGATCATCAAAACGAGCCTCCGGGTGACCCTGATTCTCATTGTCGCCTGGGTCGCGGTAAAAATTCTGCACAAGTTCACCGGCAGGTTTGAGCGCTACCTGCTGAAAAAAAGCGAGGAAGAAGGCGAGCCCCCCTCCGAATCCGAAAAACGGATCGAAACCATTGTCCGGCTGGTGAAACAGGCCGCCCTGCTCGCCCTGTGGTTGACGATCGTCCTGATTGTTTTACGGGAATTCGGTATTGAAATAGGCCCCATCATAGCCAGCGCCGGAATCGTCGGCCTGGCGGTCGGCTTCGGGGCTCAGAACCTGGTCCGTGATTTCATTTCCGGCTTTTTCATCATTCTGGAAAATCAGCTGCGGGTCGGGGACGTCGCCGTTGTCAACAGCACGGGGGGACTGGTGGAGAAAATAAATTTCCGCACCACCGTGCTCCGTGATCTGGGGGGGACGGTACACATCTTTCCCAACGGCACGATCACCACCCTGAGCAATCTCACCAACGAATGGTCCGCCTATATTTTTGACATAGGGGTTGCCTATAAGGAGGATACCGACAGGGTCATCGAAGTGATGACGGAGGTCGGCCGGTCAATGCTCGAAGATGAGGAATTCGGCAGGTTCATGCTCGAACCCCCCGAAATATTCGGGGTTGACAAATTCGACGACTCGGCGGTCATTATCAAGGGAAGGATAAAGACAAAACCAATCCGCCAATGGACCGTGGGCCGAGAGTATCTGCGGCGGGTCAAACAGGCCTTCGACGCCCATGACATCGAAATTCCATTTCCCCATCACACCGTGTACTTCGGCGAAAAAAGCAAACCCTTCGACCTCCGGATCAGGGAAAAATACGCCCGGGAATCACCGGACACCGGGGAGTGACGGCCGGGCATGGCTCGGCATGCTATTCTGCTTCCTTGCCCGGCAATGAGTTTGCCGGGCTTACCGGCGGGCTGGAACCATTGGGTCCGGCAGTTCGCGAGAGCTTGAACAGGCCGGTCACTTCGCCACCGCCGCTGGTGAAATAGAGGTTGCCTTCCGGCCCCTGAAACCCGATGCGTTCCCCGGCCGCCATCATTGTACTGTTGTTATAGTATCAGCCGCTTTCCCGTAAATCAAATGCAACGGCTGCATCACC
>DSAE01000105.1 GCA_011372855.1 Desulfobacteraceae bacterium
ATGAATTTTGTTATCGTTTTAACCGTAGGTTCTGGGAACCGGAGATGCCTTTGAGATTGCTCAACGCATGCTTGGCTCACACACCTGTAAAAATAGCTGAGTTTGGTTAAGAGCCACTAAAAATAATGTATGATACAGCACATCAAGGAGTCTTTGTACCGGAACAAATCAGAAGGAGAAGAAGATGAAGAAGCAGGTTTCCATCCTACTTGTGCTCTTGTCCATCGGCCTGGTGATAGGCTGCGCACCCAAGATCCATCAGAGCCTCGTCGGCGACAAAGTCGCCGGTCTGCTCAACGACGGCTACCGCCAGAAGGTGGACAATTTCCTCATTATTTTTGACGGGTCATCCTCCATGTGGGAGAAAGACAACACCACCAAGAAGTTTTACCAGGGCAGGGATGTTGTCCTGGGAATCAATCAGGCCATCGACGGACTCAAACTGCAGGGCGGGTTGCATGTCATCGGGGACACCAGGGCCACAAAGGGAACGCTGGTCAATGACAGCCTTATCTACGGCATGACCGGCTATTCTTCGGCTGACTTCGCCAAGGCGGTCAATTCGGTCGAGATCAACGGTCTGTCGCCCATCAGCATCCCGCTTGTCAAGAGCATCGACACCCTGAAAAATGCCAGCGGCAGGACCGCAGTCATCGTGGTCAGCGACGGGGTCCAGGTGTCCTCCGACCGGACCTCTCCCGGCGAGGCCGCCGGGCAGCTGAAGGCAGCCTACGGCGACAGGGTGTGCATCTACACCGTCCTGGTCGGTGACGATCCCAGAGGGCAAAGCGCCATGCAGGCTGTCGCCGACGCCGGCGGCTGCGGATTTGCCACCACGGAGCGCGTCCTGGCCACAGCCGAGGGCATGAATGATTTCGTCCGCAAGGTCTTTCTTGAGAAGGCCGAGGCCCCACCGGCGGCGGCAAAGCCTGTCACCTTCAACCTGTACGTCAAATTCGACTTTGACAAGGACGTCATCCGGCCCCAGGAGGAGGACAACATCGACGAGGTGGGCAGCTTCCTGGCCATGCATCCTGAAATCAATGTTACCCTCGAGGGGCATACCTGCAACATGGGGCCGGAGAAGTACAACATGGGACTGTCCCTGCGCCGGGCGGAGAGCGTCAAGCAGTACATGGTCAGAAAGTTCAATATCGATCCTGCCCGGCTGACCACTGTAGGCTACGGGTATTCGCGGCCCCTGGAATCGAATGACACCAAGGCCGGGCGCGAGGCCAACCGCAGGGTCATGGCGACCATTACCCATACCATCACCGAGTAGGACCGGCACGGTCTGTACGGAAGACCGGGCGGCAACGCTCCGCAGCGGGTTCTTGGAGCCCGCTGCGGTTTTTTTTACATTTTTTCCGGCTGGCCCGTGCAGGAAAGCACGTCTTCCCACATCCTTCCCCGGGGGTCGATTTTTTTCCGTTTGCCGGCGGCCAGGGGAATGGGAACATGGGTGAACTGGTTGTTGCCATGGCCGATGAACATGTTGGTGCGCCCGGTCATTCCCGCATGGACGGCATTGTACCCCAACAGCAGGCAGAAAGCCGAGTCCCAGGCGTTGGCCGGCATGGAGCGTATCGTGTAGCTGGGATCTATATATTTGAGGGTGATGTTGATCTGTTCGCCGGCAAAAAATTCATTGATCTTTGTCTTGAGGAACAGGCCTATGTCTCCGAGCCGGGGGTTGCCCGATGGATCTGTTCCCAGATCGCCCTCAAAAAGGTTCTGTCCCGCTCCCTCACCGACAACGATTACGGCATATCCGCGCCGGGTAATCCTCTTTTTCAAGGCGTCCAGGAACCCCCCCAGGGTGAACTCGATTTCCGGCACCAGGCAGAAATTGACCACGTTGTTGGCCAGGGACGCCTGGGCGGCAATGAATCCCGACTCCCGGCCCATCAGCTTGACCAGCCCTATGCCGTTTCTGGCCCCGGTGGCCTCGACATAAGCCGTGTAGGTCGAGGTGTTCGACGCCTCGACGGCGGTGATGTAGCCGAACGACATGTCGATGAAAGCGATGTCGTTGTCGATGGTCTTGGGGACTCCGATGACGTTTATCTTCAGTCCGCGGCGGGCAATCTCCTCGTGAATAGCCATGGTGCCGCGGAGGGTGCCGTCCCCGCCGATGGTGTAGAGTGTGGTGATGCGCATCCGCTCCAGGGTGTCCACCATGGAGCCGACATCCTGCGGCCCGCGGGAGGAGCCGAGAATGGTGCCGCCGGAATGATGAATCTCCTTGACAATCTGCGGGGAGAGGACGACGGGATCATGGGAACGGTGCGGCGACAATCCCTCAAAACCGTACCGGAACCCCCAGATGGAACGCACCCCGTAATGATGGTAGAGGCTCATGACGATGGCCCGGATCACATCGTTGATCCCGGGGCAGAGACCGCCGCAGGTGACAATGCCGCAGCTCGTCTCGGCGGGATCGAAAAAGATCTGCCCCCGGGGGCCCGCCATTTCAAAGCAGGGAATTTCGCCGCATATTTCAATATAGGGTTTGAGTTCCTTGAGATTCGAGGAAAAAACTATCCTGTCCTTTTCGTCATCTATGAAGACGGATTGCTGCATGGGGGTGCGCAACTCGCAGGAACCCAGTTTTTCTATGACCAGATCGGAAGATTTCATGCTTATCACGGTGTATCGATCTCCGAAGGTTTGACCTTCCAGATAAAGTTGCAATATTCCTCTATGGCCCTGTCGGAGGAAAAATATCCCACACGGGCGGTGTTGATGATGGACATCTTGGTCCACCTGGACGGATTCAGCCACGCCCGGTCGACTTTTTCCTGACATTGCAGGTAGGCAGCATAATCGGCCAGGACAAAATAATCATCGTGATAGAGAAGGTGGTCGCAAAGGGGTTTGAACAGGTTGGCATCCCCGTGGGAAAAGTAGCCGTCGCGCAGCAGGTCCAGGACGGCCCGCATCTCCAGGTTATTCTCGTAAAAGGAGTAGGGGATGTAGCCGCTGTTGTCCAACTGCTGCGCCTTATCCACGGTCAGCCCGAAAAGGAAAAAATTTTCCCAGCCGACGGCTTCCCGTATTTCGACATTGGCGCCGTCGAGGGTACCGATGGTCAGCGCCCCGTTGAGAGAAAACTTCATGTTGCCGGTACCGGAGGCCTCCTTGCCGGCGGTGGATATCTGCTCGGACAGGTCCGCGGACGGATAGATCCTTTGACCGACCTTGACGTTGAAATCGGGAATGAAAACGACCTTCAGCCGGTCGCCGACATCTTCGTCGGCATTGATAACCTCGGCAACCGAATTGATCAGCTTGATGATCAGCTTGGCCATGAAGTAGCCGGGCGCGGCCTTGCCGCCGAAAATAAAGGTCCGGGGCACCATGTTGATGTCCGGCTCCTGCTTGATGCGGTGATACCTGGTCAGGATATGGAGCACGTTCAGATGCTGCCGTTTGTACTCGTGTATCCTTTTGACCTGGATATCGAACAGGGAGGCTGGATCGACGGTCATGCCCGTCTTGTCCTTGATGTAGGCGGCCAGGTTTTTCTTGTTTTCCAGCTTGACCTTCATCCATTTTTTCTGGAAATGTTCCTCGCCCGCCAGGGGCTCGAGGTTGCTGAGCAGTTCCAGGTTGGTGCTCCAGCTATGGCCGATGGCCGAGTCAATCAGATTGGACAGGGCCGGGTTGCTCAGCATCATCCAGCGCCGGGGAGTCACGCCGTTGGTGATGTTGTGGAACTTCTCCGGGTTCATGGAGAAGAAGTCGGCGAAATGGGTGTTCTTGACCAGCTGGGTATGCATGGCTGCCACGCCGTTGACCGCGTGGCTGCCGACCACGGCCAGATTGGCCATGCGCACGTAACGGGGACCGGTCTCCTCAATCAATGATACCCTGGAAAGCAGTTTATTGTTGCCGGGATAGCGCAGCCTGACCTTGTCGAGAAAGCGCTGGTTGATCTCATATATGATCTGCAGATGCCTCGGCAGTTCCTTTTCAAACAGCGGCACGGGCCACTTTTCCAAGGCCTCCGGCAGCAGGGTGTGGTTGGTGAAGTTGAATGTCTTCCTGGTCAGCTCCCAGGCCGCATCCCAGTCGACCTGGTACTGGTCGACCAGCAGCCGCATCATTTCCGCGACCGCGATGGAGGGATGGGTGTCGTTGAGCTGGCCGGCCCAGTTCCTGGGAAGGGTCTCGATGGCCTTTCCCTGCCGGAGATGAATACGGATGACATCCTGGAGCGAGCAGGAGGTGAAAAAATACTGCTGGGAAAGGCGGAGCTGTTTGCCCTGGAAGGCCTGGTCATTGGGGTACAGCACCTTGGAAATATTCTCGGCCACCACCTTGGCTTCCACCGCGCCGTAATAATCGCCGACATTGAAGGCCTGAAAATTGAACGACTCCGTGGCCTCCGCCTTCCACAGGCGCAGCACATTGACATTTTTCACCCTGTATCCGGGGATCGGGGTGTCAAAGGGAACACCGTTGACCACCAGACCGGGAACCCAGCGAATCCGCCGGTTTCCCGCCGCGTCGGTGTAGTCCTCCGTATGCCCGCCGAAACCTACCTGACAGGTGTCATCGGGCCTGGAAATCTCCCACGGATTGCCGAACCGCAGCCACTTGTCCGTAATCTCCTCCTGCCAGCCGTTTTGGATGATCTGGTCAAAAATACCGAATTCGTAGCGAATGCCGTAGCCGATGGCCGGCCGCTGCATGGTGGCCAGGGAGTCCATGAAGCAGGCCGCCAGCCTTCCCAGACCCCCGTTGCCGAGTCCGGGCTCCTCTTCCTGCTCGATCAGGTCTTCGACGTCAATATCCAGATCGGCCATGGCCCCGCGGACCTGGTTCTGCAGGTCGAGGTTGAGAATATTGTTGGCCAGGTGGGGCCCGGGCAGGTACTCGGCCGACAGGAAAAAAACGACCTTGGTATCATTGTTGAAATACCGGCTGAGAGAGTGGACCCAGCCCTGCAGGAGCCTGTCGCGGATGGTGTACGCCAGGGCCATGTAGAGGTCGTTCCTGGTGGCGTCTTCCAGCAGGCCGCGGCCCTGCACATAGAAGAGATTTTCCAGAAAGGCCTTTCTGAGGGATTCCTTGCGGGTCCCGGTACGGATGTCCGGACATGATTCGGGAATGGCTATAACTTTGTGTTGGGCAGGCATTGCGAACCGTTTTTTGTCGAGGAAGGTGTGGTCGGTTGGCCGTTAGAATTTCAGCCGCTTGCGCAGGTGTTCGGCATTTTTTTCATCACGGAACGAAACGATGGTGATGGGGGAGCGGCGAAAGAGCCGGTCGGCAACCGATCCGGTGAAGGTATGCAGAAAATCGGAGCGATCGCGGATGCCCATGACGACCATATCCACATTTTCCTCGACCGCCAGTTGCAGCAGGGCATCGGCGGGGTGGCCGATACGGAAGATTATCCGGATCTTGTCGGCGGGAAAGTCGACATTCTTAAGCAGGTTGGCAATTTCCTGTCTCCGTTCTTCTTCGGTCTGTTTTATGTATTGTTCGTCATTGATAATGGTACCGTAGGAACTGGCCCGCTGCAGCGTTTCGATATCCCGCACATTGATGATGTTCACCACCATCAGTTCGGCCTCAAAGGCTTTGGCTATACCGGCCGCGTAGCGGATGAGTTCACCGGCATGAGCGTAAAAGGCGGTGGGCACCATAACTTTACGAATGTTGAGCATGAGCGTCTCCTCTCGAGGAAAAGTTCACCCGGTAAACCGGGAGGTTAACGCCGTCCTTTCAGTATTCACTCCAAAACGTATTATACGCCGTAATGACTCATAAAGTAAACACCATTATGCCCGTCGGGCAAGTTTCCCGGGGACGCCGGTTTGTCTATTCCCTGAGAAATTTTCCGTGGCGCAGGAAGTACACCGTCTGTTCGATAACATCGTCGCCCTGCATGATGAAGGGATGGGAATGATGGACGACCAGGAAGTCCCGCATGCCTTCCAGTTTGGTGTTCTCCACGGCCACCTTGCCGTCGTTGGGACCGGGGAACGCAGTTGAGAGAATGAAATTTATGCTTCTGTCCCCGGCAATCACACCCGCTTCGAAATCGGCCGGGCCGAGTTGCAGCGGGATGCTTTCCCTGCCCGTGCCCAACTGAAATCCCGCCGGACCGTTGAGCAGTTCAAACCCGGGCAAATCCGAAAACCTGTCGACCGCATGACTGCCCTTGTTCGGAGGAGCGAGCATAACGACCCTCCCCAGTTCGGGGATGGTCTTCACCTTCAGATAATAGCGGAGCAGGATGCCGCCCAGGGAATGGGTGACAAAATGGATGCGCCCGGCTCCGGCCTGTCTGCATATCCCCAGTCCCGCGGCAACAGCCGGTTCCGCCAGCTTTTCAATCCGTTCCTCCCGGGAAGGATAGTCGATGCTGGCGACAAGATAG
>DSAE01000178.1 GCA_011372855.1 Desulfobacteraceae bacterium
ATCTTGGGGCATAATGCGCCGGCTGACTCGCCGTTAGGTCGATGTCCAGCCGCTTGATGTACCGCGCGGAGCTTATTGTGCGCGAGTCAGCCGGCGCAATGTACCAGGCGCGAAGCGTCTGGTACATCAAGTTATTATATGGTTTCCTGATAACTACTTCATATCAAAATGTTTGACAACGAGTTCCTTATGTTATAGGTTAGTTTCTAACCTGATATCATTCACAATGTCTGGATATACGGAAAACAGGATAACACCGGGAATGTTTCAAATACCGGCAGGTCTCGTAGACCGATACACCGCTTTTATTGCGCACCGTGGAGTTCACGCAGGGCAGCGACTTTTTTATATTAAATGGCTGCGATATTATCTTGATTTTTGCCATAAATACAATTTTCAGAACAAGTCAAAACAAAGCCTTACCTTTTTTATACAAAAGCTTGCTGAAAAAAAACAACCGGAAAATTTAAAAAAGCAGGCCCTTCACGCGGTCACTTTTTTTTATGAGATGGTGCATCCCATAAGCAGGGAAGGGCAACGGGAACCGTCTTTCGGTGATGTCGAGCCCCATGCCTACTCTGCACCGGTAAATCCGCGCTCCCTTGTCCACACAGGCTCGATCAGCCAGCAGGTTTCCATAGCCGCCGAAAAAGCGACCTGTGGATACGGGCAACATCCCCATGGCAGAGAGAAAAACCGGCAAAGCGGTGTGGATTGGACCGAAGTTTTCAGTAAGCTGAAAAATGAGATCAAGGTGCGGCATTATTCCCCCAGAACCTTAAAAACGTACACCGGTTGGACACGTCAATTTCAGGGTCACCTTAAAAGTAAGGATCCGGACCTGGTTTCGGTGGAGGACGTGAAAAATTTCCTGACCTGGCTGGCGGTTAAGAAGGGTGTATCAGCATCCAGTCAGAATCAGGCCTTTAACGCGCTGCTTTTTTTGTTCCGCCATGTTTTGGGCAAGGATTTCGGCAAGGTCGACGGAGTCGTCCGGGCCAAAAGGAAACCTTACATACCGGTTGTATTATCCAGGGGTGAAGTTGATCAAATCATAGGGGAATTGCATTATCCGTACAGCCTGATTGTCAGCCTCATGTACGGCTGCGGGCTTCGTATTTCAGAGTGCCTTTCCCTTCGCGTTCATAATTTCAATTTCGACATGAAAATACTCACCATTCATGACGGCAAGGGGAAAAAAGACCGTACCGTGCCCATCCCTGAAGCATTGATTGAAGATTTACATTCGCAGCTTGATCGAGTCGTCGATCTGCATGAGCGGGACTGTCAAGCGGGGTTTGATGGTGTCTTCCTCTACGGTTTGCTGGAGAAAAAATATAAAAATGCGGCCAGGGAGCTTGTCTGGCAGTGGTTTTTCCCGGCAAACGAACTGACTTTTGTGCCGGAAAACAAGGAGCGCAGGCGGTATCATGTTCACGAGACCGCCTTGCAGAAAGCACTGAGGAAGGCAATCAGAAAGGCAAAAATCCCCAAAAGGGTTACCTCGCATACATTCCGTCACAGTTTTGCCAGCCATCTGCTTCAGGCTAATTATGACATCCGCACAATTCAGCAGCTTCTGGGCCGCAGCGATGTGCGGACCACCATGATCTATACGCATACCGTACAGAGCGTTACCATTAAAGAAGCGAAAAGCCCGCTGGATTTTTAAAATAATTTCAAGGACTGTATTTATGGAACTATACGATCAGGTGCTGTCATTTTCTTTCCTGATACCGGGGGTCATGCTCCATCAGAGTTCCCCTCACTGCCAAGGAACCTTTTGATTTCGTTCAGAAAGACATCACCGTATTTTTCCAGTTTGGCGAATCCCACCCCGTGGATGGCGAGGAAGGCGGTTTTGTCGGTGGGGATTTGGGCGGCCATTTCGGCCAGAGCTTTGTCGCTGAAGATGATGTAGGGCGGGGCTCCGGCCTGGTCGGCCATTTTTTTGCGCAGGGCCCGGAGTTGCTCGAACAGCTCCGGGTTGGCGTCGATGTGGCCGGTTTTGCCGCGAGGGGTTTTGCGCGGGGCTTCGGCTTTGACCCGAAGGCGGGCCATGGTCAGGGTTTGTTCGCCGCGCAGCAGGGGCCAGGAGGAGGGGGTCAGTTTGAGGACCGAGAAGTCGCCGACCTCCTGGCTGAGAAAGCCCTGGTGCACCAGGTGGCGCAGGAGGCTGCCCCAGTATTCGCGGCTTTGGTCCGTGCCGATGCCGTAGGTGGAGAGGCGGTTGTGGCCGAGCTGCAGGACGCGCTCTTTGGAGGAGCCGAGCAGCACGTCCATGACATGGCCCATGCCGAAGCGCTGGCCGACCCGGTAGACGCAGGACAGGGCCTTGCGAGCGTCCTCGGTCACATCCAGCAGTTCCGGCGGGTCGAGGCAGATGTCGCAGTTGCCGCAGGGTTCGGGCAGCCGTTCGCCGAAATAGCCGAGCAGGACCTGGCGCCGGCAGTTCAATGATTCGGCATAGCCGACCATGCTGTTGAGTTTGTGCAGTTCGATCCGCTTCTGCTCCGGGTTGGCGGTGTGCTCGATCAGCCCCCTGGCCATGGCGATATCGCCGTAGCCGAACAGGAGCAGGGCCTGGGCGGGCAGGCCGTCGCGGCCGGCCCGGCCGGTTTCCTGGTAATAGCTCTCGATGTTTTTCGGCAGGTCGTAATGGACCACGAAGCGGATATTGGATTTGTCTATCCCCATGCCGAAGGCCACCGTGGCGACGATGATCCGGATGTCGTCGCGAAGGAAGTCATCCTGCACCTGCTTGCGGCTCGACGCCGCCAGGCCGGCATGATAGGACGCCGCGGAGAAGCCGGCCTCAAGCAGTTGGGCGGTCACCTTTTCCACCCGCTTGCGGCTCAGGCAGTAGACGATGCCCGCCTCGTCCTTCCTGTCCTGGAGAAAGGCGGTGAGCTGGGCAAAGGGCTTGCGTTTCTCCAGCACCGAGTAGCGGATGTTGGGCCGGTCAAAGCTCGAGACGTAGCAGCCGGCATTCCGCAGGTCCAGCCGCTGGACAATGTCCTGGCGGGTGTGGGGTTCGGCCGTGGCCGTCAGGGCGATCACGGGGATGCCCGGGAACAGGCTGCGCAGCCGGCCCAGCTTGCAGTATTCCGGCCGGAAATCGTGGCCCCACTGGGAAATGCAATGGGCCTCGTCAATGGCGAACAGGGCAATGGGAATGTCGCGCAGCCGTTCGATGAACTCATCGTTCATCAGCCGTTCCGGGGCGACGTACAGCAGGTCAAGCTCCCGTCCGTGCAGCCTGGCCAGAACCTGGCGGGCCTCGCCGCTGTTCAGCGACGAATTGTAGAAGGCGGCCCGCACCCCGCAGGCTTTGAGCACATCCACCTGGTCCTTCATCAGGGAGATGAGGGGGGAGATGACGATGCCGACGCCCGGGCGGTGCAGGGCGGGAATCTGGAAGCACAGCGACTTGCCGCCGCCGGTGGGCATCAGGACAAAGGCGTCCTCGCCGCGGAGCAGGCCTTCGATGATCTCCCCCTGGTGTTCCCGGAAGGATGCATAACCAAAGACGTTGCGCAGCGTGTCCAGGGGAGTTGTGGTCTTCGTTATATTCATTGATAATTGTACATTTTGTTGTTTAAATAGTATTTATTTTCGGCGCTTTCAATTTACCCCAACCGGGAATCCGGCCCAAGACTATTTTGAAGAGATTATGAATGCAGAATTTTTTGCATTCCAACCGGAGAAAATCAAGCTTTCCTGTTGGTTTTTTTTTGGCCGGCAGGCCCAGGCACCTTTGGCAACGGTCGTTGCTGCACCACTGGCAGGAGAAGCAGTCCTTGCACGGATGCTTCTTTTCGCAGTTTCCGCATTCGGGGACGTAAATCAGGCCCCGGTTATCCGGCAGTTTCCGAAAAGACATGAAGTACTCCGTTGCCTCACAGGGTTCGTACCATAAATCTAATGCCGGAAAGGAGCATGATCTAGACGCTCCTGGGAAGGATCTGCTTCCCGGCTGCCCGGCGGGCAGGACCGGTATGTCCCGCCTCAGAGTACCCCCCAGACGTCCCGGGCGTATTCCCTGATGCATCGGTCGCTGGAAAACTTGCCCATGCCCGCCACATTGCAGATCGCGCGCCTGGTCCACTCCACTTTGTCAAGGAAGATGCGGGCTGCTTCATCCTGAACGCGCAGGTAATCCTCCATGTCGATCAGGTGCAGGTACGGATCCCGCCTGTGGTCGAGCAGGTCGTTGATGATCGGCCGGAACAGACCGCGGTCGCCATTGGTGAAGGTGCCGTCGCCGAGGCTGTCGATCACTTCGCGGATTTCCTCGTTCTGCTTGTAGATCATCATCGGGGTGCACTGGGGATTTCTTCTTTCCCATTCCGCATCCTCGGCATCGAGGCCGAAAATGAAGATGTTTTCCTCGCCCACCTCTTCGCGTATTTCGATATTGGCGCCGTCCAGGGTGCCGATGGTCAGGGCGCCGTTGAGGGAGAATTTCATGTTGCCGGTGCCGGACGCCTCGGTGCCGGCGGTGGAGATCTGTTCGGACAGGTCGGCCGCCGGGATGATCTTCTCCGCCTGGGACACCCCGTAGTTCTGGATGAAGGCGACCTTCAGCAGGTCGGCAACGCGGGGGTCCCGATTGATGGTGTTTCCCACCGCATTAATGAGCTTGATGATCAGCTTGGCCTTCCGGTATCCAGGGGCCGCCTTGCCGGCGAAAACAACGGTCCTGGGGGTGGTGAAACTCTCCGGCCGCTTGATGATGCGATGGTAGAGGTGCACGATGTGCAGCACGTTCAACAGTTGTCTCTTGTATTCATGAATCCGTTTCACCTGCACGTCGAACAGGGAGTCGGGATTGACGGCAACTCCGCATTTCCTGGCGATAAGGCTGACCAGGCGCATTTTGTTCAGCCGCTTGGCTTCCCGGAATTTTTCCTGAAAGTCTTTCTGGTCGGCGAACTTTCGCAGTTCCGCCAGCCGGTCAAGATCGGTGATCCAGTCTTCCCCTATGGCCTCGCTGATGATTTTGCTCAACGGTCGGTTGCACTGCAGGAGCCAGCGCCGGGGAGTGATGCCGTTGGTCTTGTTGTTGAAGCGGCCGGGGAAGAATTCGCTGAAGTGGCTGAACAGCCTGGTCTGCAGCAGGTTGGTATGGAGGGCCGCCACCCCGTTGACCGAGTGGCTGCCGACGATGGCCAGGTTGGCCATCCGCACCCGTTTCGGCTGGCCTTCGTCGATGAGGGACATCTCCCGCACCTTTCGTTCATTGCCGGGATAGGCCGTTCGGACCTGGTCGAGGAAACGGCTGTTGATCTCGTAAATGATCTGCATATGCCTGGGCAGGATCCGTTCCAGCATGTCCACCGGCCATGATTCGAGGGCTTCGGGCATCAGAGTGTGATTGGTGTAGGCAAAGGTCTTGACGCAGACGTCCCAGGCATGCTCCCAGTCCATCTCGCATTCATCCATCAGCAGCCGCATGAGTTCCGGGATGGCGATAGCCGGGTGGGTGTCGTTGAGGTGCACCGCGACCTGGTCGCTGAAGGCCGAGAAATCATCGTAGTGCTTGACAAACCGCCGCATGATGTCGAGGAACGTCGCGGCGACGAAGAAATACTGCTGCTTGAGCCGGAGCTCCTGGCCGGCGCTGAAGTTATCCGTCGGATAGAGCACCTTGGAAATGGTCTCCGAGTGAACCTTGGTATGGACGGCGCCGACATAATCGCCGCGGTCGAAGAAGGTCAGGTCCAGCTCCCGGGAGGCCCTGGCCTTCCACAGCCGCAAGTTGACGACGTTGTCGTTGCGGAAGCCCGGGACGAGCATGTCGCAGGCGACCGCCATGACTGTCTCGGTATCGATCCATTCGTAGCGCGTATGACCGTTTTCATCCACGGTGGTGTTGACCTTGCCGTAGAACTGGACAGGGTAGAGCGGGAAGGGCCGTTCAAATTGCCAGGGGGTGCCGAAGCGCAGCCAGTTGTCGGGGCTTTCCACCTGGTTGCCGTCAATGATCCGCTGGTTGAACATGCCGTATTCATAGTTGATGCCGTACCCGTACGCCGGGACGTTCAGGGTGGCTATGGAGTCCATGAAGCAGGCCGCCAGTCTGCCCAGGCCGCCGTTGCCCAGTGCCGCGTCCTCCTCCTGATCGATGATTTCGTCCAGCGTGTAGCCCATTTCCTCCAGGATCTCCCGGACAAGGTCCCTGCAGTCAAGGTTGATGAGGCTGTTGTCGAGGGAACGGCCGATGAGAAATTCCATGGACAGGTAATAAACCCTTTTTTTCCCGCTGGAATAATAGTTCCGCTGGGTGGAGATCCATTTTTTAATCAGAAAGTCGCGCATGGTGTAGGCCAGGGCGGTGTAGACATCCTTTGCCACCGCCCGGCTCGGGTCCCGGCCCTGCATGC
>DSAE01000218.1 GCA_011372855.1 Desulfobacteraceae bacterium
GAACAGGTCCATGGGCTCGGTTACCTGTATGTCCTGCTGCCGGTGGCCTCGGGGGCGGTATTGATGCTGATCGTCGCCCTGCTGGTCAACAATATTCCCAAAACCAGAAAATATCCCGAATTCTGGCTCTGAAAGCGTTTTCAGCCGAACAGGTTGACCAGGAACAGGCTCAGGGCCGGAAAATAGGTGATGATGATCAGGGTGGCGCCGAGCAGGGCAAGAAAGGGCAGGGTCGCGCTGTAGAGCAGGATGATCGGCCGCTCGAACCGGTAGCTGGCCAGAAAAAGATTGAGCCCCACCGGCGGGGTGCAGTAGCCGATCTGGAGATTGGTCAGGAAAATGATGCCCAGGTGAACCAGGTTGACCTCGTAGGCCGCGGCGATGGGGACGATCAGGGGAACGATGAGCACCAGGGCCGAAAAGATGTCCAGCATGGTGCCGACCAGCAGCAGGAAGACATTGAGCAGCAGGAGAAAGGTGTACTTGCTGGAGATGTACTGCCGGATGAACTCGAAAAGCCGCATGGGGACTTCCTGGTCCACCAGGTAGTTGGTCGAAGCCATGGAGGCGGCCAGGATCACCATTATGCCCCCGAACAGCATCATTGATTTGACCATGATGCCCGGCAGCTGCCGGATCCTGATATCCCGATAGACCAGAACCTCGACGATCAGGACATAGAGGGCCGTGACCGCCGCGGCTTCTCCGGCCACCAGAAATCCGCCGTAAATGCCGCCGAGAACGATGAAGGGCAGGGGCAGTTCCCAGGCGGCCTCCCGCAGTCCGGCCGCGATCCGCCGGACTGTCACCGTTTCCCGCCGGAACTTTCCAGGGCTGTGCAGCATTGAGTATCCCATGAGCAGCAACAGCATCAGCAGACCGGGCAGGATGCCGGCCAGAAACAGCTGGTCGATCCGGGTTTCCGAGATGACCCCGTAGAGAATGAGGGGAAGGCTGGGCGGAAACAGCAGGCCGAGGCTGCCCGAGGTGGTGATGAGTCCCAGGGAGAATTTTTCCGGGTAGTTGTCCTTGAGCAGCGCCGGGAACAGCAGGCCGCCGAGGGCGAAAATCGTCACCCCGGAAGCGCCGGTAAAGGCCGTGAAGACCGCGCAGACCAGCAGGGCGACAACGGCCAGGCCACCGGGCATCCAGCCGAGCAGCAGATGGGACAGGTTGAGCATCCGCCCCGGTGTCCCGCTTTCCGACAGCATGGTGCCGGCGAAAATGAACAGGGGCAGGGACAGCAGGAGGGGCGTATCGGCAAGTCTCGACATTTCTATGATGACCGCTGAAATATCGATTCCGGCACTGTAAAAGGACAGGAGGGCCAGGGCGGAAATGACGATGAACAGGGGACTGCCCGCCAGGGCCAGTGCCAGCGATAAAAGCTTCAGGCTATTCACCGGCGGCCGCGGCGTCGTTCGCCGGTCGGCCCCGGCGGCGGAAAAGAGCCGGTACGTCGGCCAGCAGGGCGACAAAAAAGTGGAAGGCGATCATGGCGAAAGCCAGAGGAAAAATAAGGTTCCATATCCATGACGGGACGCCCAGCAGGGACGGGGACCCGAACATTGCTTCATTGCGGATGAAAATGCATGCCGCCAGGGTCAGCACCGTGGCGACCGCCATGGAAAACAGGTTGACAACCGGCCTGATCCATCTCCCCAGGGTTTCCGAGGCCAGGTAGGTGATGACATCTATGGCGATGTGTTTCCCTTCGCGGGTTGCCACGACCGCCCCGATCATGCCGCTCCAGAGGACCAGGTAGCGGAGCAGGGGATCGGCCCAGAGCAGGCCGCCGGAAAAGAACGTGCGCAGGAAGATCTGGGTACAGGCCAGACCGATCATGACCAGCAGGAGCAGACAGAGCAGCCCGTTTGTCACCCCCGTCCAGGCATTCCATAACCTTCTGCCGGCATCCGCGACGTTCATGGAGGCTCCGTTTCTCCCACTATTGCCGTTTTGCGCCGGCGGTTTCGACGCCGGTCCGGAATTCGTTCAGCAGCTTCATGGCGGTGTCATAGACGCCGGAGGTGAACGCCTTGTCCCGCATGAGGCTGACGGTCTCATCACGCCCGGCGCAGAGCTTCTGTATTTCCCCGGAGGCGGGGACGGTGAAGACGACATTGTTGTCCTGCAGGGCCTGTCGCGCTTCCTCGTTGCTGCGGCGGGTGTCCTCGATGAGGAGGCTGAAATGTTTTTCCGCCGACTCCCTGATCAGCGCGGCGTACTCCGGCGGCAGGCGGGAAAATTGCTTCCTGTCGAGCAGCAAGGCCCCGTAGGCGTAGCCGAAGGGGGTGTCGGAGATGTATTTGGCCTTGGTGAACCACTGCAGCACGATGGAACCGTAGAGGGAGTTGTAGACCGTGTCGACCATCCCGGTCTGCAGGGAGGTCAGCACATCGGGGATTGACAGGGGAATGGGGGTTATGCCGAGGGTTCGCAGAAATGTCGCGCTGATCGGGTCGCCATCCGGCGACCAGCTTTTGCTTTTCTTCAGGTCGTCCAGAGTGGTGATCGGGGCGGTTGACATGGAATAGATGAATCCCACCTCGGTCATGGCGATCAGCTCCAGCCCCTTTTCGGCGAACGCCCTGCTGAAATGGGGGCGCAGGCCTTGCATCACCCAGTCCACTTCTTCATAGGAGCGGAAGAGAAAGGGTATGCCCAGGACCCGGAAGTCGGGGACCACATGACCGATGCCGGCCATGGTAAAGCCGCCGCCGTGCAGCTGACCGATCTGCATTTTGCGGTACATGGCCTGATCGTCACCCATGATGCCGCCGGCATAGGACTTGAAAGCGACCTCGCCGTTGCTTTTTTCTTCGACCTCCCGGGCAAAGTCCTGGAAGCGCCTGGCCCAGACCGATCCGTCCGGGGCGATGGAGGCGATTTTAAAGAGATGTTTGGGCGCGGCCCCGGCGGGAACGGAAAAGACAAGGATAACCAGCAGTCCTGACAGGAGGAGCAGGAAATTACGGCAATGCATAGCAGACCTCCGGCGGTTGAGAACATGAAGCGCGGCGGCGGACACGCTTAAAATACACGGTCTATTTCTTCCAGCAGCCGCGCCGCCCGGCGTTTGGCCGCCTCGTTGGCCAGGGCGATGTCCGGCCGCTGTTCGGCCGGAAAATCGACGACCTGGCCCAGAAGCCGTTCATACAGGTCCCGGTCATACATCATGCGGGCGTAGGTCCGGGCATACACCACCTGGACGGGGAGAAACTCCCCCCGGCTGAGGGCAAGGGCCTTTTCAAAGTGGAAACGGCTCAGGTTGGGCTTCCCCCCCAGCAGAGGCGGCTTGGCCCCGTAGAATGCCCCGAGGAAGAGATGGGCTCCGCCATGATAAAAAGCTTCATCCAACTCGACGACCCGGAGCATGATCTGTTCCACCCGAACAAGGTCAGCCAGGGAAGCCGGTGATCCGTCCTGGAAGTGTATCCAGGTGGCCCAGCCGTTGCCGGCCCAGAAGAGCAGGGCCGCGTCCTCTTCATTCAACTCAGCCAGGACGGACTGCAGATCGTCCGGGTCCATTGCGGCGATGGAACGCAGACCGGGTTTGGTCGCCAGGAGCGCCAGGGCGTACTCCCTGGCCTTGGAGCTGACCGTGGCCGCCCGCTCCGGTTTGCCGCAGACATCGAGGGCCGAGGCATACGCCGAGAATCCCTGAACGGCCGTCAGCAGGAGGCGTTTGTCCATCGGCTCCCCGGCGATCATGCTGTCCAGCATCAGCAGGAAGGAGGATGCGCCTTCGCAGACCAGGTCCAGGTCGGTCTGCCGCTGCAGATTGGCCACCGTCGGCTCCATGAAGGAGTTCACCGCCATCCTGGCGCAACCGCCGGAGCCGCCCAGCAGCAAAGCCGCCATCATCAGATGCACAAGAACCAGTTGCAGCGTTTTTCCCATGCTTTTTCCTCTCTTTTCCGGATACAGACCGGACAACGGGGCCCCGGACTGTCGGCAGAATGTGCCGGGGGAAATCGATACTTATCAGTATACCCGTTTTATTGGTCGATTTCCATTGGTCGTCGGGAAACGTGGGCGGGTTTTCACGATTTGATTCCAAGGGAGAAGGAATTACAGGTATAATAGAGTCAGATCGGAAGCCGACCGGCTGCCTGGTGCCTTGCCGCAGCGGGAGCCGTCCGGTTGGATTCTCATGCCCTTGCCCCGGGAGCATGCTGTCGGGAGGGAGATGCTCCCCGTGCCTGCCGGGCGCCGAACAAGGAGATAACGATGATCGGTGCGAACCCTTTCCGGTACAATGAATGCTCCGGTAAATCATTTATTCCCTCCGGGCCGGCCGTGACCCTTGCCCTGCTGGTTTTCCTCCTCTCCCTCGGTTCCCCCTTCGCCGGTCCCCGGTCAGCTCAGGGCGGTTCCAAGGCCCCGGCCGCCGACCAGGCCGATCAGTATGAAGGGAAAAGAGAGGAAATGGTTGCCTCCCAGCTGGCCGGCAGGGGTATTGAGGACAAGGAGGTCCTGGGGGCCATGGCGAAGGTGCCGCGGCACCTTTTCGTTTCCGAGGATCTGCGCCGGATGGCGTACGGTGATTTTCCTCTGCCCATCGGCCATGGTCAGACAATTTCCCAGCCGTACATCGTGGCTTTCATGACCGAGGTCATTCGCCCCGCCCCCGGTCAGCGGGTGTTGGAAATCGGGACCGGCTCCGGATATCAGGCGGCGGTCCTGGCCGAACTGGTTGCCGAGGTCTATACAATCGAGATTGTCCCGGAACTGGCGCAATCGGCCGGAAACCGGCTGCAACAGCTCGGCTACGCCAACGTGAAAACCAGGGAGGGAGACGGATATTACGGCTGGGCGGAGGCCGGCCCCTTCGACGCCATCGTGGTGACCGCGGCGGTGGAATTCATCCCCCCGCCCCTCCTGCAGCAGCTCAAGGAAGGGGGCCTGATGATCATTCCGGTCGGTTCACCTTTTCATGTCCAGCACCTGATGCTGGTGAACAAAGAGAAAGGAGACCGGATCACCACCCGCAAACTCATGCCGGTCCGCTTTGTGCCGTTTCGGAGAGCCGAGTGAACGCTTCCCCGGCCCCGACTCTGCGGCTTCATTTCTCCCTTGTCCTGCTCTCCGCCGCCCTGATCGCTTTCCAGTTGGAGCAGATGCAGGTCCTGGCCATTGTCCAGTGGCACCATTTCGCCTATCTCATCATCTCCGTGGCCCTGCTCGGCTTTGGGGCGGCCGGCACATGTATATCGCTCTTCCAGGAGACCCTGCTGCGCAACCTGCGTTTTCTTCTGCCGCTCAGCATGTTCTGCTGCGCCGTCATGATGGCCATGGCGCTGCCGGCTTCCCAAAGCCTTGTTGCCGGTTTTGACCTCGGCCTCCTTTTCCTTGATCCCCGGCAGTCGTTATTGCTGTTTGCCGGGCAATTGATCTACCTGATGGTTTTTTTTCTGGGCGCCCTGCCCCTGGGACTGGTCTTCATCCAATACAGTTCGTGGATCGGCAGTCTGTATTGCGCCAACCTGATCGGATCGGGCATGGGCGCCGTCGCGGTCGTCGCCCTCATGTATGTTCTGCTGCCGCAGCAGATGCCCGGCCTGACCGCCCTGCTCCCCTGGATCGCCGGACTGCTCGTCATTCAGCGCCGGAATCTCCAGCTTTTGATTGCAGGCGTCATGTCGCTGCAGTTCATCGTCGTCGTCATATATTGGCCCCCGCAGCTGAATCCATCCCTGTACAAGACCGTCAATCGGACACTGGACCTGCCCGGGGCCAGGATCAGCGCAACTCTTCCCAGCCCCTACGGCCTGGTACAGGTTGTCGCGGCGCCGGCCCTGCGCCATGCCCCCGGGCTCAGCCTGGCCTATGGTGAAGAGGTCGGGGAGGTCGCCGCGGCGGTGCTGAATAACGGCGACTGGTTCGGGGTGTTGCGGACGGGCGAGAGGAAACTGCTTGACTCCACCATCGGCGCCCTCCCTTACGTCCTGGGAGGGCGGGACCGGGTCCTGGTGCTCGAGGCCGGGACCGGGACAGATATTGTCCATGCCCTGTACAACGGGGCCGGGCGGATTACGGCCGTCGAGCCGCACCGTAGGGCCGTGGAGGCGGCGATGGACAGCTCCGACCGGGAGGGAATCCACCCTTTCACCGACCCGGCCGTGGACCTGCACTTTATGTCCCCGCGCACCTGGCTCGCAGTTGACAGGCAGCGCTACGACCTGGTCATCCTGCCGGCGGTCGGCAGCTTTGGGGGCTCATCCGGACTCTTCGCCCTGCAGGAGCAGTATCTGCTGACCAGGGAGGCCTTTACGGAGATATGGCGGCGTCTCGGCCCGGACGGAGTTCTGCGGGTATCGGCCTGGCTCGATTCGCCGACCCGCAATCCCCTGCGGCTGGCGGCGACC
>DSAE01000302.1 GCA_011372855.1 Desulfobacteraceae bacterium
CCGCGCTTGCGGGGCCGAATGAGGGGACTACCTAAAAGTCTCAAGAGAATTGACAACGGAAGCGAATTTCAACCGGATTTACCCTTGCCTATGTCCTTGATTTTTCGTTATGCTAGTCATGAGTCATCAGGGCGGCGGCGCTGCTCATGCTTTTTTACGGCCGCCGACGCCTGTTGGGCATCGACAACAGGGTCAGCGCCGTTCGCCCGGTGCACATTCTTCTTTTTGCCTTCCTGGGCGTTACCTTTGTGGCCGAGGCCCTGTTCCAGATGGGGGCACTGCAGACCGGCCCGGTCGCCTTTGTCATCGCCATCAAGCGGCTCAGCATCCTCTTTACCTCCCTTGCCGGAGTGCTGGTTTTCAAGGAAGCCTTTTCCCGTGCCCGGCTGGCCGGCGCCGTTTTGATCCTGGCGGGGGTAACCGTTATCTACCTGTCGTGAGCCATTGGATCTCCGGCCGCACTGAAAAAAACTGTTTACATTTTGATGTCCATACCCCATAATGTGATCAGATATGAACAATAAAAAACATATAAAAGTTCAAATATGAACAAAACAAGCGATGCACTTTCTTCGGCCATGCAGGAACGGCTGCAGCGGATAGGCCGCAATCTGCGTCTGGCGCGGAAACGGCGGCGAAAAACCATCGAGCAGGCGGCGGAAATGATCGGCACGTCCGCCTCCTCGGTGCGCCGGATGGAGGCGGGTGATCCCGGCGTCAAGTTCAGCACGTTTCTCGTCGCCCTGGAAGTGTACCAGCTCGAGGATGCGCTGCGGTTTGCCGAACCTGAGGACGATGTCATAGGGCAGACCCTGGACAGGCAGCGGCTGCCGGCCCGGGTGCGGGAGAAAAAGGACAAGAAGTATGATTTTTAAGCCGCGGCAGGTAAACCATGAACAGCAATGACTTCGAACGGTATGTCTTCATTGACCTGCCCGGAGAAAAAAAACCGGTGCCTGCCGGACTGTTTATCCTTGACCACGAATCCGGAGTCGGCCGGTTCCGCTACGGCAACCGCTACCTGGAACGGCCGAACGCCATGGCCCTGGATCCGGTCAACCTGCCCCTGTCTCCCCAGGAGTATGTCACCCGCAAGAACAAGGGCATTTTCGGACCGTTGTGCGACCTGCTCCCCGACAGCTGGGGCAGGTTCATCCTTGCCCGGGCGCGCAATGTCCCCTTCGGAACCCTGAAGGAGCATGAGCTGCTGGACCTGGCCTCAACCCAGGCCGTCGGCGCCCTTTCCCTGGGAGCCACCCCGGAGAAGCCGGCGACGCGGAGCGAAGAGCCGGTCACCCTGGCCGAGCTCGGCGAGGTGGCCGATGCCTTTGACCGGGCGGTGAACGAAAAACCCCTTTCGCCCGCCATCCGCTATCTGCTCCGGCAGGGGACCTCCCTGGGCGGCGCTCAGCCGAAATGCCCCGTCCGCATCGATGGTGAGGAGTGGATCGCCAAATTTGAAAGCACCAAAACCCTGGTCCGCTATCCGGCCACTGAATTCGCCGCCATGACCCTGGCGGGAAAAGCGGGCATCACCATCCCGGCAATCCGCCTGGAGCGAATCAGCGGCCGGACGGTCTATCTGGTGAAACGGTTTGACCGCGACAGGGGCGTCCGCATCCCGTTTCTCAGCGCCTTCGCCCTCGGCAACCTCGACATCGACGAACTGGAACAGGCCTCCTACCCGGACATCTCCGGCCGCATGCGCAGGTTCGTCAGCCATGTGCGCCGCGACCACCATGAACTCTTCCGCCGGATCGCCTTCAACATGCATGTCCGCAACGAGGACGACCATCCCCGCAATCACGGCTTTCTGTACCTGGACGGCTGGTCTCTTTCCCCGGCCTTTGACCTGCTCCCCATGCCGGCCCGAAGACGGGAGGCCGAAACCTTTCATCTCTCCCTGCAGGTCGGCGTCCAGGGCTCCGCCGCCACCCTGGACAACCTGTTGAGCCGGCACGAGGCTTTCAGCCTGAAAAGGGAGGAGGCGCTGGGCATCATTGGGGAAGTGCGCGATGCCCTGACCGGCTGGGAAGGCGTACTCCGCCGATCCGGCGCAAGGGATCGTGACATCGAATCGGTACGCTGGTCATTCGAAGGTTTCCGGTCCAGGTATCCGGATATTCCAAAGAAATGAAGTGATCGTTTGGGGTGGAATATTTGCCAGCCATGCCCGGCACTGATACTGGCTGACAAATTTGACCTGAAATGCGATTTTCCGTTGTGAGAAAACCAAAGTTGTGGTTTATGGAGCTCAACGGGGCTGTAGCTCAGCTGGGAGAGCGACGCGTTCGCAATGCGTAGGTCAGGGGTTCGAGCCCCCTCAGCTCCACCACGACATCATCCGGCAGCGTCCGGTTTCATACGAAAAGGCCCGATGTTCGGGCCTTTTTCTTTTCCGCCGTTTGGCACAATCCATATACGCTGCCGAGCGTTGGACGCAGCCGACAGCGTTCATACCCCTTCCTCAGCACATGGGCAAGGCCGGGCAACGGGGCCGGAGCCTGGATCATGCAAACCCTGTTGCGCAATTCCAGGGAAGCTTTCAGCGGCCAACCTGGTATAATAGGGTGCATAAAACCGACAACGTTCATGCCTCACCCAACAGCAAGATCATGGAGAAGAAAATGAAACACACCGTTTTTGCCGTTGCCGCCGCCCTGCTCTGCCTTCCCTTCGGCCTTCCCGCCTTCAGCAGCGAATACACCACCACCCTTGCCGACCAGCAGGGGGTCAGCGTCACCATCTACAACCGGAACCTGGCCCTGGTCAAGGACCGGCGCACCATCACTCTGCCCGCAGGGCAAAATATCCTCGCCTTCCGGGAGGTCAGCGCCCAGATCAAGCCGGAAACCGCCCTGCTCAGCGGCGGGGAAATAGACATCCTGGAGCAGAACTTCGAGTTTGACCTGCTCACCCCCCAGGCCCTGCTGGAAAAATACGTGGGCCGGGAGGTGACCGTAATCAAAACCCACCCGACCACCGGCGAGGAAACCCGGCAACAGGGCAAGGTGCTGAGCGCCAATAACGGGGTGGTGCTGAAAGTGGGCGACCATATCGAAACCGGCATTCCCGGGCGGCTGGCCTTCGACCATGTGCCGGAAAATCTGCGGGACCGGCCGACCCTGACCATGCTGGCCCAGAGCGGAACGGACAAGCCCCAGCAGGTGGAGCTGAGCTACCTGACCGGCGGTCTCGGCTGGCAGGCCGACTACGTGGCGGAGCTCAACCCGGAGGATACCGCCATGGATATCAACGGCTGGGTCACTCTGACCAACCAGAGCGGCACGACCTATACCAATGCCGGCCTGCAGCTGGTGGCCGGGGATGTCCATCAGGCGCCCCCCGAGGAGCCGGTCCGCCGCTTCAAGGAAATGCCGATGGCCATGACCGCCGAGATGCAGGACAGCATGGCCGAGGAGCAGATGTTCGAGTACCACCTCTACACCCTGGAGCGGCCGACCACCATCCGGGACAACCAGACCAAGCAGGTGGCGCTGCTCCAGGCCGGCCAGGTGCCCTGCCGCAAGGAACTGGTCCTGCGGGGCGCCGACTACTACTACCGTAGCCAGTATGACGACCTCGGGCAGAAAATGAAAATCGGCATTTTCGTGGAGGTTGCCAATACCAAGGAGAACCGCCTGGGCCTTCCTCTGCCCAAAGGTGTGGTGCGGGTCTATAAAAAGGATTCCCGCGACCGCCTGCAGTTTGTCGGCGAGGACCGCATCGACCACACCCCGGAGAACGAAACCGTGCGCCTGAAGCTCGGCGACGCCTTTGACGTCACCGCCAACAGGAAGCAGACGGATTTCAAGAAAGTGTCGGGTTTCACCCGCTATGACTACGTGTTTGAAGGCGCCTTCCGGATTGAACTGAAAAACGCCAAAAAGGAAGCGGTGACCGTCAAGGTGGTGGAGCCGATCCCCGGCGACTGGGAGATGCTGGAAGAATCGCTGCCCCACGAAAAGGCGACGAGCAGCACCGCCGTCTGGCAGGTGGAGGTGCCGCCCCTGGGCGCAACTACCCTCACCTACCGGGTCCGAGTGAAATATTAAGAAAGCGGGAAGCAGGAGGCAGGATTCGTGGAGCGTGGATGAAAACCATTCCGTTCCCCGTTTCCCCCTTCGTTCTTTTTCCCCAAAACCGATATTTGCATTTTTCCGGATTTTATGTTTTCCTGAACATGAGACGAGTTACTCATTCAACCCAATCCGCTCGTCGTTTTCTGCCGGTCAATGACCTGGCAGTAGAGAGACCGTCATGCCCTCCGCCCCTTCAATCGAAAACCGCCAACACCCCCGCTACCGGATGAAGGATACCCTCGTGGCCGCCATGCAGGGAGAGTGCAACAGCCTGGCCTGTATTGTCGACCTGAACAGGAAAGGAATCGGCATTTTCTCGGAATGCGAGGAAAGCACCCTGGCAGGCAAACTGGTCGTCCTTGATCTTATATCCGACGAAAATCGCTTCATCATGCGCTCCCTTTCCGCCCGCCTTGTTTTTTCCAGTCCGAAAAGCAACCATCCCAACGATCCCGGCACCAGACTGATTCGATACGGTTTGCAGTTCGTCAATCTTTCCCCCCTTGAGCACCGCCTTCTGGACATGATCATCAAAAATTACGCCCTGCCCGAAGAGAATTGATTGAGGGGACTGGAGTGGGAAGCAAAGAGCAGTAAACTTCTCTCCATAAACAACCGTATACCGTTCAAACCCCCTCAGCGCGGGGCAACGGCGAGTACTGCCTTCACACGGCAGAGGTCACTTGTTTTAATCCCCGCCCTGTCGATGACAAAGAGGCGAACTATTCCGGCATCATCTGCGAATGGTGATCATATTGTGATTGCATTTCCCCCCCCCTGGCGTTATCTTGTATATACAATATAAATCGTCACTCGAAGGATCCATCATGCCATCACAAATGATTATCCGAATGCCCGAGGACCTTAAAGAAAAAGTCAGCAGGCAGGCCAAGGTGGAAGGAAAAAACGTGAGCACACTCGTCCGGGAAGTGCTCGAGAACTACATCAGAGACCATGATATGGCCTCCTATGTCGATGATCTCTGGAATCGCATCGGAGCAACCCTGAAAGCCAAAGGAAAAGGGCAGGAGGATATCGAGATTGCCATCGGGCAGACCAGAGCCGAAAAATGAGCCGAGTGGTCATCGACACCAATGTCTTCGTGTCCTCCTTTTTTGGCGGCAACCCAAGAAAAATTATCGACCGTTGGAAGACCGGCGACATCACCCTCTGCCTGTCCCGCCCTGTGGTCGAGGAATATGTGGAGGTTCTAAAAAGGCTCGGACTCCAGGATGAGAAAAATCTGGAAGCTCTCCTCCGCCTCTTTGCCCAAGGCGCCAATTCGCTCTACGCCGCGAAAACCCCTTCCCTCGACATCGTCCGGGATGATCCGGAGGACAATAAATTTATCGAATGCGCCGTTGCCCTGCATTGCAGCGTCATCATCTCCGGAGACAAACACCTCCTGTCAGTAAAGGACTACATGGGCATCAAGATTCTTACGCCAAAGGAATTTCTTGACAGCCGCTAACAGCCGGCGAACCGAGCAAAACATACCCTTCGCAGTCACAAGCCCCTCGATGAAACCGCCAGCATCCGCGAAGGGATGTACTACCACCTTACTTCCTTCCCCCGTCAACCTGAGCGTGCAGGGATGGATCAGCGAACAGTTTTCTATTTCTTTCCATAACGGGCCGGCGGTTTCTTGCCGGAATGAACCAGCTTTCAATCGACGGCCCGCGTGGGGGGCGACCGGCATGGCCGCTGACTTGGATGTCCTGATAAGTGGGGTTGAGATCCGGCTCATATGAGCTGGCTCGCTTGACCCGCTCTTCAGGTTGTCCGGCACTATCGCCGCCGCTCCCTTGCGCCGCAGTTCCCGTTGCACCTTAGGCAACTCTTGCAAAGGCCGTGCCCGCCGTCCCCCCCCTTGCCGATGGAAACAGCAGCCGTTCCAACCCGGCTTCGTCCATCCCTTCGGGAAAGGGCCAGGAAAATCCGGCGGCGCTTGCCCGAAGCAGATAATCCGACACCGTGCTCCGGCTCACCGATGTGCTGCGGAAAATGTCACGACCGCTCAAGCCGCAATCGAATCGTAACCGTAATATCTCGTGTATCTTACGCATGGATAACCTCACTGCAGGCATCGCAACCTCCTTACATGATAATGAAAAAAGGCCTGGATACCACATGTTATCCTGCGCCGCTACCTCCGAGCCAGGGGTGGCCTGAATCGCGTGGAATAGGTGGCCGACTTCGAATGGAATCAGTGGCCGACTTGAGCTGGAATACGCAGTCTTTGGATTGTTTCAATCCACGCCCCCGCGCGGGGGGCGAC
>DSAE01000229.1 GCA_011372855.1 Desulfobacteraceae bacterium
ATGAATTTTGTTATCGTTTTAACCGTAGGTTCTGGGAACCGGAGATGCCTTTGAGATTGCTCAACGCATGCTTGGCTCACACACCTGTAAAAATAGCTGAGTTTGGTTAAGAGCCACTTTTTCTTTTATCTCGGGACACTATAAAATGTTACACTTTTTTGACCTTGTGTTGCAGATTGCAGCGGCAATGGGTATGCTGTCCGCGGCGCTGAAGGCAGGGCATCCTGAACAAGCCGGGCGCGGATCCGGCCCCGGTTGAAAAGGTTGCAGCCCCAGCCGCGATGGAATATTTTCGAGCAGGTGGTTTTTCTTTTCATCCGTCAGCAGAAGAGGACGTGACCATGGGTTTTTTCAGCAGAGGAAATGACCGGGAGGTTGAGGAACCTCCCGAACATTCACGGGAGATTGAGGATCTCCGGAAGCTTGTGCAGTCCGCTGCAATGCCCGCCAATGTCGATCAGGTTGCCCGGCGAGAGCTGGAAAAGCTTGCGGGCACCAGCCCGTCGGTTTCGGAATACACCATCGGCGTCAATTATATCGAGTTCCTGGCCGGCCTGCCGTGGAACACGGTGACCGAGGATAATCTTGACATTGAACGGGCCGGGAAAATCCTCGATGAAGAACATTACGGCTTGACGAACATCAAGAACCGCATCCTTGAATACCTGGCGGTGCGGATCATGAAACGCTCCTGCCGCAACACCATACTGATTGTCGAAGACGACGAAGTTGCCCGCAATAACCTTCACCATGTTCTCACCCGGGCCGGTTACCGGGTTGTCGCCGCGACCAGCGGCATTGACGGCCTCGCCAGGCTGGAGCAGGATTACTTTGATCTTGTGGTGACCGACCTGAGGATGGAAGGAGTGGACGGCATGGCCATTCTTGAAAAGGCAAAAGCCAGGGACGCGGGAGTTGAGGTGATCATGATTTCCGGCTACGCCACGACTCCGGCGGCCGTGGAGGCCATGAAAAAGGGCTCTTTTCACTTTCTGGCCAAGCCTTTTCAACTGGAAGAGCTGCGTTTTGCCATCGAAAAAGCTCTGGAGAAAAAAAATCATGCCTGGTCAGCAAGGGGCCGGTTCTGTGCTTTGTCGGCCCTCCCGGGACGGGGAAAACATCGCTGCAGAAATCCATCGCCCGCTGTCTGGGGCGGAGATTCATCCGCATTTCCCTGGCGGGCATGAAAGACGAAGCGGAAATCCGCGGCCACCGGAGGAGTTACGTTGGTGCCCTGCCCGGCAGAATCATCCAGGAAATCCGCCGGGCAGGTTCCCTCAATCCGCTGATCATGCTCGACGAAATCGACAAGATCGGTCAGGACGTCAAGGGCGATCCGGCCTCGGCCCTGCTGGAAGTGCTGGACCCGGAGCAGAATGCCCATTTTGTCGATAATTACCTGGATGTCCCGTTCGATTTGTCCAGAGTCATGTTCATCGCCACCGCCAACACCATCGAGGACATACCGGCGCCCATGCTCGACCGGCTGGAAATCCTGCAATTGTCCGGCTACACGGAGGAGGAGAAGGAAAAAATCGCCTACCGGTATCTCATCCCGCGGGAAATAGAGGAAGCCGGCCTCTCGGAGCAGCCCCCGGAATTCCCTCCCGAGGTCGTCCGTATGATAATCCGGGAGTATACCCGGGAGGCCGGGCTGCGAAGCCTGCAGCGGAAAATCGCCGCCGTCTGCCGCAAAAGGGCCTACGAGATACTGCTGGCGCCGGACAGGACGGTTCCGTCGCCGGTCACCCCGGAGAAGGTGAAGGAGTACCTGGGGAGCAGAACCTATTATTTCGAGGTCGCCGAGGAACGGGAGCGCGTCGGGGTGGCAACGGGCCTGGCCCTGACCGCGGCGGGAGGACAAATCATTTTCATTGAGGCGGCCATCATGTCCGGTCATGAGGAGCTTATCCTGACCGGTTCGCTCGGCCAGGTCATGAAGGAATCAGCCCAGGCCGCGCTGAGTTTTGTCCGCGCCAATGCGGACCGTTTTCGCATTCCGCCGGATTTCTTTGCCGGTCACGATATTCACGTGCACATTCCCGCCGGTGCCGTATCAAAAGACGGCCCGTCGGCCGGCTTGCCCATCGCCGTGGCCCTGATTTCCCTGCTGACCAGGCGTCCGGTGCGTCGGGATGCGGCCCTGACGGGAGAGTTGACCCTGAGCGGCAGGATCCTTCCCGTGGGCGGGATGCATGACAAACTTCTCGCCGCCCGCAGGGCCGGAATCTCGACGATCATCATTCCGAAACTGAACGAACCCGACCTGCAGGACATCCCCGCCAATGTCATGGACGATCTCAAGGTTGTCCCCACCGTTGAAGTCGCGGATATCATCGAAATTGTACTGATCTGAAGGATCGAACAGCGGTCCCTCGCGCCCCCGTTTTCCCGGCCGGCGCCGTCCGCTTTCTCCTTTCCCCACCCTTGCCGCCCTGGACCTGTTGACACAGCCTGCGGTCATTACCCCGTTTTCGCCCTTCGAACCTTCTTTCGCACCCGTTTCCCCGTCGGCTGATTTCCCCGTTTTGTTCCGCTCTTCATTTGTTGCAATTTGCAACATGTATTGCGTCAACGCAACTGCATCTTAACTAACTGATCATTCGATATAAATTTTGATGCCGATTTTTTCTGTTGCATTCAGCAACAGTAGGGCCAGGAGGCTGTCAGTCTGTAACATTCTGAAAATACATGTAAAAATGACAGTTCCGTTTCTGGCACGCCGGTTGCTTTGGAAGGGCAGGCAGCTGCTGGAGGCAATAATTATGGGCAATGCAGAGGAGTGGAGAGGGGATAAACAAACAGCATGTATGAGGGATAATTCCCGGGCGGAAGATGATGAGCAACATTTTTAAGAAAATCGAAGAAACAATGGTCGCGGCCGCTTTTGCCGAGTCCGGAGAACATGAATACGCCGGAAGTCTGCTCAAGTCCGGCAAAACCGCGCACAGGAAGGTCCTGTTGAGCACGGACTGCCCCGTTGTCACGGGCAAGGTTCTCGATCACGCCCTGAACCTGTGCAAAAGGCTCGGCAGTTCCCTGGAGGTTTTTCAGATCATCCCGGCCGGCATCATCGAATCTTCCCCGCGGGAATTCTTTGAGGCAGGAACGCGAAGGCTTCATGCTCTGAAGTCAATGTTGAGCCCCCAGGGCATTTCCTATGATTTCGCCATCAAGGAATCGTCGCTGGAAGAGGAGCTGCGAACAATTGCCCGAGACCGGCGGGACATCCTGGCGGTCATCATACCGGTCTGTGAGGGAGACAAGAGAGACAGGGACAATTTTACAGCAGCGATGAGCCGGCTGTTCAACTGTCCCGTGATTTTTTTCGAATCCTGAAAAGCATTGTCCCGAAAAGGAAAAGCAGCGCCGGGATGGTTTTTTGCCCGGGTGCCGGCGGGGAACCTTTTCGGACAGGAAAGACAAAATACCAAACATTGAAGCGAGGAGTACCAGATGGAATTGAACGAATTTGACAAGGACATGACGGCCGCGACGTTTGCCCAGGCCGGGGCACACGAGGATGCACGATCCATGATGGCTGATTCGGGAACGAAACAGCCGGTCCGGCCGCTGGCGCAAAAGAAAAAGCCTGTGCTGGGGATGGTCGTTTTCGGCGCCCTGTCGCTGTCGCTCTATGTCGGCCTGATGGTCAATCAGGGGTGGATAATGGACGTTTTCACCAAGGGGGGACCGTACACCTTCTGGCCCCTGGGCACGGCGATGGTGTTTTCTTTCATTCACGGCGCCTTTGCCAGCAACATTCTGAGCGTCATGGGAATTGAAGCCAGGAAGCACTGATCCATACGGTCTGCGAACCGATTGCCATAATAAGGAGAAACAACCAATGAAACGATTACTTTTTCTGCTGTTCGGAATTCTGCTGATCATTCCCTCTGCCCCGGTCATGGGCGCCGGTGGCGACGGACCGCCCAAAGACATGATGAAAGGCGTGTTTGTCGCGGTTGACGCCCCTTCACGGACCGCGACCTTCATCAACGGGCAAACGGATGCAACCCTGATTCTGACCCTCGGCGAAGGGATGACCGCCGGCGACATAACCCTGGACAAAAAGGTCATGGTCTCCCTTGACAAGCATGCGGGAGAGGGGATAATCAAGGACGTGTCCGTCATGTTCCTGGACATGACCGTGGGCAGGGTCGCGGCTTTGCTGCTGATCGGCCTGATCGGCGGGCTGCTGAGCGGTTTCATCGGTTTCGGCGGCGCCTTTGTGCTGACCCCGGCCATGATGTCCCTCGGCGTCCCGGGCGCCATAGCCGTTGCCAGCAACATGTGCCACAAGTTTCCCAAGGCCATGGTAGGGGCCTACAAACGCTACAAATACGGCCAGGCCGACATCAAGCTGGGCCTGATCATGGCCGTCACCGCGATCATCGGGGTCCAGATCGGCATCCGCATTCAGAAGTATATTCTGAGCCAATGGGGCAATGCCGGATCGAACCTGTATGTCAGCGTGGTTTTTGTCCTGGTCCTGCTCCTGGTCGGGATCTACGTGTTCTACGACGCCTATAAGCTTTCGAAAGGCGGCGGTGACCCCCAGACACCCAAACTGGCGCAGGCATTAATGAAAATCAATCTGCCGCCCATGATTGAGTTCAAGGTTGCCAAGGTGCGCATTTCCGCCTGGGTAACCATTCCGGTCGGTCTGATGACCGGCATGCTGGCGGCGACCATTGCGGTCGGCGGATTCATAGGCGTACCGGGCATGATCTATATTGTCGGGGCATCGGCCATGGTCGCCAGTGCAACCGAACTGATCATCGCCTTTATCATGGGAGCCTGGGGATCCTTGCAATGGGGCATGTCGGGACTCATCGACATCCGGCTGACCCTGCTCATCCTGGCCGGCTCGCTGGTCGGGGTGCAGCTCGGCGCTCTGGGCACAACCTATGTCAAGGATCATGTGATCAAGATTGTCATGGCCTCGGTCATGGTCATTGTTGCCGTGTCCCGCGGCGCCAAAATTCCCGGCTACCTGGCCGACCTCGGCCTGCGGGGGCGGCTCGAGCCGCAAATGGCTTCACTGCTGGAAGGCGTCAGTTTCTGGGCGCTGATTGCCGCTCTCGGCTTCGCCACCGTCATCATTGCCGCCGCCATGATCAAGGGCATGGTCGATGCCCGGGCCGAGGAACGTGTCAAGTCCCTGGAGGCGGGAGTAAGTCATGGCTAATTACCGGAAAATTCTGGTGGCGTATGATGGATCGGCATCGGCCCGCAACGCGCTCGCCGTCGGTGCTGATATCGCCAGGAAGGAAAAGAGCTGGATCAAGGTCCTCGCCGTTGTGCCGGTTTATGACGGTGATCTTGATCTGATCGGCGTCAGCAGAATCAAGGAAACCATTGAAGGACCTGGCCGGAAGCTTCTGGCCGAGGCCAAATCCCTGGCAGAGGATCTCGACGTTCATGTCTTCACCAACCTTGAGCAGGGTGAGCCCTTTGAACGGATTGTCCACGTTGCCGGTGAAGAGAACTGCGATCTGATCGTCATGGGCCGCAGCGGTCTCAGCCATCTGGAACGGGAACTGATGGGCGGGGTCACCGCCAGGGTGATCGGTCATACGGACAGGAACGTCATCGTTGTCCCCGAGGGGGTGAAACTTGACTGGAACCGTCTCCTGGTGGCGACCGACGGTTCGCCGAACAGCGCCGCGGCCCTGGACCACGCCCTTGCCGTGGCCAGGGAGCATGACGTGGGATTGGCGGCGGTTTCGGTTGTTCACACCAGTGAAGAAATGATCGCCCTGGCGCCCGAGCACATCCAGACACTGGTGGAACGGTCGCGTAACCATTTGCAGGACGTAATGCAAAAGGGTGAAAAGCAGGGCGTGCGGGTCGAAACCTTCGTCCGGGAGGGACAGCCCCATGAACAGATTACCAGGCTGGCCCGGGAGATCGGCGCCTCATTGATCATCATGGGCACGCACGGCCGCAAGGGATTGAGCCGGCTGCTGATGGGCAGCGTAACCGAACGGACCATAGGCTACGCCTCCTGTCCGGTGCTCATCATCCATTAAAATCAGATATTCCCGGGTGCCTGGAACTGCAACCCGCCGTGCGATTCAGGCGTCCGGGGATGTTTCCCCTCCCACAAGTTTTTCCCTGATCAAAGGGCAGGACCCTGTCGCAACTTTCTTGTTGCGGCCAGGTGTAACAATTTGAAACAGGGAATTGTCTACATAATCAAAGGCATATTGA
>DSAE01000223.1 GCA_011372855.1 Desulfobacteraceae bacterium
ACTCTCCAGTTTATTATCCTAACCCAATCGCTGTTCTTCTCTTAAACAACCAATCGGATTTTCTTCTCTCGAATAAATCAAACAATCGGCCCGCTCGTCTACTGTTCAGTTTTCAAAGATCAACGGCTCAAAATAAAAATGAGCATCCGGCATTTCCGGAACTTATTTTATTACTTTAAATTACTGATTGTGTCAATCTGATTTTTCAGAAGCCGAAACACCCGATCCGGTGTTTGGTTAAAGCAACGGAGCGAGAACCTATCGTATCTCGCTGAGGTTGTCAACGATTTTTTGGGGGCGGAAAACGGACCTTCCCCTAAGTGGTAAACTTACTGATTATAATTGATATCCTTTTTTTACCGTTGCGTTCAGTTGCCAGTTTATCGTAACATTATCAACAAGTTTGTCTTTATCCACTTCATTCACCCTTCATTGCGGCAGATACATGGGACAGGACCGGGCTGCGCAGAGCGGCAGAAAACAGGATAATCGGGAACTGCTTCGTGACATACCCAAGGTGGAAAAGTGCCTGCAGGCGCTCCTGGCCATCGCGGAAATTGACGAAGCGCCCCTCATGGTGGTCAAAAACAGTGTTCGCGATGTCCTGGGGGAGCTGCGGCGGCAGATTCTCGACGGGCGGCAAACGGCAGCGGAAACCCTTGAACTGGCCGCATTGATTCCGATTTTTCTCAAGCGCATCCGCCGTGAGTTGCAGCCGAAATTCCGCCGGGTCATCAACTGCACGGGGGTGATTATCCATACCAACCTGGGCAGGTCCATTCTGCCTGATTCGGCAATGCAGAAACTGCTGGAGGCGGGTTCACGATATTCAAACCTGGAGTTCGATCTGGAGACGGGCAAGAGAGGGAGCCGCTACAGTCACGTTGAAAAGCTGCTGTGCGACCTCACCGGCGCAGAGGCGGGGTTGGTCGTCAACAACAACGCGGCGGCGGTGTTGATAGTGCTGGAAACCCTGGCCAGGGGCAGACAGGTGATTGTTTCCAGAGGACAGCTTGTTGAAATAGGCGGCTCCTTCAGAATACCGGAAGTCATGGCTCGCAGCGGTGCCGAACTTGTCGAGGTCGGGGCAACGAACCGCACCCATCTGCGTGACTATGAAGGGGCGATGACCGAGGAGACAGCCTTGCTGTTGAAAGTTCACTGCAGTAATTTCCGGATTATCGGCTTCACCAGTGAGGTGCCGCTGGAGGAACTCGTGGGTCTGGGCGGGAAAATGGGCATACCGGTTATGGAGGATCTGGGTTCCGGCTGCTTCGTCGATCTGAGCCGTTTCGGGCTGGAGAAGGAACCCACCGTCCAGGACGCGGTGGCCAGCGGTGTGGACGTCGTCACTTTCAGCGGGGATAAACTGCTCGGCGGGCCGCAGGCCGGTATAATCCTCGGCAAGCGTGAAATAATAGAACGTATCAAGAAAAACCCCCTGAACAGGGCCATGCGCATTGACAAGTTTACTCTGGCCGGGCTGGAATCCATTCTGCGGCTGTACCTGGATGAAAAAACCGCTGTCGCCCGGATTCCCACCCTGGCCATGATCGCCGCTCCGGCAGCGGAGGTGAAGCGCAGGGCCATCAAGCTGGCCCGGATGATACGGCGTGACTGTGCACATGCCTGTGAAGTCGATGTGCAGGAAATGGCATCCAGGGTCGGAGGAGGGGCCATGCCGGAGCAGAATCTGCCCAGCTGGGGCGTCGCCGTGCAGCCGGCATCCGTCACGGTGAGCGTCCTCGAAGAGGAACTCCGGCACCTTGACATGCCGGTAATCGGCCGTATTGAAGAAGACCGCCTCCTGCTGGACATGCGCACCGTTGCCGATGACGAGGTATCGACCGTCGCCTGCTCCCTGCAGATGGTCCTTGCCGGAGAGGGGAACCGCCAGTCGATATGATTCCCTCGGCGTATTCTCCACCGGGCCGGCTCCGACCCCAGGATTTTGAACTGCTGCAGAGCCATTTCCGCAGGGAAATAAAGCGCCTTCTGCCGGTTCCCGCTTCGCCCGTTTTCTGGTGCCGGAAAGGGGGCGGCAGGATGCCGGATGACCCCGGATTCTTTGACGATGATGGCCGGAGCCGGCTGGAAACCCTGGTCTCGGCGGACAAACCCGGGCGGATAAACGGGGAGGTGTTGATTCCGCTGCCCCTGGAGGACGGAGAACAGGTAGCCGTTCTACTGCGCGATATTGATCCGGCCCTGTCGGAGAAGATGGGGGAGGAATGGCTGCTGGAACTGCGAAGGAACATTCTCGGCAACCTGGAGCGGATCAGGAACGATTTTGTCCATCCAGAAACAGGCATGTACAGCAGCCGGCTGCTGCGGGAATGCATCGCCGCGGTCCCGACCGGCAGCCGGGCCCTCTTTTTTATCGGCGCCATGCACAGGCGGGTCCCGGCAACAGCCGGTCTGCTGAACATTGCCCAGACGGCACGCCTTCTCGAGGCCTCGACCTCCGGGCCGGTTTTTTACCTGGGCGGGAACATTTACGGCATACTGCAGGAAACGACGACACGCTCCCAGGCCCTTGTCTTTGCCCGGAAAATGCTTGGCCGCTTGAAGCGTCAGGGGTTTCGGCGGGTCCACATAGGGATTGCCGTCCATGACGGCAAGAGAATGGCCGATGGAAAGACATCCCTGTACGATGCATGCTGGCGGTCCCTTGAAACGGCCGAAGGCAGAGGACCTTTCAACCTGTGTGAATCGTCGGTTCTCGGTGAACGGGAAAACCATCCGCTGGCCAAGCCGCCGTTGGATAGAGCCCGCCTGCTGCAGGGTGCCTGGGCCGGAGCGAAGAAATTCGGATTACTGCTGTATCGGCTGGAAGGGGAGCCGCCCACGGAAGAGTTCTCCCTGCCCGACGTCCTGCGGAACCTTATCGGGGAACAATTCACCGTCGTGCCGGTGTCACGGTCCGAGTCATATGTCGTTCTGCCGGGGATGTCAGCCACGAGGGCCGAGGTGTGGGGGAAGGAATTACAACGCCGGCTCGATGGCCGGACCGGGGAAGCGCCGGTCGCCCTCGGGATCTCCTACTGGCCATGTCTCGACATGCCGAAAATCGTGACAGCGACAAACTGCCGGCGGGCCTTGATGCATGGAAAATTCTTCGGCCCGGGAACTGCCACACTTTTCGACCACATCAGTCTGAACGTCAGCGGGGATCATTGTTTCGATGAAGGTGATTTCCGGCAGGCGGTGCGGGACTATCAGACAGGATTGCGCCTGGCGCCCGAAGATATCAACCTGATGAACAGTCTCGGGGTCGCCCTGGCGGAACTGAACAGACACAGACAGGCGATCCAGCTTTTTGACAGGGTCCTGGAACGAGAATCCGGGAATTTCATGGCCCTGGTCAACAAAGGGTTTGCCCTTCGGATGCTTGGGTACAGGGATGAAGCGATTGCATGTTTTGAGCGGATCAGCAGGCGCAAAAAATTTGTTACCTCTCCCGTATTCTCAGATATCTCACTGCAGCTCGCATATTTCTACTGCCTGGATGGCAGGTACAAAAAGGCGCTTCGTCTGCTGGAGAAGCTTGAGCGGGTCAATGGCGATCAACAGGGCTTTCACCTGTATCGCCTGCTGGGCGAAGCCTATACCGAAACCGGCCAGGACGCCAGGGGCATGGCCGCCCTGCAGAGGGCCGTTCGGCTCAACCCCCATGACGCCCGGTCATTGAGCACGCTGGGAGAGTTGTATGCGCGAGCCGGACAGGGCAATGTCATCGCCCTGTCGTTGTGCGCCAAGGCATTGGCCATAGATGATAAACCATGGAAATATTGGTACCGTCTTGCCCTGGTCAGGGCCGGTGCCGGTGATCTAGCCGGGAGCGTCGAGGCCATCAGGGAGTCATTGCGCCGCAACGGCAGGGATGTGGCAAGCCTGCTGCTGGCCGGCCGGGTTTACCTTGAGCAGGGTGCGGCCGGCAAGGCGAGGTCCATGTACAATCGTGTGCTCAAGCTGGTCCCTGAACACCATGAGGCCAGGCGGGCTCTGCGGAAACTGCCTGGAGGAATCAAAAAGAAAACGGGGTAAATCATGCAAAACAGACGAGCCACGAACAGGCGCGACCTTGAGAATGACAAAAGAAGCACGGATCTCCAGCACCAGTACTGGCTGGATTACTTCAATGCCGGTGATTCCTGGCGTCTTTTCAGGATCATGGCGGAATTTGTCGAAGGATTTGACACGCTTTCCGGCGTGCATGGACCGGCGGTTTCATTTTTTGGTTCCGCCCGCACCCAGCCTGATGATCCGTACTATCGGCTTACCGTCGCCATTGCCGCTGAACTGTCCCGGCTGGGCTATTCCATCGTCACCGGGGGAGGGCCCGGAATCATGGAGGCGGCCAACAAGGGAGCTGCCGAAAGCGGCGGCAACTCCATCGGGCTCAATATCAACCTGCCTTTTGAGCAGGAACCGAACCCTTTTGCGAATATTCCCTTGAGCTTCAAGTATTTTTTCGTCCGCAAGGTGATGTTCGTCAAGTATGCCATGGCCTTCATCTGCATGCCCGGCGGCTTTGGAACCCTGGATGAAGTTTTCGAGGCGATCACGCTCATTCAGACCCGGCGAATCAAACCTTTTCCCATTATCCTTGTCGGGAGTGATTTCTGGAACGGATTGATCGACTGGATCAATGAGAGGCTTCTCGCCACCGGCAACATCAGTAAAAACGATCTGTTGATTTTTCAAGTCATGGACGACCCGGAGGAAGTCGTGGCATTCATTAAACGTACCATTGTCGTTTAGCAGGCGGGCACCGGAACATCTCTACGGGTTAATAATGCATTTATCGTTGAGCACTATTTGAATAAGCGGTTTGTATCCTGTATATTTGGGTAGAGTCCGTTCCGGGTGGAAATCCGATAATTTCGGATTTGATGGCGTAACACGTATCATAAAGGGGTTGCTCGATGGCGCGAATTGACGCATTTTTTAAACTGATGAATGACGAAGGCGCATCCGACCTGCACATGGTGGCGGGCCAGCAGCCGATTCTTCGAATCCGGGGTGAAATGGAACGGGTCAAGTTCAAGGTCCTGGACAATGAAGAACTCAAATCCATGCTGTATGAAATCTGCCCGGAAGACAAGATCAAGATTTTTGAGGAAACGGGCGACATGGATTTCGGTTATGAAATTCCCGGGCTGGCCCGCTACCGCTGCAATTTCTTCCAGCAGAAATACGGCATCGGCGCGGTGTTCCGTGAGATTCCCAGCGAGATTGTCACCTGCGAGCAACTGGGCCTGCCGAAAGTCATCAGCAAGCTGGCCACCCTGCCCAAGGGCATGGTGCTGGTCACCGGTCCCACCGGTTCGGGCAAGTCGACCACCCTTGCCGCCATTGTCGATGAATGCAATAAGATTCGCAAGCATCACATCCTGACCATTGAAGATCCGATCGAATTTGTCCACAAGAGCCAGCAGTGCATCATCAATCATCGCGAAGTCGGAACCCATACCAGGACATTTCATGCCGCTTTGCGCGGCGCCCTGCGCGAAGATCCCGATATCATCCTGGTCGGTGAAATGCGCGACCTGGAAACCATCTCACTGGCCATGGAGGCATCCATGACCGGCCATCTGGTATTCGGCACCCTGCACACCCTCAACGCCATGAAAACCGTTGATCGTATTATCGAGATTTTTCCCGCCACCCAGCAGAGCCAGGTCCGTTCGACCCTGGCCGATGCGCTGCGGGCCGTGGTTTCGCAGACACTGCTGAAAAGGATTGATACCAAGGGCCGCGTTGCCGCTCTCGAGATACTGATCTGCACCCCGGCGGTACGGAACCTTATCCGGGAAGGAAAAACCTACCAGATTCCCTCGGTCATGCAGACCGGCAAGAAGTACGGCATGCAGAGCCTTGACGATCATTTGATGGAACTGTTGGAGAAAAAAAGGATCAGCGCCGAAGACGCCTATATCAACTGCATGGAAAAGCAGAAATTCATCAAGTTCCTCAGAAAGCAGCCGGCCGATTTCACGGAAGTTTGATCAGTTTACCCGGCTCTGCCGGGAGTTGGCAGTCGGCAGCGCCCCACCCCGCGCTGCGGGGACGAATGAGGAGAAGAACATGTATGCGCGGCTGGCTGTGCAGGGAAATATTCGTAGGTCGGGGTGAGATTGCGAACCCCGACACAAAGCTGTGGGAATTGTTGGAGTTCGCGAGCTCACTCCAACCTACGAAACTACGACC
>DSAE01000185.1 GCA_011372855.1 Desulfobacteraceae bacterium
CCTTGCCTTTGCCCCGCCACTCTCTTTCTATTACTGTATGCCGTGAGATTACAATATGTTAATCATGGCCAAACAGGCTTGGTCGGGACTCATCTGCCGCGTAGCGGCTTCGTCCAACAACCGGTTTCAGTGCCAATACGGTCTGTGCTCAGAATGCATCGTGTATCTCTGCAACAACGACAACACCATTCTTTCGGAGCGCGAAATCGAGCAGGTCATGATCAGCCGCGGCATCTTTGACAAGGGGATCCATCCTTCGGAATCGACACCTGATTGAACAGGCGCCGCCAACCGGTGCCTTCCTGCCCCGAATTTGCCCCGGAAGATTCGTATCGGCGATTTGCTTTCCCGGTGAAAGCAACCGCAGGGACTTCATCGGCCCTTTCCCGGGGACGCGCCTGCCCGGCCACTCCCCGAAAAATCGCCGCGGCCTCTCTTTGGCGGAGCACCAGGCAACAGGTTGATGCTGCGCTCCATCGCCAGCAGGATAATCGCGACAACGGGTCTTTACTGCTCGTCCATCCGCTCCATGCCGCCACGCACAGCCCGCACCCGTCTGTCTTTTTTCGCATTGCGGATTTCGCCGAACTTGACGTTCTCGTCAAAAATCTCCCCGCTGCCGCACCGACGCCAGGACAGGTAGCCGGTGGGGGCCGTATTGGGAAAAAAATCCCGATCGATGAACGGTTCCGCCTTCTTGACGGTAAGCCCCCTCAGTTCATCGGTGGTGGGCAGGCGTCAGTCGCCGAAGCCGCCGAACCGCATGGCATTCAGTTCGGCAATAAAGTCCTCCCGGGCCCCCCGCCAGTCATAGACTTTGTCTTTGTCGTGAATTGAGCCGTCCGTCGTTTTCACTTCCCAGATCAAACCGGTGCTCCTGTCCATGACCATGGACCACTGCTCCGCGTCCGCGGGCAGTTCCTGCCCGGACCCGTCAAGTTTGACGAATCTTTCCCGGTCCGGAATTTCCTGGGCCTGAGCCTCGGCAAAGAAAAAAAGGCTGCACAGCAAAAAGGCCAGGGTGATTTTCCGGTAATCCATACATCCTCCATGTGTTGCTCCCTGCCGGCGGGGAATTTCGAAGTAATCCGCCCGGACTCACGACCAGGCGGAAATGCCGCGCTGGAACGCGTAACCGCCGGTCATGGTCGTATGGTAGCACATCGCCGGGGACAAAAACAAGCCTTCCGGCGGTCCGGGGACAGGAACGTCCCGGAACCGCATCTTCGGCCTGCCGCTGATCAAACTGCTCCGGAATTCCTGTTTCCGGTCGTCATTTTTTCCTCTGCAAAGGCAGTTGTTGCAAGACACTGCGACAATTTGCCACATTTCCCTTAGGCCTATTCTATGGTATCTGGGTGCCTTACGTTGTGGTACACATTTTGAGAACTGCTTCAATCCATATTTGAATCAATACCTGATGCATGCCTTGCCTCATCATGGCTTCAAACTTGGATTGAAGGAGTTTTCGCTGCGTGTCGCCAGGTTTTGAAAAGTTATCGCAAAGAGGAGTAACGCATGAAAAAGGAAACAGGATCAACTTTTGATGCTACAAGGCGCAAAGTATTGATCGGTACGGGAGCACTGGCAGCCGGCGCCGCTCTGACCCAGCTTGGCGGTCTGGTGCGGAAAGCGGGGGCCACTGGCGGCTCAACGGAAAAATGGCCCTGGCCCTATGTCAAGCTTGACCCGGCGGAAACCGCCGAAATCTGCTACAACGAATGGTACCGCGTATTCTGCGGTGCCGCCGTCATCAACAGTATTGTCGGTCAGCTGCGCGAAAAAATCGGCGAACCGTACACTTCGTTTCCGGCCGACGCGTTCGTCTTCCTGGAAGGCGGCCAGGTAGGCTGGGGTACCATCTGCGGTTCCCTGGCAGGGGCGAATATCATCGCCAACCTGATCATCGGCCCCCGCACCGCCGGCATTTATGAAGGCCACCAGATCGCCTGCGACATCATGGAGTGGTATTCGGAAACCTCTCTGCCGACTTTTACCCCCAAAAATCCGAAAATCACCGCCGAACTGCCGCAAACCACCAGCGATTCTCCGTTGTGCCACCTTTCGGTCGGCAGGTGGATGGCCGAAGCCGACAAGCCCCTGGGCAGCCCTGAACGCAAAGACCACTGCGCCCGGGTTGCGGCCAGCACGGTCTATCACCTGGTGGAGCTGCTCAATGCCTGGCATGACGGCAAATACGAGCCCACTTCGGTGTACAGCGCCGGCAAGGAGTTCGGCATCACCGGACAGCCCAACTGCACCGACTGCCACGGCAAGAACGTGCCCGAACCGCCCAAGGCATAAGACCGGAGACAATTCAGACCGGTATCACCAAAAGCGCCCCTGGCCGGGGTGCTTTTTTTTGGCCCCGGCCGCCGGCTTGCTTCCCGTTACTACTTTTCAGTACGCATTTGCCCAATACTCTGTTATTCTCGTTGGGTAGATCATTCCAGTGAACACCATCAAGAACAGAGCCCATGCTTACCGAACATCACGGCCGGACCCTCATTCAGCTCGCCCGGCAGACCATCGAAGAACATCTCGGCATCAAGCCTGAAAACCCTGTTGCTCCCGAGCAGATCGCTGACCCCGCCCTCCGCGAAAAAAAGGGGGTTTTCGTCACCCTGAACAAAAGGAAACAGCTCCGCGGCTGTATCGGCTGTCTCCGAGGGACGGAATCAATCGTTGAGGGCATACGGCGGCATGCCCTCAACGCGGCATTCTCTGACCACAGGTTCCCCCCGGTGACCAGGGAGGAAGTTCCCGACCTGGAAATCGACATCAGCGTTCTGACCGATCCGCTGCCCCTGGCCTATGAAAATCCGGACGACCTCAAACAGAAAATTCGTCCCGGGATCGACGGGGTTATTCTCCGGGACCCGTCGGGCCGCAGCGCCACCTTCCTGCCCCAGGTATGGGAACAGCTTCCCACGCCGGAACTGTTCCTCTGCCACCTCTGCCGCAAGGCGGGCCTGCCGGATGATGCCTGGTGCCGCCGCCGCCCGGAAATCCAAATCTACCAGGTCCAGTATTTCAAAGAGAAAAAGCTCTTCCCATGAAGGAAATCATCCTCCCGCCGCAGCTGACGCATAAACTTGTCGACATATACCGGGAAATGGAGTCCCGGTATACCGCGACCGGACGGGCAATCGGCCTGACATGCACCGGCTGCCCGGACAATTGCTGCGACAGTTATTTTCTGCATTATACCTATGTCGAATGGGCCTACCTGTGGGTCGGACTGCGGACTCTCGACCAGGCGCGGCTGGACGAGATTGCCAACCGGGCGAAACACTATATCGAACAGCGCAGAGCCGTTCCGCCCGGAACTGAACCTGCCCTGCTCATGTGCCCCCTTAACGAGGAGGGCCGCTGCGTCCTGTACGGCCACCGGCTGATGATCTGCCGGCTGCACGGCGTCCCGGCAATCATGACCCGGCCGGACGGCCGGACCCTGCGCTTTCCAGGTTGCTTCCGCTGCCAGCAGATCATGGAGCGGCGCAACGAACCAGGCGGGGACCAGCCTTCCATGCAGCGGACCGATCTCCTGGCCCGGATGGCCGATCTGGAATCTGAACTGCTGGACGGCAGGCGGCATGTCTATCCCAGGGTCAGGCGCACCATCGCCGAGATGATTGCCGGCGGCCCCCCCATGGTTGACAAACCCTTTTGCGAACGCTAATTTTCCGCCATGGCCGAATCCATCCGACACATCGTTGCTTCCGTCCTCGCCGGCGGCCGCATCGACCGGTCGACCGCCCTCCTCCTTGCTTCGGAAGCCGACCGACAAAAGATATGGGAAGGAGCCGACCGCATCCGCCACCATTTCAACGGCGCCCGCTTTTCACTGTGCTCCATCATCAATACCAGAAGCGGCGGCTGTTCGGAGGACTGCCGATTCTGCGCCCAGTCGGCCCGCCACCGGAGCAATATTGAAGAATATGCGATTGTCGATCCTGACCGCGCTCTCGCCGTGGCCGCCGAAATGGACCGCAACGGTGTTCATCGGCTGTCGCTGGTCACCAGCGGCCGAAGCGCCAGTTCTTCCCTGCTCGACAGACTGGCGGAAATCTACCGGGAAATGGCCCGGACCACACTGCTCAAGCTGTGCGGCTCCATGGGTCTGCTCACCAGGGACAAGGCCCTGCGACTCAGGGAAATGGGCGTCATCCGTTACCACTGCAACCTGGAAGCCAGCAGCCGGTATTTTCCCCGGGTCTGCACCACCCACACCTGGGAGGAAAAGGTGGAAACCCTGAAACTGGCCCGCGAGGCCGGTCTGTCCCTCTGCTCCGGCGGCATCATCGGCATGGGAGAAACCATGGCCGATCGGATTGATCTTGCCCTGGAACTCCGGGAACTGGGAGTTCGCTCCATTCCCATCAACATCCTCACTCCGATTCCCGGCACCCCGCTGGCCGGACACAAGCCGCTGCCGGTCGAGGAAGTCCTGACCACCATTGCCCTCTTCCGGTTCATCAACCCCGAAGGGATCATCCGCCTGGCCGGCGGGCGGCAGCAACTGGGCGCCGAACAGTACCGCTGTTTCACCGCAGGCGCCAACGGCGCCATGGTCGGCAACTTTCTCACCACGCCCGGCAGTTCCATCGAGGAGGATCTCCGCACCTTCACCGCCATGGGTTTTTCCTTTGCTTGACTTTGACCGCCGCCATATCTGGCACCCCTATACCTCGATGACCGACCCCCTCCCTGTCTATCCGGTCGAATCGGCGTCCGGGGTGCGCATCCGCCTCTCCGGCGGAGGGGAACTGGTGGACGGCATGTCCTCCTGGTGGGCGGCCATCCACGGCTACAACCATCCCGTCCTCAACAACGCGGTCGCGGAACAGACCGCCAGAATGGCCCACATCATGTTCGGCGGCCTGACCCATCGCCCTGCCGTTGAGCTTGCTGAATCGCTTGTCGCAATAACCCCTGAGCCGTTGACCAGAATTTTTCTCAGTGACTCGGGCTCAGTGGCTGTGGAAGTGGCCTTGAAAATGGCCCTGCAGTACTGGCACGCCCGGGGCCGGATGGAAAAATGCCGGCTGCTGACGATCCGTGGCGGTTACCACGGCGACACCTTCCATGCCATGTCGGTTTGCGATCCGGTCACCGGCATGCACCATATTTTCCGGCACGCCCTGCCCACCCAGTTTTTTGCTCCGATGCCGCAATGTTGTTTCAATGATCCATGGGATGAGGCCGATATCGCCGGGATGGCCCAGCTCATGGACCAGCATCACGACCAGCTGGCAGCGGTCATCGTCGAACCGGTCGTTCAGGGCGCGGGCGGCATGCGTTTCTATCACCCCCAATACCTCCGGCGGCTGCGGCAGCTCTGCGACCTGTACGACCTGCCGCTGATTTTTGACGAAATCGCCACCGGATTCGGCCGCAGCGGCAAGCTCTTCGCTGCTGACCATGCGGGCGTCTCCCCCGACATCCTGTGCGTCGGCAAGGCATTGACCGGCGGGTATCTGTCCCTGGCCGCCACGCTGACAACCGACAGGATCGCTGAAACCATTTCCGCCGGCCGGCCGGGGATATTCCTGCACGGCCCGACCTTCATGGGCAACCCCCTGGCCTGCTCCGTTGCCCGGGCCAGCATTCAATTGCTCCTTGACTCCCCCTGGGCGGAAACAACCGCGGCCATGGAGCAACAGCTGCGGACGGAACTGGCCCCGGCCGCCGACCTGCCCGGTGTCACGGAAGTCAGGGTCCTGGGCTCCATAGGCGTCGTTGAAATGGACGCCGTCATTGACGTGGCAAAACTGCAGCGCTTCTTTGTCGAGCAGGGAGTCTGGATCAGGCCCTTCGCCAACCTGATCTACATCATGCCTCCCTATATCATTGAGCCCGATGATCTGAGCAAATTGGCCGCGGCCATGGTGGCCGGCGCGCAATTCATCGGCCGCTGAACAGGCGGGGCCTCGTCGCCGCCGCCTTTCCCGTCGCCATCCGGCAACAGCCGAAACCCCCCGATTTCAACAGGATAGCGCATCCCCGTCCATTTCTGTCCCTAACGGGCGACATGAAGGGGTGCCGGCCGCCCGGCTTTCCACGGCAACATATTGATCTTGTTTAGTTTTTCTTTCTGGCACAAAAACTGCTGTACAGGGTGACCGGGGAGATGGTGCAAGGCATTCGCCTTGCAGCCGGAGGAGGTTTGTCATGTCCGGAAAAACGCGAAGACTTTGCGCA
>DSAE01000069.1 GCA_011372855.1 Desulfobacteraceae bacterium
AACTGCTTGGGAACGTCGGAATAACGGCCGACGATGCCGCCGCCGTACCCGAAAACACCAACAATTCCACCGTGCTTCCAGTGGGTGATCTTATCGTGGTACGAGAGTTCGAGCTGTCCGAGAATGTCCCAGCATTCCGGCTTTTTCTCGGCCTGGCGTTTCATGTCGGAAACGAAACTCGGCCACGGACCGCTTTCCAGCTGATCCAGCAAAGGGGTGTTATGCTTCGGCATCACTATTCCTCCTTTCGGTACGGTTAAAAGTTGACCCTTCTATATACTTTCAACAGGAGTTCGACACTGTCCGGTACGCCGACCAGGGACGCCTACCCCATTGAATCCTCATTCAGTCAAATGAACTTATCCCTCCGCAAACCCTTTGTCAACAAAAAAACGCCCTGGGGACTTTTCTCTGAATAATGATTCATTTTCGGGTCGGATTCAGGCATCCGGACGCTGCCAGCAAGGCATATTCAGGGGAACTTTCGTCGATCCCGTCCGTCCTGTTTTCGCTTGCCGCCGCCAGGGTATCAAGCAGCCTGCCGGCGAGCACCTTGCCCAACTGGACCCCTTCCTGGTCAAAGGAATTGATATTCCAACAGAATCCCTGAAAAACGATCTTGCTTTCATACAGGGCGAGCAGGGCCCCCATGGATGCCGGAGTCAGCCTGTCGGCGATGAGGACCGAACTCGGCCTGTTGCCGGCAAAGCGCCTGTTGGGATTGGCATGCTCCCTCCCGGTCGCCAGGGCCATGGCCTGGGCCAGCATGTTGGCGACCAGTTTTTCCTGGGACGAAGTGTTGTCGACCGTGATATCCCTGCCGTGCTGGCTCCGTCGGAAGCCGATGAATTCAGCCGGCACCACCGTGGTGCCCTGGTGCAGGAGCTGGTAAAAGGCATGCTGGCCGTTGGTCCCCGGTTCGCCCCAGACAATGGGTCCGGTCGGCCAGGTCACGGGGATACCGTTGCGGGAGATCGACTTGCCGTTGCTTTCCATGTCGCACTGCTGCAGGTGGGCCGGAAACCGCAGCAGGGCCTGACTGTAAGGCAGAACGGCGAGGGTCTGGTGACCTAAGAAGCTGCGGTTCCAGATGCCCGTCAATGCCATGAGCAGGGGAACATTGGCGCGGATATCCCGCTCTTCGGCGGCAACGTCGACCGCATGCGCTCCCTTGAGGATTTCGACAAAGGCCTCATGGCCGAGGGCAAAACCCAGGGTGACTCCCCCCACCATGGACGTGGCGCTGTAGCGACCGCCGATGTAGTCGTACATGTGGAAGGAGGCCAGGTAATCCCTGGGGTTGTCCATGGGACTGCCGGCGCCGGTGACGGCAAGAAGGTGCCTGGCGGGATCGAGACCCGCACCCGACAGGGCCGCCCTGACCAGCCGTTCATTGGTCAGGGTCTCCAGGGTGGAGCCGCTCTTGGATACCACGTTGAAGAGGGTGCGGGACAGGTCGATGGAGGACAGGACCGCCGCCGCGTCGTCAGGATCGACATTGGCGATGAAGCGGGCGGAGCGGCCGGGCAGCCTGTACCGCTCCAGGGCGATGTACAGCGCCCGCGGCCCGAGGTCCGACCCGCCGATTCCCACCTGCACCATGGTGGTAAAGGTCTCCCCCCGGTGGTTGACGATCCGGCCCTGGTCCAGGTCATCAAGGAAACGGCGCAGACGGGCCAGCTGCTCTTTGGCCTGCCCCGTTGCCTCCGCATGGCGCGGGGCGTCGGAAAAAATATCGCGGCAGGCCGTGTGCAGGACCTGTCTGTTTTCACTCTCGAACCCTTCTATGCGGTTCATCACTTCGCCGCTTTTCGTGGCCATGAACTGGTCCACCAGGCCGGCCTCGTCGGCCAGGTCTTGCAGGCTGTCAAGGGTCTGCTCATCCAGGCGCTGGGTGGCGTACAGGTAGTCAAATCCTCCCGTCGCCGCCCTGTATTTCTGCAGCCGCTCTCCATCGAGCGCTCCCGGCCCGGTCAGATCGTACGGGGTTTCGGCGAGCAGACGCAGCTTTTGCACGCTGCGGAGGTCGTTGAATTCACGGAAAAGCATGTTCGTGTACCGGTAACGGTTAAAATCCGCCCAGCCTTTTCAATTCGGCGATGCGGGCGTGATAGTCATGGTGACCGAATATCGCCGAACCGGCCACGAAAATATTGGCCCCGGCGCCGGCCACCCGGGCAATGGTCGCGGGACCGACTCCGCCGTCAACCTCTATGCCGGCCCTGCTGTCGATCCTGTTCATCATTTGCCGGAGCCCGGCGATCCTGTCCAGTGATGATTCAATGAAGGACTGGCCGCCGAACCCCGGATTGACGGACATCAGCATCACCAGGTCCACATCCGCCAGGATCCAGTCCAGGGTGGTCAGGGGGGTGGCCGGGTTCAACACCACCCCGGCCTTTTTGCCCAGATCCCTGATCCGGTGTACGGTCCTGTGCAGATGGGGGCAGGCCTCCACGTGCACCGTGATCCAGTCGGCCCCGGCCCGGGCAAAATCATCGATATACCGGTCGGCGTCGCTGATCATCAGATGAACGTCCAGGGGCAGCCCGGTTGCCCTGCGGGCCGCCTCGACGACCAGCGGACCGATGGTAATGTTGGGCACGAAATGACCATCCATCACATCGACATGGATGACATCGGCCCCCGCTTCCTCAACCGCGCGGATCTCCTCCCCCAGCCTGGTAAAATCGGCGGAAAGAATGGACGGCGCTATCATTTTCCTTTGCATCATGCATCTCCCCCTGCCGGCAGATATCCGCCGGCCCATGGTCATCTCCGGTCCGCCGGGGGCCCGTTTCCTTTCAGTCCCGGACCAGGCGCTCGTACTGCTGCCCCGGCAGTTGCCTGATCATTCCCTTGAGTTCAAGGCTCAGGAGCAGATCAAAAACATCCGCCTGGCTGAACCCCGAGGCCCTGACCAGCTCGTCAATGGTCGAGGGATAGACGTCGAGGCAGGAGAGCAGACGCTCCTCTTCCCTGGATCCCGGAGCGGCAGCGGGACCGGAAGCGACGGGGACGGCAGCCTCCGACAGCGGCGACAGGCGGAGTTCCTCGATGATGTCGTCCACGGCCTGGACCAGTTTTGCTCCCTCCTGCAGCAGACGGTGCGTTCCCCTGCTCCTGGCGGAATCGATCCGGCCGGGCACGGCAAACACCTCCCGGCCCTGTCCGAGGGCGAGGCGGGCGGTGATCAGGGAACCTGATTTCATCCCCGCTTCCACCACGACGACACCCAGCGCCAGCCCGCTGATGATCCGGTTGCGCTCCGGAAAACGAAAACCTTCGGGCTGGACGCCCAAGGCGTATTCGCTGACCAGCAGACCGCGGCACTCCATTTCCCGGAACAACGAGGCGTGCCGCCGGGGATACACCACGTCGATGCCGCAGCCCAGCACGCCGATCGTCGGTCCGCCTGCGGCCAGCGCCCCGGCATGCGCTTCGCCGTCAATACCAAGGGCCAGTCCGCTGACCACGCAGAACCCCCGCCGTGCCAGCTCCCCGGCCAGTTCATGACTGATGCGCTTCCCGTACACCGAGGCGGCCCGTGAACCGACAAGCGCCACCGCCGGCCGGTTCAGACAGGCAGTATCCCCTCTGCAGTACAGCAGAAAGGGCGGATCGTCAATGGTACGAAGCAGCGAAGGGTAACAGGGATCGTCCAGGCAGAGCAGGGAAATATCCCGATCCGCCAGCAGACGCAATTCGCAGCGGGCCTGCTCCCTGGCTGCCGCCAGGCGGGTGGGCGAAGTCAGCCTGGCGGCGAGACCGGCACCGATCCCTTCCACCCGCCGCAGGCGGTTCGCAGGCGCGGCCAGCACTTCGGCGGGAGATCCGAATTCTCCAACCAGCCGATGAACCAGGGTGCAGCCCAGCCCTTCCAGAAAGTAAAGCGTCAGCCAGTCCTGAAGGGTATCCCTGTGCATGCGAAGGTTTCAGCCCCCGGCCTTCCGCCGGAACGGGGAGGCCGGGTCGATTGCCGCCCCGGGGTTCAGTCGGTCATGAAGGACCGCAGTTCCCCGCTTCTGGCAGGATGACGCAGCTTGCTGATCGCCTGGGCCTCTATCTGTCTGATCCGTTCCCGGGTAACGGCAAAACATCTGCCCACTTCTTCCAGGGTGTGGTCGCAGCTTTCCTCGATGCCGTAGCGCATGCGCAGAACCTGCTCCTCGCGCGGGGTCAGTGAGGACATCACCTTGCACAGGCAGCGCTTCAGGCTTTCGGTGATGGATGCCTCCTGGGGATCGGGGTGGACATGGTCCTCGACGAAATCGCTGAGCATTGTGTCCTCTTCGTCCCCGACCGGGGCATCCAGGGAGATGGCGTCCTTGGCGGTCTTCAGGGCGATATGCACCTTTTCGACATCTGTTCCCAGTTGGGCGGCCATTTCCTCGGGGGTCGGCTCACGGCTCTCGATCTGCATGAAATCGCGTGAAAAACGGAGCATCCTGTTGATGGTCTCGATCTTATGCACGGGCAGGCGGATCGTCCGGCCCTGATCGGCGATGCCGCGGGTAATGGCCTGCCGTATCCACCAGGTGGCATAGGTGGAAAACTTGTAGCCCCGTTTGTAGTCATATTTTTCAACCGCCTTCATCAGCCCGATGTTGCCTTCCTGAATGAGATCGGGCAGCTGCAGGCCGCGGTTCAGGAATTTCTTGGAGACGGAAATGACCAGGCGCAAATTCGCCCGCACCAGGGATTCCTTACCCTGGCGAGCTTCCTCCCTGCCCAGCTCTATGTCCAGCAGCAGGTCCCCAAGGACCTGACTGCTGACCCCTATCTCCGCCAGTTCCATGGCGATCTCGCGGTCAATTATCTCGGCATCGGGCCCTTCCGCACCCTCGCCCGCGCTGCTCGGGGCGGGCCTCTTTACCTTCCGGTGCAGGGCTTCCACCTTTGCCTTCTTGACCTTCAGGCCCAGTTCCCGCACGGCGTTGGCCACGGTCATGATGCCCTTGCTGTGCAGGCGGTAATCCCTGAACAGGTCGGCGATGCGGATACCCAGCCCGGTAATCTCCTCCATGAGGCGTTCCGTTTCAAGGGGACTGGCAAGTGATTCATTGAGTCGGCGGCACAGTTCACTGCGCTGTTCATCAATCCCTTTCGCCTCGTCGACGGCGGCCAGAAAAGATTTCTGCAGCCCGGCCGCAATTTTTTCGTCTTGCTCGGACAATCCTTTGAGAACCGAGGTGATCTTGATCCTCTCCGCCCGGATCCCTTCAGCCAGGTCGTTCAGGATGGCAAAGCCGGGCTTCAGGCTCAGCACCGCCTGCTGCAGCCGCATCTCCCCGAGTTCGATCAACTGGGCGAGGGCGACTTCCTCCTCGTGGCCGAGAAGGCTGAGATTGCCCATTTCCTTCAGATAGATATTCATCGGATCGATGCTCGACCCGGTTTGACGCCGGTCTATCCCCGAGCGGCGGTCGCTTTTCCTGCGCCCTCCGGCGGAAGTGTTCTTGCGGCGGTCATACTGGATATCTTCAGGCAGGCTGACAAGAACAGGATCCTCCTCCCCTTCGCCATCATAATCGTTCCCGACTTCGAAAATACCGGTGAGATCGGGCAATACTCCCAATTCCTCCTCGTTCTCCGGTTGAATACCCTTGTGCCGGTTTCCCAAAGATCTTTTATCACTGGCCATCTCTTTCCCCCTGAAAAATGCACGATCTCAATTTTGCCGGCCCGGCAAAAAACGCCCGCCGGCGGATCAGTGAACAATTCCTTGATTTGGCGTTGTCCTGTTTCAAGGTTTTGCTTTTTTTTGCGGGACCCGCATTTTTCAGTGCTCCCGCAGCGGCCGCCGTACCCCTTTGTCAAGCAGTACAGGCGCTCTGCCCGAGCCGGCCGACATTCTGTCGCGACAGGACGACAGCAACAACCTGCCAGGCATTAAGCACCTTTTAAAAGATTCTTTGTTAAATTAACAGATTTTACATTTTTTTCAAATTGTTATCGAAAGATTAAAATGGCTCTTAACCAAACTCAGCTCAGCTATTCCCGGACCGTCACGATTGACAGCCTGTAAGTTGATTTTGTTGCCGACAAGAGGCCCAATACCCAAAAAACGACCTCAAGCGGCGGAGAATTAGCCTGAAATTGTTTGCCATCGGC
>DSAE01000277.1 GCA_011372855.1 Desulfobacteraceae bacterium
CCTATGAGAGGGCCATAACCCTTCTTGCTGTTCCCCTCCTTGCAGTAAGGAGGGTTTCTTTTTCCGCCCCACCCTCAGCGGCTGTACCCGGTGGCGAACAGCCCAAACAACTTCTCGAACAGGACAGGAATGGCCGAGGCCTGCGCATTGGCCGAACCGGCATAGGTTTTCGTCAACTCATAGGCCCGTTCAAAAGCTTCGCCTTGTTCCGCTTCCAGCGGCTGCCGCAGGACCTTGACCAGGCCCAGGGCCAATTTTTCTTCCATACACTCCTCCTTCCGGGCATGACCCCGATGATCCGATAGAAAACATCCCTCACGTACTGAGTTCCTGCCTGGTCCGCGCGGCAGGACAACTTTCACCGGTTGTGCGTCTGCCAGCCGCCCCGGTCCTCACTCGTTCCACGAAAAGAGGACAGCCCCGAGCACAAGGCAGGCCAAGGCTGTCGCAAGCATGGCGAGACACTGTCCGCTGACGTCCACGAGCGTCGCCCCGTCGTTCATGATTTTGCGGGCCGCCTGCAGCAGGTGGGTCAGCGGCAGAAACTGGGAAAGCGTTTTGACCCAGTCAGGCGCCCCTTCAAGGGAAAACCACACCTCCGAGAGGAACATCATCGGCCAGGCGATGAAATTCAGCGCGCCGCTGGCAAATTCCTCGCTGGTCCCCCTGGCGGCCAGCAGCAGTCCGATCGAGGTAAGGCTCATTGCGCCGAGAAAAAATACAACGAAGAGATCGAGATATGACCCGGCCACCCTGAAGGAAAACAGCAGATCCGACCCGGCCCAGACAATCGCCAGGGTGAACAGCAGCAGAAAAATCCGCGACAGGGCCTGGGCCGTCATATATTCAAAGGCCGTCAGGGGCGTGGCCTTCAAGCGCTTCAGCACCCCGTTCTTGCGGTAGCGGACGATGATATAGCCGACCCCCCACAGGGCGCTGAACATCATGTTCATGGCGAGAATGCCGGGAAAAAGCCAATCGATATAGCGGATAGAATCGCCCTCCACGGCGATCTTTTCACCGACGAAGGTTCCCTCCGGGATCAATCCGGCCTGGTACAGGCGCTCGACAATATATCCCCTGGGGGATGATTCCAGCACCCAGTACTGCCCGGTGGGCGAACCCTGGCGGACCAGGAAATCTATTTTGTGATGCTTCAGCCTTTCAAGCCCCTGTTCCAGGGTCGGGAAACCGATGAATTCCAGGTGCTCGGTGTCGGCAAATTTCAGGGGCAGCTTCAAATCGGCCCGGGAGAGGGATTCCGTTCCGGCGGGAAAAACCCCCACCTTGAAGCCCGAATAGCCGCCCCCGCCGAAAATAATTCCGAAGCCGGCAATGATCAGGAACGGGAAGAGAAAGTTCCAGCCGAAGGCCGCCTTGTCCCTGAAAAATTCATAATTTCGGGCCTTGAACATGGCCCAGATCCGTTTCCAGCTCATGGCATCAGGTTTACGGCAGTTTTCCTATTCCCGCAGTGACCTGCCGGTCAGTCGCAGGAACACATCTTCCAGATTGGGGGAGTGCACCTTCATGTCGTTCAGGTCAACGTGCATGGCCAGCAGTTTTTCAATACCTGTGTTGACCCGGTCCACGGTGATGTGAAGCCAGCCGTTGACTTCCCGATAGGGAAACGGCAGACCGGCCGGGTTCATCCTGACATTGGCCCGGGGCAATGAAATGGTGCCGCCCGAGCAATGGGCGCGGATCAGCTCCGCCGGGGAGCCGCGGGCTATAATTCTGCCATGGTCCATTATGGCTATATCGTCGCAGAGATATTCGGCTTCGTCCATGGAATGGGTGGTCAGGACGATGGTCTTGCCCTTCTCCCTGATTTCAAGAATGATGTCCCACAGGTAGCGTCTTGCCTGCGGATCAAGGCCGGTGGAAGGCTCGTCGAGAAAGAGCAGCTTCGGCTTGTTGACCAGGGCCAGGGCCAGCAACATCCGCTGGGCCTGGCCGCCGGAAATTTTGTTGTTCATCTGTCCCTGGATGTCGCGCAGCCTGCAGATATCGATCAGAAAATCGATGCTCTCGGTCTTATGGTATAATTTCTGAAAGGTGACAAGCGTCTCGCGAACCGTCATGAAATGGAGCAGCGAAGTGTGCTGAAACTGAATGCCGACCTCCTCGCGGAAGGACGGGGATTTCGGGGCCCCATCGTACAGCACCTCGCCCGAGGTCGGCGGAATGATATCTTCAATCACCTCAAGGGCCGTGGTTTTTCCCGCGCCGTTGGGGCCAAGAAGGCCGAAGCAGATGCCCCGGGGAATGGAAAAACTGATCCCATTGACGGCATTGACCGTCTTGTACCGTTTGACCAGGTCACGGACTTCCAGTATGGGATCCATCCCGTCTCCTCCTTTCCCTTGCCTGATACGCTATATTATGTTGTCCCCGGCTCATAGTCAATTGACAAGCTTGCATACCGCCGGTCCGGAGGTCTGCCGCCTGTCACAGCGCCTCATTTTTGCAGCGGCCCCGGCCGGTCAATTCACCATGGCGATGTCGATTTCCCGGGACAAGAAAAATCGTCAAGACCGGAAAAAGGTATGCGAAAACAAGTTGATCGACAATGTCAGACCGGACTGTGATTATTTTATTGCACAGAACAACAAAACCCTGTATATTTCAAATTTAAAATTTCAGTTAAGTATAGGCATATTCTTTACCCGCTCCGCCGTTCAGGGCGCGAATCCCCACCGGAAGGCCAGAAAGTTTCTGCTGATCACTTACCACGGAGAACCAGCATGAAACTTTTTATCGGCAATTTACCCTATGCCATAACCGAATCCGAACTCACCGATCTGTTCAGTGGCTACGGCGATGTCGTCAGCGTCAAACTCATAACCGATCATTTTACCGATGAATCCAAAGGATTCGGCTTTGTGGAAATGGCAAGCCGGGGCGAAGGCCATAAAGCGATGGAAGACCTCAACGGCAAAGATTTCAAGCATCGTCGGCTTGTCTGCAATGAAGCCGTCGTCAAGAAGAAAAAAGGCCCGCGTCGCAGATAACAACTCCGTCAACGAGTATCGATTTATCAGGCAAAAAAGAGCAGCAGAAAGATTGCCATCCGGCGCGGCCGGAACCCTCGAGCATTGACCCGCCAGGTAGTTCCCCTCCAAAAACGGATTATTAGTTTTTCCCAAGAGCACAATACAGATTATGAAACAGACTCCGGCGGACAAAGGAGAGGGATTATCCCTCAACGCCGGGCCATACGGCTCACAGGAGCCATGAAGGAGTATAATGAACTTTTCCCGATTCAACTTTCACCCATCAATAGCCGCGGCAGTACAAAAATGCGGCTATACATCGCCTACCCCCATACAGGAAAAGGCGATCCCGCACCTGTTGCAGGGACACGATCTCCTCGGTCTTGCCCAGACCGGCACGGGCAAAACCGCGGCATTCGTCCTCCCGACCCTGCAGAGGCTCCAGAACGGCCCGCGGAAAAAAATAAGGGCGCTGATCCTTGCCCCGACCAGGGAACTGGCCGAACAGATCCATGAGAATATCCAACTGATGGCAGGGGACAGCGGACTGCGAAGCTGTACGATTTTCGGCGGAGTCAGCAAACATGGACAGATCAGAAACATCGAAAAAGGGATGGAAATCGTCGTCGCCTGTCCCGGACGACTGCTCGACCACCTCAACAGCCGGACGATCAGCCTGAGGGACATCGAAATCCTGATCCTTGACGAGGCCGACCAGATGTTCGACAGGGGCTTTTTACCGGATATCCGCCGCATCCTGAAACAGATGCCGGCAAAAAGGCAGTCCATGGTCTTTTCGGCCACCATGCCGGGGGAAATCCGTCACCTGGTGGAGGATATCCTGACCGACCCGATGACGATCCAGATCAACCACGAGAAACCGGCGGAGACCATCTCTCACGCATTCTTTCAGGTTGATCAGAGCAGTAAGACCGCTTTGCTGGTGGATCTCCTGCAGAAAAATACCATGACATCAACCCTGATTTTCACCCGCACCAAGCACAAAGCGAAAAATCTGGCCCGTCATCTGCAGAATGCGGGCTTCCGCGCCACCTCGATCCAGGGCAACCTCTCCCAGAACCAGCGCAAACTGGCCATGGACGGATTCAAATCCGGCCGTTTCTCCATTATGGTGGCCACCGATATCGCCGCTCGAGGCATTGATGTCTCGGACATTTCCCATGTGGTGAACTACGATGTTCCCGATACCGCGGAGGCGTATACCCACCGCACCGGCCGGACCGGCAGGGCGGAAAAAACCGGCCAGGCCCTGACCTTTGTCACCGCCGACGATGGGCAGATCATCAAGTTTGTGGAGAGGAACCTCGGCGGCAAAATCCGGAGGGAGACCGTGCCGGGCTTTGCAGCCCACACCGCGGAGAAAGCGAGGCCCGAGCCAGGCAGAACCGGCCTTCGCGGCAACAGCCGGCGGAAGCCGGCGGCCGGCAAATGGAAAAGCAGAACAGGCCGGGCTGCCTCGTTTGATTTCGGCATTACCGCATCAGCAAAAAAATAAAATGCGGCCTGGCAGTTCAGGCCGCCCGCCGGGCTCCCTTGAACGGAATCCGGTTTTAACAACAAATGGTTTCCCCGTGAAACCGAGTAGTAAGGAGTAGCAACATGTCTGAAGGAACAGTAAAATGGTTTAATGATTCAAAGGGGTTCGGCTTTATCCAGCAGGACGGCGGCAAGGACGTATTTGTCCACCATTCCGCCATCCAGGCGCAGGGTTTCAAGAGCCTGCAGGAAGGCCAGAGGGTCCGCTTCGACGTCGTTGACGGCGCCAAGGGACCGGCGGCGGCAAATGTTGTCGCCCTGTAATTGCTGTTTATAACAGGATCCGAAAACCCCGCGTGCCGCGGGGTTTTTTTTTGCCTTTTTTCCCTGCCCCCTATTTCCCGCGGGAGAAAAAACGCATCGTCGGTACCCCCTGAACCATCGGCCCCGACCAGGGAAAACAAAATCACCTCTATGCTCAGGGATTAATTTTTGCTATCATGCACAAAGGGCGAGCCTCATAGCCTCTCCGTTGGACCAGGAAGAAAATCCCTTTGGGACAAAATTGCATGGAGCATGATCAATAATGCGTATGTTGACAAGACAGAAAAGGGGATGCCGACCCTTCGTGTTCGACATCCCTCTCCTTCTTCTCCTCCCGCTGTTTTTCCTGCCGCCGGCCGTATCGGAGGCCCTGGCCGAAACCCTCTATGTCCAGCCGAGCGCGGAAGTACCGATCCGCTCGGGACAGGGAACGGACTATAAAATCCTTGCAGTGGTGCCGGACGGACTGGCGGTAACCGTTCTCGAAGAAGCCGACCCCTGGGTCAGGGTACGGACCCAGGGAGGGACCGAGGGCTGGATGTTGAAAAGATACCTGAGCGCGGAGCCGCCGCTGTCCGACCGCATGACCGCCCTTCAGACCCGGAATGAGAAACTGGAACAGGAATATGACAGGATCCGCCTGGAAATGGAAGCACTGACGACGGCGTATTCCCAGAGTCAACAGGAACTCAACGCCTGTTTTGCCGACCGGGACGAAGTCCGCAGCAATTACCAGGCTCTGCGCACGGACACCGCCGATGTCATCGCCATCAGAAAAAACCTGGATGACACGGTCCGGGAAAACCAGTTCATCAAACAGCAGCTGGCGGAGATTGAGGCTGAAAAGAAAAAATTGGAAAAAAACACCTCGTTGAAATGGTTCCTGGCAGGCGGCCTCGTCCTGATCACGGGGTGGGTGCTCGGATTGATCAGCGGCAAATCACGCCGGCGGAAATCATCCCTCTACTAGACAGGCCGTGTCGGTGAACGACCAGTCTCCGGACGAGGCATTATTCATATACTGCAATGCTGAGGGGACTATGTGTGAGAAAAAAAAACCGGATGTCAGAAAATTTATTTATAACCTCTCCGGCCCAATGCCGTTGAGGGGGAGAATTTATCTGTTCTTCAGGAACAACGCGGAAAAGATCCGCAAGGGGAAAAAATGCTGCGGGCATGCCGGGCAGCCCGGCTGCTGACAATAATAAATCCGCGCCGGTCGGCTCGGAACAC
>DSAE01000167.1 GCA_011372855.1 Desulfobacteraceae bacterium
GGTGCCCTTTCTTTTGGTTCGTTTTCTTTGGGCAAGCAAAGAAAATGAACAATAAAATCAATAGATAATTGACATCTTGACAGGTGTTATTCTCCTCATTCGGCCCCGCAACGCGGGGTGGGGTGCTGCCGACTGCCGACTCATGACTAGCATAACGAAAAATCAAGGACATAGGCAAGAGTAAATCCGGTTGAAATTCGCTTCCGTTGTCAATTCTCTTGAGACTTTTAGGTAGTCCCCTCATTCGGCCCCGCAAGCGCGGGGTGGGGCGCTGCCGACTGCCAACTTCCCCCAAGCCGCAGGCGGTACTCTCTCAAGATTCTTTCCGTAATCCGTCCAGCGCCCGGGAATGAATCAGGTCGACCGCCTGCAGATACTCCTGCTGACCGATGGCCGCCCCCCGCAGTCCGCCCCGCAGATTTATTTCATTCAGATAGACCTGGTCATCGGACGCGACCAGCAAGTCAACATGGGCGTAGAGAAAGCCCGCCCGTTCCATGGCCTGCCGGCAGAAATCGAGTTTTTTCCCCCCCGGTTCCCAAGGGATGCTTTCTCCCCCGCAATGCAGATTATGCCGGAAATTTCCGGGGTTCCGCCGCTCGTACGCTTCCACGTACTCTCCCAGCAGGACAACCCGGATGTCCCGGCTCCCATCGACAAACGGCTGGACCACAAAAGGAAAAGGCAGCGATCCTAAAACGGCCTGGTTGTACACATCCTCCATGGACGGGAACAACAGTACTCCCTGGCCGCCGTTTGCCCGGTCAAGCTTGCAGACAGTCCGGCCGGTTGTACACATCCTCCATGGACGGGAACAACAGTACTCCCTGGCCGCCGTTTGCCCGGTCAAGCTTGCAGACAGTCCGGCCCACGCCCCGGCAGCCGTATTCGGTGACCAGGCGCATCAGGTCGTGCAGATCATAGACCGGCGCCGTGCCGGGCACCATGAAGCGGCCCAGAATCCCGGCCTGAAACACCTTGGAACGGCTGCAGAGCTGTGCGGTCGCGGAGGGAACAAGTATGACTCCCCGCGCCTCAAGATCGAGAAGCAGGTGCTCCTCTCCCCGCCGCAGCCGTACCCTGCCGACAATAATATCCCCTGCCACCAGTTCGTGATACCGGTCGAACAGTGAATCGTTGTCATGAATGATTCGGGGCGCCATGGTCAGAAGAGCATCTCGGTCAGGTGGTTGTGGAAAAAACTGACATCGGCGTCACATTCGCCGCAGTAGAGCTCAACCTTGCCCGTCACCTCGCTGTCGTCCTCTACGGGGGTAAAGCTGCCGTCATTGTTCTGCACATACTTCGTGGTCACAACGACATTGCGGGCTACCTCGATGAATTCCCTGTCATTGCCGCACTGCGGGCAGACAATCCTCCCCAGAGGCCTGCCGGAAGGCATCTGAACTTTTTTCATTCCTTTCTCTTTCTGCTGCGCTGTATTTGCGGAAAATCAGTATCTGATGTCAAACCCTTTCTCACCGAGGGGCTCCTCGTCCCGTACGTCAACGGAATCGACCACCGAATGGGGGGAACCCGTGTGCAGCCAGTCAATCATTGCCGCCACCTTGTTTTCCTCTCCCTCGATCACCGCTTCAACAGTCCCGTCGCGCCGGTTGCGGACCCAGCCGTTGACTTCCAGCATCCAGGCCTGTCTCCTGGTGTAATCCCGAAAAAACACCCCCTGAACGAGTCCGTGCACGATCACATGCACCCGTCTGCTCTTCATTGTCATCCACCCTGCTGTCCGATGATCCGGTTAAACTCTTCCTCGCCGAGGATCCTGATCCCCTGCTTTTCGGCCTCCGCCAGCTTGCTCCCCGGCTTCTCGCCGGCAACCAGGTCGGTCACCCGCCGACTGAGGGATGAAACGACCTGGCCCCCCAGGGCCTTGACCCTCTGCTTGGCTTCATTTCTCGACATCGCCGACAGGCTGCCGGTAAAAAGAAAAACCCGGCCGGCAAGCTGCTGCCCTTCAGTCCGTTCGGGAACGATTTCCAGACCGCAATCCAGCAGCCTGGCGATCATGCTGCGCACCGCCGGATCCGAAAAATACTCGACCAGGCTGGCGGCGGCCTGGGCGCCGATGCCTTCCACTTCAAGGAGTTCCGGCAGCGTTGCCGCCATTATTTTCTCCAGGCTTCCGAAGTGGCGGGCCAGCAGGCCGGCATTCACCTCGCCGATATACCTGATGCCCAGGGCCTGGATGAATTTCGCCAGGCTCGTTCTGGCAGACGAGCGAATTGCCCGGACGGCGTTGTCCGCTGATTTCCGGCCCCACCCTTCAAGCCCTTCCAGATCCTCGACCCGGAGCTTGAAAATATCAGGTATATCGGCAACCAGACCGGCGCCGACCAACTGCTCCATGTTTTTCCAGCCCAGTCCCTCGATATCCAGCCCGCCCCGGCCGGCGAAATAGATCAGGCTTCGCAGCCGCTGGGCCGGGCAGTGGGGATTGACGCATCTGGTCACCGCTTCGTTCTCGGGCCGCACCAGTCGGTGGCCGCACTCGGGGCAATCTTCGGGAAAGTGAATTTCCTTTTCCCCGCCGGTCCGCACCTCGACGATGGGCTTGACCACCTCGGGAATAACGTCGCCGGCCCGCTGAACCAGCACCTGGTCGCCGATCCGCAGGTCTTTTCGCTCGATTTCATCCTGGTTATGCAGGGTGGCGCGCCTGACAGTCACCCCGTTGACATTGACCGGCTCCAGGATCGCCACCGGGGTCACCGCCCCGGTGCGGCCGACCTGGAATTCCACCCCGGTCATCCTGGTAGTGACCTGGGTGGCGGGAAATTTCCAGGCGACCGCCCAGCGAGGCGCCCGGGTGGTCGTGCCGAGCCGATGCTGCAGGTCGAAGGAGTCAACCTTGACCACGATGCCGTCGATCTCGTATTCCAGCTGATGCCGCATCTCCAGCAGATGGCGGTACCAGTCGGCCGCCTCTTCCAGTGTTTCGCATCTTCTGGTGAACGGATTCACCCTGAAGCCGAGACCGGCGAAGTAGTCCATAAGCTCGCTCTGCCGTTTCGCCGGGACGACGGAAGCGTCCCCCACCCCGTACACGAAAAAGGACAGGGGCCGCCGGGCCGTGATTTGGGGATCAAGCTGCCGCAGGGACCCGGCGGCGGCGTTGCGGGGGTTGGCAAACAGCGGCTCACCCTCTTCCAGGCGCTGGCGGTTGAGTTCGGCAAAACCCTTGTGGGGGAGATAGACCTCACCCCTGACGATCAATTGCTCCGGCAGGGGGCGCCCCTCTTCCCGGAGCCGCAGGGGGATGGCCTGGACGGTGCGCAGCTGCGGGGTGATGTCCTCCCCGACCATACCGTTTCCCCGGGTGGAGCCGAGGGTAAACAGGCCCCTCTCATAGATCAGTTCCACCGCCAGGCCGTCAAGCTTGGGCTCGACAAAATAGGCTATCTCCTCATTGCGCTGCAGGTAGCGCTTGACCTTCCGGTCAAAGGTCCTGAACTCCTCCTCATCGAAAACATTGTCCAGGCCGTACATGGGAAAAGGATGGGCCACCTCCGCAAAGGCGGAAAGCGGCTCGCCCCCGACCCTGAGACTCGGGGAATCAGGGGTAACCAGATGGGGATACCGTTGCTCGAGCTCGAGAAGTTCCCTGAACAGCCGGTCATATTCGGCATCCGATATGACCGGGTCGTCCAGGACGTAATAACGATGATCGTGATAGCTGATTTCCCTGCGCAGTTCGGCAAGGCGCTCGGCGGCGCGCTGCTCGTCGCCGGGCATAATCAGTTTTCGTCAAGCAGCTTGCCGCCGCTGGCTATATTTTCCCTTTTTTCCTCATCGATGAAAATCAGGATCGAACTTTCCGGCTTGCCGGTTTCCGTGGCGATGACCCTGGTCACCCCGTCGGCGATTTTCGCCTTCTGGTCCCTTGTCAGGGTCCCGGCCACTCGTATACTGACGTACGGCATGGTTGTCCTCCCACACGTTTTGGTTGTCATGTAACCCATGTAACTCGAAATCGGGATTGGGATCCGGATCCGATTCAACTCTTCCCTCTGCTCCGGTAATTTTTTCCGAGAAATAACTCTACCTCCCGAGGAGGGGTATAGAGGAAAGGTTTCATTGCCAGCCGGGTTTCATAATTTTACGATTTCGATGCCGATCCCGATTTCGATGAATGCTATCACAACAGTTGGATATTATCAGGATTACGCTTTGAAGTCGATCACGATTTCATGTATAGGATAAGTCGGTGGTCCGTCAACCGTTGGCCGGCAGTTTTCGTTCCGCTCCGCGATTGCCTTTTTCCGCAATTTCAGATAATCTCACGGTCCTGACTTCAGCTAAGGAGAAGGAATGCATATCATTGTCACCGGCGGAGCCGGATACATCGGCAGTCATACCTGCCTGGAACTGCTGCAGGCCGGCCACCAGGTCACGGTCATCGACAACCTTGTCAATTCGCATAAAGAATCCCTCAAGCGGGTTGAAATGCTCAGCGGCAGGCCCCTGGCTTTTTTTGAAACCGACCTGCTGGATATCGAAGCCGTGGACCGCATTTTCGAGGTGTGCGACGACGCCGGGGCGGTCATTCATTTCGCCGGCCTGAAGGCGGTCGGAGAGTCAACGTCCGAGCCCCTGCTGTACTACCGGAACAACATCGTCGGCACCATCAACCTCTGCGAGGTCATGCAACGGCGGGGAGTGAAGAACATTGTCTTCAGTTCTTCGGCAACGGTGTACGGCGAACCGGCCTCCGTGCCGATCCGGGAGGATTTCCCCCTGTCCTGCACCAATCCCTACGGCAGGACCAAGCTCATTATCGAAAACCTGCTCCGCGATGTGCACGCGGCCGATCCGGCCTGGAATATCGCCCTGCTGCGGTATTTCAATCCCGTCGGAGCGCATCGCAGCGGAGAGATCGGCGAGGACCCCAACGGCATTCCCAACAACCTGATGCCGTATATCGCCCAGGTGGCGGTCGGCAAGCTGGACAAACTGTTCATCTTCGGCAATGATTACGATACGTACGACGGCACGGGCGTCCGGGATTATATCCATGTTGTCGACCTGGCTCGCGGCCATCTCAAGGCCCTGGACAAACTCGGTGAGAATCCGGGCGTGGTCACCTACAACCTGGGAACCGGCCGGGGATACAGCGTTATGGACATGATCAAGGCGTTTTCCAGGGCCAGCGGCAGGACGATCAACTATACGATCACCGGCCGGCGGCCCGGGGACATAGCCTGCTGCTACGCCGATCCTTCGCTGGCAGAGAAGGAACTGGGCTGGAAGGCGGAACTGGGCCTGGAAGCGATGTGCGCGGACACCTGGAACTGGCAGGTGAAAAATCCCGATGGCTACGCGTCGGAACCCGTTGCCGGTGTTTGAGAATTGTCATGAAACGCCGACTTCTCCCCCTGTTTTTTTTCCTTCTCGGCCTTGCCCTGCTTTTCCCGGGTCCGGCCGCCTCCGTCAATATGACGGCGGCCTGCCATTGCTTTCGCGATCGCACCTTCAACCCCGCCGATCCCTTTTCGTCGGACGCCTATCTGCTCACAACCGTCTTCAATTCCCTTCTGGCTGAGCATTTCGACATTGCCAAACGCCAGATCATCCTGATGAAGATGCAGGGCGGGACGTCCAACAGTGACCTGCTCATCGCTCTGCATACCGCCGCACAAACCGGATCGGATGTGGACCGGCTGCTTGCCCTGAAAAAAAACAGGACCTGGCGTGACGTCCTCGGTGAACAGCCCGTCTCTCCCGATGCTGCGGACGGCCTCCTGCACCAGATTCGCTCCGGCATGCCCGACGAGCAGGCCGCCGACCTGGTCATGGAGAAGATGATCAGCGAGCGCTTTGTCCGGCAGCCCGGGGAAATTGAAGCATTGAAAGAAGAAGGCCTCGAATTCCGGGAAATTGTCCTGCTCCTGACCCTTGCCGATCACAGCGGCACCGATCCGGCCTCGATCCTCGCCCAGCACAGGCAAAACGGCCTCAGTTGGAGCGCCATCGCCCACAACTTCGGCCTGGA
>DSAE01000221.1 GCA_011372855.1 Desulfobacteraceae bacterium
CAACCTGAGGGTGGCGACGGCGAGGGAGCGGCTTTGCCGCCCTCGCCTTCGGCGGGGCTCTGACTCAGAAGCTGATCATTTTCAAAGAGCTGCTACCCACAAATTCTGCGGACGAGTCGAATAAATAATCTTTTTATATTTAAATAAGAGACAACTCTGACCGCAACAAAAAAAGGCGGAAAGGACCCTCTAACCGATGTCCATTGATCATGCGGGCGGCCCTGGTCAAAGATCATGCCTGCGGCTCGTCCCGGCCCGGAGCTCGGCAACAGGGCGTAACGGTCAACATCAGGGTATTGCCTGATCGGGGGATGACCGCTCTGGGTTTCAGGGAAATTCCCCTGCGCCTTAGAAGCACAGTCCGCAATCCGGACAGCTTCGACTTTGGGTGGAGAAGTTGCACCCGCAGGCAGGACATACGGCGACCCCGGCCTCGGGATTGAACACGGCCTCGACAAATCCGGCCCCATGATCCCGGAGACCGGTGGAATTGACATGCTCCCTGGCCATGATCTCCATGATTTCCCGGAGATCATCCCTCCTCACCTGCAGCCTGACCTCGCCACCCCGGCACCCTTTGGAAGGGCAGCAGGACGCGCCGTCACCCGCCAGCAGAGAAGGGAACCCTTCGCGTTTGAGCAGGGCCTGGACACTCTTGATTTCAATCACCCTGCCCTTGAGGATGTCAACCAGTTCGTCCAGCTCACTGATTTCCCTGGAACGGGCGGCGAGCCGGCTGTTCTTCTCCTCCATCATCTCCAGCATCTGCAACCCGCTCAACAATGCGACGCCGCAGGCGGCACACAATGCGACTCCCGCCCGGTATTCATCCTGGCACTGCGGGCAGTATTGCAGTTCCGGATCAATTCTGTATTTCATTCCGTTCATTTGCATCACCTCGTCGAATTAAAGAATAAATCTGCTTAAATCCTCATTTCCGGAGATGTCGGCCAACTGTCGGCGCACGTATGCGGCGTCGACGGTAAATATTTTTTCTTCCCGGTCCGGGGCCTCGAAGGATATTTCATCGAGCACCCTCTCCAGGATGGTGTGCAGCCTCCGCGCCCCGATATCCTCCGTTTTCTGGTTCACCTCAACGGCAATCCCCGCCATCTCCCTGATTGCGTCTTCGGTGAACACGAGTTCCACGCCTTCGGTGGCCATCAGGGCGACATACTGCTTGACCAGGGCGTTCTGCGGTTCGGTGAGGATGCGGAAAAATTCCTCTTCGCCCAGGGCATGGAGCTCCACCCGGATGGGAAACCGGCCCTGGAGCTCAGGGACCAGATCGGACGGTTTGCTCATATGAAAAGCGCCGCTGGCGATGAACAGAATGTGATCGGTGCGGACCGGGCCGAACTTGGTGCTCACCGTCGCCCCCTCGACAATGGGCAGCAGGTCCCGCTGCACGCCCTCGCGGGAGACATCCGGTCCTCCGGAGCCTGCCCCCCCGCGCGAAGCGATCTTGTCGATTTCATCGAGAAAGATTATGCCGGTCTGCTCGGTGCGGCGAACGGCTTTTTCGGTGACGCTTTCCATGTCGATGAGATTTTCCGCCTCTTCCTTTTTCAGGAGTTCAATCGCTTCCCTGACCTTGATCTTCCTCTTCTTTTTTTTGCGGGGAAAAAACTTGCTGAAGGCGTCCTGCAGGGAAGATTGCATTTCCTCCATCCCGGAGGCGGAAAAAACCTCAACCATGGGCATGGCCGCCTGGTCGGGTACCGCCATTTCGATGATCCTGTCATCCAGCTTGCCCTCGCGCAACATCTGACGGAATTTCTCCCTGGTTGTCTGGGGGCCTCCCTGCTGGTCCCCGCCCCCATTCAGTCCTGCCTCTTCCTCCTTGTACGGCAGGTTGATGACATTCGACTCCCGGGGGGAATAAGGCCCGGAAGGCTGAGGGCTGACGGCCGGCAGCAGCAGATCGAGGATCTTTTCCTCGGCCAGTCTTTCCGCTTTCTCCCGGACATTTTCCTGCTCCTCCTTGCGGACCATGTTCACCGCCAGTTGGGTCAAATCCCTGATCATTGATTCCACATCCCTTCCCACGTAGCCGACCTCGGTATACTTGGAGGCCTCCACCTTGATAAAGGGGGAATTGGCAAGGTTGGCCAGCCGCCGGGCGATTTCGGTTTTACCCACGCCCGTGGGACCGATCATGATGATGTTCTTGGGGGCGATCTCTTCGCCCAGGGGCGCTTCGATCTGCTGGCGGCGCCAGCGGTTCCGCAAGGCGATGGCCACCGAGCGTTTTGCCTCATTCTGGCCGACTATGTACCGGTCAAGCTCCCTGACCGTTTCGCGGGGGGTCTGTGAATTAATGGGACTCATATCTTTTCAATATTGATGTTGTGATTGGTGTAGACGCAGATTGCGGCGGCGATTTCCATGGCCGCCCGGGCTATGGACTCGGCGTCAAGTTCCGAATGGTCCATCAGGGCCCGGGCCGCCGCCTGGGCGTAAGGTCCTCCCGAACCGATGGCCAGTATGCCGTCATCGGGCTCGATGACGTCTCCGCTGCCGGACAGCAGAAAGGAATGCTTGTCATCAACGGCCACCAGCATAGCCTCCAGGCGGCGCAGGATCCTGTCCGTGCGCCAATCCTTGGCCAGCTCGACGGCGGAGCGCATCAGATTGCCCTTGTACTGTTCAAGCTTCTGCTCCAGTTTGTCATACAGAGTGAAGGCGTCGGCCGTCGCCCCGGCAAAGCCGGTGATAACCCGGCCATGATAGAGGCGCCGGACCTTGGACGCTTTGTGCTTGACGACCGTTGCCCCCAGGGAAACCTGTCCGTCACCGGCGACGACCACCTCGCCCCTATGACGGATGGCCAGAATCGTTGTGGATCGTGTCTTGCTCATTTCTTTTTTTCCTGAAGTCGTTGGCGGACCGCATCCCTTGCTCCGTTCCCCGCGGTGTTGCCTTTCATTTCTTTGCCAGGGGGTGGGCCTGATCGTACACTTTCGTCAGGTGGTCCATGTTCAAATGCGTATACTTCTGGGTGGTGGACAAGCTCACATGGCCGAGCAATTCCTGGACGGTCCGCAGATCAGCGCCCATTTCGAGCAAATGGGTGGCAAAGGAGTGACGGAGGGCATGAGGGGTGACGGTCACCGTTATTCCGGCGCGCACGCCGTACTCCCCAATCATCCTCTCCACGCTGCGGGAAGTGATCCTGCCGCCTCGGGCATTGAGAAAAAGGGCTTCATGTTCAGACGCCCGGCCCCGGGCACTCCTCGTTCGGATCAACTCAAGGCGGAGAGGAAAATATTTATGCAAGGCTTCCGCGGCGGCCTTGCCGAACGGAACCACCCTCTCCTTTTTCCCTTTGCCGCTAACCCTAACCATTCCTGTTTCAAAATCAAGATCACTGATGTTTCGGGATACAAGTTCGGACACCCTCATGCCCGTTGAATATAAGAGTTCCATTATCGCGATATCGCGCGCGGCAAAACTGTCCCGGCGATCCGGCTCCTCCAGCAGCGAGAACACCTCGTCAACGGTGAGAAAAACCGGCACGGGCCTGGAGAGCTTCGGGTTGGCGATGCCCGTCAACGGATCCTGATCCAGAACACCCTGCCGGCACAGATAACGGAAAAACGTCCTGAGGGCCGACAGCTTGCGGCTCACCGTCGAACTGCTGTTGGCTCCGTACAGGGAGGCGACAAACCGACGGACCGTTTCCGCCGTGACCTTGCCCGGGTCGTTTTTTTCCGGGAGAAACCGCAGAAATTCGATGACATCATGAAGGTACCCGTCAACGGTATGCCGCGAATAGCCCTTTTCAACCTCGAGCCATTGCGTGAAGAGTCCTACCTGTTTCATAAGCATGGCAAATTCCTTGGAAACCGCCGTGTTGCCGGAGCTGTCCCACTCCAGCCGTGGACGGGAGAGTATGTATCACTCACGGGCCGGGGACGCTTGACGGGGGAGACCATCCTGTTTATGCTGGGGTGACCGGTATCCCCATCATCGAGGAGCGCTTTATGAACCAATCGTTCCATGAACCGATTGCAACGACAACCGCCTTCCTGGCCCGGCTCCTGCTCTCCGCGGCCGTCATCGTCCTCGCAACGGTCCATCTGAGCGGCTGCGCTGCACCAAAGCAACAGAAAGCTGGCCCTCCGCAAGCCTGGGAAATCATGACCCTGACCGTTGCCGAACAGCTCGGCAATCCCGAAAACCTGGTTTTTCCCCAAAACGGCGTCAATGATGTCACCCATCTGGGCGCCAACCGCTACCAGGTCACCTCCTACGCCGACTACACCAACAGGGAGGGAGGCAGAGAGCGGACCTACTTCTACGGGGTCGTGGTCTTCGGGAACGGTTCGGGGACCGTTGAAACGATAAAATTCTCCCGCTGAGCCCCCGCCCCGTGACACCCCTGTTGATGAGGGGAGTCCGATCGCGACTGCCTCTTCGGTGTCCTGTGCACGGCCGCCGCTTCGTTCAATCCGTGCATCTTAACAAATACCCCGGTCCTTGAACAAGGCGGAAAGGAACTCGTCCGGTTCAGGCCCGGCAGCATGCGACGGGCAGAGCCCCCGGCGGCCCGCCCATGAGCGGCGGGTGCCGTGTGGAATCGGCAATATTGACAGAACGGAAAGGAACAGTGTATATTTTTATGCAAACACCTTCAATATTGAATCATCTCGCCAGGGAGGACCGTCGATGCCATTTACGATTCAGCGTGTGGAATACTTTTACACTACAGTGAAAGATCAGCCGGGCGAAGCTTACAAACTCCTCAACATGCTTGCCGGCATGGGCATCAATCAGCTGGCGTTTTCCGCCATTCCCATCGGTCCGAATTCGACCCAGTTGGCCGTATTTCCGGAAGATCCGGCCAAGCTGGTCAAGGAGGCCGGGACAGCCGGCATGCATCTTGACGGCCCGCATCACGCCCTGCTGATCCAGGGTGACGATGAACTGGGCGCCCTGGCCGGTATCCATCAGAAACTGTACGAGGCGGGTATCAACGTGTATGCCTCAACCGGAGTAACCGACGGGCGGGGCAGTTACGGCTACCTGATTTATATCCGGGAGGATGATTTTGATCGGGCGCTGGAAACCCTCGGCATCTGAGCCGGTCTCAACACCCCGCCCTCCCGGCGTTATCCGTCCGGACAGCCGCCCTGCCGGGCCCCCACAAACATAAAGCAGTGCTCCCTGACGGGGAGCACTGCTTTATTTGTATCACCTGCGGCCGAAGGCCGCCCCCTTGATTGAACGTCCCGGACGAGATGGCAGGACGAGGATTGCCGCCGGGGCCGTAGTGTTTATCGTTCAACCGGCATCAATGGCCGCCCACCGCCAACAGTCCGCTGGCCGCCAGGGTGAGAATGAGCACTTCGACAACGGCCATGATGGCGTAGGCCTTGTCGCCGCGCTGGAACAATCCGGGGACAATGGCGATATAACAGGCAATGGTCACGCCGGAGAGCATCGCTATGGGAATGAAGTTGACGAAATCCCCCCTGTTGATCAACCCCAGCCAGCTCCAGCCGGTGGGCAGCTTATCCAGGTGAAGAAAATTGGTATTGATGGCCACCAGGTAGGAATGCACATCCTGATTCCAGTATCCGGCTATCTCGTTGAGCGGGACGGCCGGTTTCATGATCCCGAAAACATACACGGCAAAAGTGACAAACAGCAGCATTAGGCCCAGATACATGCCTTTTTCGAGAATTTTTGCATACAATATCTGTTCGGGGGTTGCGGTCGGTTTCATTTCACTCATTACTGTATCCTCCTAGTGTCATGTCACGCTTGAAATGTTAGAAAAAATCAGGTATGGTCAGAAAAAACGGAGGAGACCATGCCTAAGATCAAGTATCGATTTTCACTCAGCTATTCCCGGACCGTCACGATTGACAGCCTGAAAGTTGATTTTGTTGCCGACAAGAGGCCCAATACCCAAAAAACGACCTCAAGCGGCGGAGAATTAGCCTGAAATTGTTTGCCATC
>DSAE01000004.1 GCA_011372855.1 Desulfobacteraceae bacterium
AAATCAAGCAGATAGGTGCGGGCAAAATTGGTGGAAATTTACTCCTGCAATCAATCGGCTTGAGGTTTATGGTAGTCTCCTCATTCGTCCCCGCCATCGGCGGGGTGGGGCGCTGCCGACTGATATCTCTGGGGATGCCGGGCAGGATGGCGATGGGCATATGCAAAACATATGAAATCTGCCTGTACAGGCCGACCCTGGGGGGGCACGGCCAATAAGGGGTCCCGTTCTCCGGGAGGGTGATCACGACGCCCTCCGGCGATCGTGCCGATTCCCTTTCGAAAAAAAATCCGCCCTCTGAACCGCATTCAGGGGGCGGAGCACTGATCGTTTACCAGGGTCCGTTTCAGGAGAACATCCGTTTTTCACCCGGTTTGGGAACTTCCACCAGTCCTGCTTTTTCAAGGGCTATGGAGAGCTCGTAAAAATCTTCCCGGTCCGGGTGCCCCGTGGCGGTCGCTGCATCCTTGAGCCAGGGGGGCTGGGGATCCTTGTTGGCCGCGGCTTCCAGCACATTTTGTGGAACTTCCCCCTGGCAGCTGAAAGTGCCGACGATGTTCGCGCCCGAGGCCAGTTCCCTGGCCTTGTTCATGCCCAATCTGGCGATGTCGGAGTCTTTAGCGGCCCCGTGCGTGGCGAGAAGGAACAGTTTGCGGACCCCCTTGCATTTTTTCAGGTACTGCTGGCTGTCGGAATCCGGTTGGCTGCCCTGGTACCAGAACCCCACCACCACGACATCATAACCGCCGGGGTCCGGAGCTTCGGCCACCGGACTGATTTCCTTGTCCCCCGAAAGACGGGAAAAGGCGGCTTCAGCGAGCTTTCTGGTGTTTCCTCCCTTTGATGAGTATACAACAAGCTGTTTCATATCAATTCTCCTTGTATGATGAATGGGAAGGTGACGACGAGGGGAGCGGGATCAAACGAAGAGGTGTTTTGGTCGGCCATTATGGACAGTCCGCCGTTGGTTGCATTTCCGGAAAAATGTTCCCGCCAAAAAAGAATGATTCTTGAAAAAATGACAAATAACTTCCTGTTTCCACAATCATATCCTCTTTTTCCCCGAGCCTCAAGACGTTTTTGCCGACAGGATCAATTAAATGATGGTCCCGCGGGGAACTGCTCCGGGGATGAATGCGGCAGGAATCGTCCCGCCGCCGGGCACGGGAAGGCGAACCGGACGAAAGGAGGCCGAATTTCGCCTGTTATTCAGTGGCGTTATGGAATAATCCTGTTGGCATTTGGCGGATGCTTTGCATATAATAATGAAAGTATCGTATGCAAAGGACAGATAGCGATGATGCACAGCAGGCGGTCATGCAGGTAACCCTTTTTTCCTTCGGATATAAGTACGGCCTCCCGGATGCCGACACGGTCTGGGATATCCGCTTCCTGCCCAATCCCTATTATGTCCCGGAGCTGAAGGACAAAACGGGCCTTGAGCGGGACGTGGCCGCCTATGTTCTGAACAATGCCAGGACGGTTCATTTTCTTTCCTTTTTTGAGCCGTGTCTTCTCTCGTTTCTCCGGAGTCATGAGGAAGCGGGCAGAGAGGCCATCCGCCTTGCCGTCGGCTGCACGGGCGGCAAGCACAGGTCCGTTGCCATCGTGGAACATGTCAAAAGGATTATGCGTGACCACGCCGTTGAAACACAGGTATTCCATCGTGATATGGAAAAGGAGTAAGTTTTTGTCCACCAACAACCAACAGGAGGAAACCATGCAGGAATTCATACGGGATATCTTTTACCTGGGGGCGGGCGCCGCTTTTGTCACCAAGGAGAAGCTTGAGGAACTCAAAAAGGACCTCATAGAAAAAGGGAAAATGACCCAGGACGAGGGAAAGCAGTTCGTTGACGATCTGCTCAAGCGTTCCGAGAAGGCCAGGAACGACATGGAACAGCGCATTCAGGAAGCCGTGGAAGCGCAGATGAAAAAGATGAATGTGGCCACCGGCGATGACATTGCCGAGTTGAAGAAGCAGATCCGTGAATTGCGGAAGATGATCGAAAAAGAGAAAAAAACCGAAGCCTGAGCCGGCAATGCCGTTCATGTTCAGCATCAGGAAGATGACCGCCATCGGGCGGACCTACAGGCATCTCAACCGTTACCAGAGGATATTGCGGGTCTTGTTCAAGTACGGTTTCAGTGACCTGGTCGATATGCTGCACATCGATCAGTACCTTGAAACAGGTCTGCAGATGATCAACCGCAAACCCCGGGAAATGATCGAGAAGCACTCCCGTCCCGAGCGGCTGCGCATGGCCTTCGAGGAACTGGGCCCCACCTTTATCAAGCTCGGACAGCTGCTCTCCACCCGGCCCGACTTTGTCCCGCCCGAATACCTGGAGGAATTGTCCAGACTGCAGGACGATGTGCCGCCGTTTCCCTTTGCCGAGGTGGAAGAGATTGTCTTTGCCGAAACCGGGAAAAAACCGTTGGAGCTGTTCCACAGTTTTGAAGAGCAGCCCATTGCCGCCGCCTCCATCGGCCAGGTGCACAGAGCGATCCTCTGGGATTTTCAGGAGGTCGTGGTCAAGGTGCAGCGGCCCGATATCGATCAGATCGTTGCCGTTGATCTGGAGATTCTCGCCCATCTCTCCTCGCTCATGGAAATGTACCTGGAGGAATTGCAGGGCCACCGGCCGACAGCCATTGTCGAAGAGTTTGCCCGGACCCTTTCCAACGAACTCGACTACTCGGTCGAAATATCCAATATTCAGCGTTTTGCCAGGCAGTTCGAGGGAAACAAAACAGTTTATGTACCCAGGGTGTACCGTGAGTTGAGCACGGACCGGATTCTGACCATGGAGAACATCAAGGGCATCAAGTCGTCCAATATTGATGCGCTCCGGCAGGATGGCACGGATCTGCGACTGGTTGCGGAACGCGGCACCAATCTGATCATGGAACAGATTTTCGTGCACGGTTTTTTTCATGCCGATCCGCATCCGGGCAATATCTTCATTCTGCCCGGGAACGTCATCTGCTTCATCGATTTCGGCATGATGGGACGGATAACAAGGCAGAACCGTGAGGATTTCACCGAACTGCTCTTTCAGGTCATCGAGCGCAATGAACGGAAGGTAACCGATATCGTTTTGAAACTGACCAACCATTACGAGGAGGTTGATCGTGACGCCCTCGGTCGCGATCTTTCCGAGATGCTGGATCGGTATCTGTACCTGCCCCTGAAGGAAATGGAAGCCGGCAAGATCCTGCAACAGCTGCTCGATCTGGTGTCGCGGCATAAAATATACTTCAAGCCCAACCTGTATCTCATGATGAAGGCGATCAGCACGGTTGAGGGCGTCGGCCTCATGCTCTATCCCGAACTTGAGCTGATCAGGCTGGCCGAGCCGTTCATGCGCAAGGTGAAGGCCGACAAGGTCAGCCTTGGTCGAATAGCCGATGAAACCGGCTCCACCACCGCCGAGTATTTTGAACTCATCCGTGAATTACCCGAGGAAATACGGGCGATTCTCCGCCAGGTCCGCCAGGGGCGCATGAAACTGGAGTTCGAGCACCTCGGACTGGAGAAATTGAGAGCCGTCCTGGACCAGGTGTCCAACCGCATTTCCTTTGCCATTGTCCTGGCCGCGCTCATCATCGGCTCCTCGGTTATTGTTCATTCAAACATCCCGCCCAGATGGAATGACATCCCGATCATCGGCCTGATCGGTTTCCTGATTGCCGGGGTGATGGGTTTCTGGCTGCTGATCTCCATCATCCGTCACGGCCGGTTGTAGTTTGTTCTCCGGTTGAAGGGGGAAAAGACGTAGGCAAGCCGTCAGCGGTTTTTGGGCGTCGACAACCCGCCGTGAAGAGAACTTCCGGTCGGGGCTTGCGGATTTTTGGTCGTCCAATGGTTACCGTCGCGGCAGGGAAACATTCGATTTTGTTTTTTCCCTTTGGCCGCTGCCTGTGTTAGTATAGAATAAATATATTCCCGACCGGTAAGCATTTCATGCCCGAAGAACAAGCAAACAAGAAGATCATTAATGTGGTCTTTGTCGGCGGCGGCAAAGGCTGCTATGATATTCTCAACCTGCTCAAGTCATATTCTCCCACCCATTTTCTCCCCCGCATCGTTGCCGTGACGGACATTAATGTGGAAGCCGTCGGAGGAGGCATGCGGAACGGCTCGGCATCCCGACTTTTTCCGATTACAGGCAGTTTCTGCAGGACGAAAACATCGACCTGATCATCGAACTGACGGGAATAGACGGGGTGCTGAATGATATCCACAGGAACAAGCTGGAAAAAATAAAGGTGCTTGACCATGTCGGGGCCCTGTTTCTCTGGGACATCATTGCCATCCAGGACGAAAAAATCCATCTGGAGAAAAAGGTCTCCGACCTGGACACCATGGCCGCCATCGGGGAAATTGCCTACCGTCTGACCCATGAACTGCGAAACCCGATCATGATCATCGGCGGTCTGGTCCGCAGAATGATGACCAGAATGGATCTGCCGCATAAGATACGGATACGGCTCAAGCACATGGCGGCCCATGTTCAGCACATGGAGGAGGTGATCTCCGATATCTGCGATGTGGTCCGACCCCTGCAGCCCCATTACACGCTGACCAGGATGGATGAATTCCTGGAGAACTGGTGCAACGCCGCCCGGGCGGAAGCCAGGCTTGTCGGCGTCGTCCTCAATGCCAAGATAGACAGCGATCTGCCGGCGATTTACATTGATCCTTCCCTGATACGCCAGGCCCTCTGGCATATTGTCGAAAACAGCATGGACGCCATGGCTGAAACCGGCGGCACGATCAATATCAAGGCCCTGCTCTGCTGGGATACCATTCTCATCGAAATCAGCGATAGCGGAAGCGGTTTCAGGGACATATCGGTCACCACCGCGATGCAGCCGTTTATCAGCACCAAGCAGGGGAGAATGGGGCTGGGTTTGTCGCTGTGCCGTCAGATAATCCTCGATCATGGCGGTGATATTGAGATTATTAATAAAAAGGATGACGGCGCCACCATCATCATAGAGATTCCGATCACCTTCCAGAACCCGCCGAAATAAATCCGTCCTTATTTCTACCACTTCCTTTATGCGGTCGCAGAGGTCCGCCTGTTTCCGGAGCGGCGGTGAGCGGTGCGACGCCTGGTCCGGGCCCTGCCGCCGGGTTGCGCTTTGGACTGTTTTTTTTATCCGCTTTATTTTATATTGACCGGCGATGTGTATCGTTTCGCATGGGTGCCTGATACGCCTGAGCGTCAGGCAGAGAGCGGCCGGAAAACCTTCGGCCGAACACCTTCAATCATTTCGGAGAACAGGTTCACTGTATGAATAAAACAACGTTGCTCGTCATGCTTTTCGGTCTCTTTCTTTTGCTTCCCGGCTGTAAGCAGGACACCGGCGGTCTGGGGATCGAGCTCGACAAACCGGCCCCGGATTTCACCCTGGTGGATACAACGGGTAAGACCTGGACCCTTGCCGATCTCAAGGGACGGGTGGTCTTCATCAATTTCTGGGCATCCTGGTGTCAGCCGTGCCTGCAGGAAATGCCGGCCATGCAGGAACTCTACAGGTTCCTTCCCGAGGACAAATTCACCATGCTGACGATCCTTTTCAATGACGCCCCGGTTTTTGCCGAAAACATTGCCGAACGGCTGAAGCTCACCTTTCCGATACTCATCGACCCGGACAACCTGGCGGCCCGTTCCTATGGGCTGACCGGGGTGCCGGAAACGTATATTGTCGACAAGCAGGGAGTGCTGCGGAAGAGATTCATCGGCCCGGTGGAGTGGAACTCCGAAGAAGCCCGGTTGATGCTGATGCAATATATTGCCCAGTGATGCCTGACCGCATCTGGGGTGGCAGCCTGAGACCGCCAACCGACCGGACGGTCATGCTCCTCTGAACCGTCCGCGGCGATGTCAAGGCCTCCCGGTTGTCCCCGGAACAAAATCTCCCGTCCAGCCTCACCT
>DSAE01000074.1 GCA_011372855.1 Desulfobacteraceae bacterium
CCCTTGCCCCCCGAAGTCTTGACAAAGGATTTCAGGCCGAGCTTCTCCAGCCGGCTGCGCAGCAACCGGGCGCCGGCAATCACCTCCGGCCAGCCGACCTCCGGGCCTGGGTCCAGGTCGAAAGTGAGCAGGTCCGGCTTTTCCAGATTGCCCTCCCTGCTTCCCCACGGATGGATCTCCAGGACACCCATCTGCACCAGTGAGACAAGTCCCCGGACATCATCGATGACGGCGTAGTCCCTTGTCCCATCCTTTTCGGTGATGGGGATGGTGCGCAGGGCGGCCGGCAGCGATTCTCCCAGATGCTTCTGGTAAAAACAGCCTTCCTGCCTGCCCTCCGGGCAACGCAGCAGGGTCAGGGGCCGGCGCACGACGTGGGGCAGGATGAAGTCGGCAATGGCTGCGTAGAATTCCGCCAGGGCCAGTTTGCTGATATTCTGCTCGGGATAGAGGATCTTGTCCGGGTTCGACAGTTGCACACCCTCAACCAAGACCCTGCGGGAATGTTTTCGCGCCGGGACAGGGCCCCCCCTTTCGCCGGTCGCTTTCACCCCGCCCCCGCTGCCGGGCACTTCTTTAACGACTTCGCCGGCAGCTTTATCCTCCCGTACTCCCTTGAAAGCAGCCTGGCGAAGAATATTTTCCCTGGTCCATTCCCGGAATGCCACTTCCACGACCAGTTCCGGCCGTACCCAGTGCACCCCGCGGGCCTCAACTCCCGAAGGCGGATTGCGGAAAGGGGGCTCGTCCTGCCCGATCTGCCGGACCCTGTCGCTCAGCCGCCGGAGATCGCCCCGGTCAAACCCCGTTCCCACCCGGCCGGCATAGATCAGGTCATCTCCCTCATAATACCCCAGCAGCAGGGCGCCAAAACCGGGACGCGATCCGCCGGGCTCGGTCCAGCCGCCGACAACCATTTCCTGGCGGTGCAGACACTTGGTCTTCAGCCAGCTCCGGGACCGTTTCTGCTCATAGGGAGCGGCGGCCTGCTTGGAAACGATCCCCTCCGCGGCCAGGAGACAGGCGTGCCGGTAAACCTCCCGGCCGCCGCTTTCGATATGGTCGCTGTAGCGGATGTTTTCCCGTACCGGCCTCATTCGCTCCAACAGGGCGCGCAGCAGGTTTTTCCGTTCCGTAAGCGGCGTTCGTCTGAGATCGTAGCCGTTGCAGTACAGGAGATCGAACAGGTAAAACACTGCCATTTTTCCCCGCCCGTTCCGCATGATCTCCTGCAGGGCCTGAAAATCGGTGGTTCCGTCCGGCCGCAGAACTACGATTTCCCCGTCCAGGACGGCCTGACGAACCGGCAGGTTGCGCAGCGCTTCGGCGACCTCGGAAAACTTCCCGGTCCAGTCCCTGCCCCGGCGGGACAGCAGAACAACCCCGCCGTCATTGATGGTGGCGATAATCCGGTAGCCGTCTAACTTGATCTCATGGAGCCAGCCGTCACCGGCAGGCGGTTCGTCGACCAGAGTGGCCGGTTGGGGCTTAACGAATTTGGGCAGCGGCCCTTTTCGGGACCTGGACAATTTACCCGGGTCGGGTTCCGGTCCCGGAGGAGGCTGTGGATCGGCTCCGGCCTTGCCGGCGGTGATTTCCTCCAGGGTCCGATGGGTCAGCACGCTGAGCGGCAGTTCCTCGACGATGGCGTACCTGTTTTCCGCAACCGTCTCCTCGTCCCGATGCTTGATCAGCAGCCAGTTTTTCGAAGGACCGCCTTCCCTGCCCTTCATCTGTACCAGGGCCCAGGAGCCGCGCAATTTTTCCCCGTGCAACCGGAAGGAAAGCTTGCCCGCGGCAAGTCCCTCAGCCGGATCACCCTCCGGTTCCCAGGTTCCACGGTCCCAGAGCATCACCGTCCCCCCGCCGTATTCGTGCTTCGGGATAGTGCCTTCAAAGGAGCCGTATTCCAGGGGGTGATCCTCCACCTGAACCGCCAGCCGCTTTTCCGCCGGATCAAGGCTCGGTCCCTTGGGCACGGCCCAGCTTTTCAGCACGCCGTCCAGTTCCAGGCGCAGGTCATAATGCAGTCTGGTGGCCGCGTGCTTGTGAACGATATACAGATTGCCGGATCCGGCGGCTGTCCGTTGTCCCTGGGGCTCCGCCGTCCTGGAAAAATCGCGTTTCCGCCGATATTCCCTTAAGCTCATCTGTCTCCGGGAGGGCCGGCAGGCTTCATAACCCTTCGCTCCGCCGGATCGTGTGCGCCCGCCGCCCTGACGTCCCTCCGTCCGGAACCGGCAAGCTCCTGAAAGCGCATGGCCAGCGCCGGTCCCCGGCCCTGTTCCTCATGCTTGAAAAACACAAATGCCCGCTGCCATTTCCGGGCCAGGATCAGTTTCTTCCATTGCTTCAGGTCCGCCTCCGAATAATCGGAGCGGCGAAGACGCAGATACCCCCACGACGCCGTGCTGAGAATTTCCCCGGCCGGCTGCTCGTCGGAATCAGCGACGCACAGGCAGCAGTTGCGGTCCTGCAGCAGCTGCAGCACGCCGGGCTCGAGCCAGGATCGGTTGCGGAACTCGAATGCGCACGGAATGTCTACGGGAAGCAGGTCAAGGAAATCTTCCAGCGCAGGGCGGTCGACGCGAAAACTCCGGGGAAACTGAAAAAGGACCGGCCCCATTTTCCGCCCCAGGATGGCAATGGTGCGGAAAAAATAATCGCTTTCCCCGTCGACGTCGCGCAGCCGTTTGCGGTGGGTTATGATCTGCGGCGCCTTGAGGGCGAAGGAGAAATTGTCCGGCACCTGTTCCGCCCAGGCCAAAAGGACCTTTTCGGTGGGCATGTGATAGAAGGTATAATTGATCTCCACCGTGTTGAGCCGCCCGGCGTAGAAGCGCAGCATGTCCCGGCCCGGGATCCGGTCGGGATAGAACACCCCTTTCCATTCCTTGTACCCGTAACCGCTGGTGCCGACATGGAGCATCACTCCGGGGCCTCCGTCATGACCATCCACGATACCCCGAAACGATCCGTGACCATGCCGAAGCACGGTGACCAGAAGGTTTCGGCCAGGGGCATCTCGACCCGGCCGTTTTCGGACAGGGCCTCAAACAGGCGCCGTGTTTCGGCTTCCCCGGGCAGGGCAATGGTCAGGGAAAAGCCGCTGAAAGCTGCCTGACCGGCGCAGAGGCCATCCGAAACCATGATGGTTGAATCGCCGATGCGGACATTGGCATGCATGACCTTGTCCTCCATGCCCGGCTTGATGGAAGCCGGGTCCGGGCTCTCCCTGTAGCGCATGAGAAATGTCACCTCGGCCCCAAGCGCCCGGCGATAGAATTCCAGCGCCTCCTCGCAGCGTCCTTCGAAAAACAGATAGGGTTCCACCAGCATAATGGTATCCTCCATTTCTTTTCAAATTTTCACGGAGTGTGCGATCATGAAAAAATAACTTCTTATCGAGCAGATAGAATACAAAAATCAAAGCGCAACCTAAGGCCCCTTGGCATTGCACCCATCATGAATCGATCCCGATCCCGATAGCGATCCCGATCAGCGGCAATAAACCGCCAGCGAAGCTGCAAACTCATCTGGTTTCTGTTATGCCGACTGCAAGCTGCCAACTTTCCCCGAAGCCCAGCACTTCCCTTCTGCCTTGTGTTGGGGGCATCCCCCTCATCCGCCCCTTCGGGGCACCTTCTCCCTCAAGGGAGAAGATATTTTTTAAATCCCCTCTCCAGGGGAGGTAAGCGAACGCAGTGAGACTCCGGGAGGGTGGCCAGCGGCCGGCTGAGGGGACGCCAACCCTACAGCGAAGCTGCAAAATGTTTCTGTTTTCTGGTTTCTGGATTCTGATACCCGGCCGGCAGTGGTGCACTACCCCTTCCCTTCATAAGCCTGCCGGAGAACATCGATGTCGAGTTTTTTCATCCGCAGCATGGCCCGCATGGTACGCTCAGCTTTTTCAGTATCCTTGTCCCGCAGCATCTCTTCCAGCACCGCTGGAACGATCTGCCACGACACGCCGTACCTGTCCTGAAGCCAGCCGCACTGCTGCGCCTTTTCGTCCCCGCCGGCAGCAAGCTTTTCCCACAGCGCGTCCACCTCCTCCTGGGTGGTGCAATTGACGACGAAGGAAATGGCCGGCGAAAAGGTAAACTCCGGCCCGCCGTTAAAGGCGACGAACTGCTGCCCTTCCAGCTCGAAGGTCACGGTCATCACCGATCCTTCGGCCCGGCCCGAGGCTTCGGACCCGGCTTTTCCATAGCGGTCGATGTGGACAATACGGGAGTTGCCGAACACCGAGACATAGAAATCGGCGGCCTCCTCGGCCTGGTGGTCAAACCAGAGAAACGGGATGATTTTCTGCATGTATCGGTTTTCCTTTTATTTTTCCGCCCCACTCAGTTCCCGCAGGATCTTCCGCAGGTGATCGGTGTGAAAGTGCAGATGTGATCCTTCCATTCCTCCGAGCAAGCCGATAAAGGCTTCCAGGGTAGGATATTCGCCGAACCCGGACCCCTTGAGCATGGGAACATGGGCCCGCCGGTCAAGTTGCGCCGCCGACAGGCCCGCCGCGAACGCGGCGATCCGGTTGTATTCATTCTCGACCCGTTCAAGGAGCTGGGTGAAGGTCATGGCGGCGCGGCGGCCGGTAAAAAAAGGGTTCTCCGCTTCCATGTCGAGCCTGGGCGTCTCGTGATCGAGGAAGGCCTGCAACAGGCTGAGATGCCCCTCCCCCTCCGGTCCCAGCAGGTGGGAAAGAATCTCCCTGGGCGACCACCGCCCCTCCGGGGCGCGGGAAGCTTTCTTCTCGTCAACCCCGGCGCAGACTTCTTTCAGGGCATTGATCCCCTCTCGGATGTTGTGGGCCAACTGCTCCCCTGTCAAAGCCGCCATATCAGGCACCTCCTTGTTTATTATCCGTTATCGGGCGTGTAGCGCAGCAGGACATTGCCGCATCGAAACGTCCTGGCGCCCAGCAGTTTCAACTTGTGCTCCCGTTCCAGGCCGGTAAACATCGACCGGCCCCGTCCCAGCACGACCGGGTTGACAAAAATCCGGTATTCGTCGATCAGTCCTGAGCGCGTGAACGCCGAAACAATGGTGCCGCTGCCGAAAATCACCATGTCCCGGCCGGCCCGTTTCTTCAACCCGGCGACCTCTTCGTCGATATGGCCGCCGACCAGGCGGGAATTGTTCCACTCGGCCCGGTTCAGGGTTGAGGAAAAAACAATTTTCGGCAGGCTGTTCATCGCCTCGATGATGACCGGATCTTCCTCCGGGGGTTTCGCGGCCGGCCAGTAGTCTGCCATCAATTGATAGGTCTTTCTGCCGAAGAGCAGCGTGTCAATTTCGGCAAACTGGGCCTTCACGTACTCCGCCATTTCATCGTCCCAGACAAACCAGTTCAGTTCCCCGCCGGGTCCGGCAAAGAAGCCGTCCAGGGTCATGAAATTCGAGACAATCACCTTGCGCATGATAATTCTCCTGAAGAAAAAATAGCGGCCGCCGACCGGATTCTCCCGGGGCAGCGGGAAACGGCCCGGTTTGCTCTACGGCAGGGGCAAGGAAAGGTTCAGCGGACTGGAAAACACATGGTCCCGATCCTTCAGGGGCTGGTGACAGGAAAAACACCCGGTTTTCACGTCCTGCTCCACCGGCTTGCCGTCCGGGGTGAAGGAGGCGAACAGCCAGCCGCCGGTCTCCTCCGCGGCCGGATCTTTTTTCATCATGGTGTAGACGGCGCCGCTCCCTTCATTATACAACTCGCCGTCCTGCTCCACCTTGTACACGGTGCCGAGAAAAATCGTCCCCTCGGGATAGGGGAACGGTCCTTGATTTTTGAAGGTTTCCCAGCCGGTTTCATTGATATAGAAAAGTGGCTATTAACAATATTCAGCTGAATGATTATTTTTTAAAGCAAGATCAACATAATACGATTTGGAGGTCTTGCCATGAAAATGCCGGTCATAAGTCTCGTGGAATGGCAGAA
>DSAE01000101.1 GCA_011372855.1 Desulfobacteraceae bacterium
TAATTCATCACGTTCCTCTTGGCTCAGTGAAAATCGATACTTGATCTTAGGCATGGTCTCCTCCGTTTTTTCTGACCATACCTGATTTTTTCTAACATTTCAAGCGTGACATGACACTACGGTCTGGACATGCTTGCGGCAAGGCTCAGAGAGGAGGGGGTGGCAACAAGGATCGAATACGCCTTTTTGCCGGCCGCCGACCCGGCGGCCAACCTGGCGGCGGCGGTTGCCGATTTCACCCCGGATCTGGTCGGTCTGGGCATCCGCAATATCGACACCTGCATGGCCTGTGAGGACTACGGCGACGTCGAGGGCGAGGGCTTCCGTTCGTTTTTCTTCCTTCCCAGGATTCGTCAGGTGGCGGACGCGGTCCGCACGCTGCTCCCCGGCGTGCCGATCATCTGCGGCGGCGGCGGTTTCACCGTGGCGCCGTGGGAGATGCTCGCCTACCTCGATGTCGGTTTCGGCGTCGTAGGCGAGGGCGAGGAGGCCCTGAGCGCTTTTGTGCGCGCCTGGCCGGACCGGGAGCGGCTGGCGGGAATTTCCGGGCTTGTCAGGCTGAGCGGCGACGGGTTCGCCGCAACTCCCAGGGAGGAGTTCGTCTTTCCCCGGCTGCCCGGACCGGAGCGCGATCCGGGCTTCCGCCATGCCCTGCAATCGGTCGGTCTGCCGGTCCGGGTCAAGCGCGGCTGCAACCAGGGCTGCAGCTTCTGCGTCGAGCCGATCATCGAAGGCCGCAGCTTTGTCCACCGCGATATTGACGATGTGGTCGACGAACTGTGGGCCGCGGCGGACATGGACGAGGTCAACAAGGTCTTTTTCGTGGACACGGAATTCAATGTTCCGGACCTGGAATATGCCATGGCGCTTGTCACGCGCATCCTGGATGAAAATCTGCCATCGCGCTTCCGCTTCGTCTCCCAATTCCTGCCGCGGCCGTTCACCGGCGATTTCGCGGAAATGCTGGCCAGGGCCGGCTTTTCGATAATCCTGACCTGCACCAGCTTTGCCGACGAGGTCCTCGAAGCCGCGGGAGTGTCCTACCGCGCGGCGGACATTGTCGGAACCCTTGAATTGTGCGCCGGACTCTCCATCGACACCACGGTCGATCTCATTTTCGGCCTGCCGGGGGAAACCTGGGAAACGGCCGCCAGGACAATCAAGGGGATGAACGATTTGCCGCCGACCCCGCTGCGCCGCTATGAGTACACCGTGGGCGGACGCATTTATCCCGGCACGGCCCTGGCCCGGCTCGCTGCCAATGAAGGCCGTGGGAATGTGTACGGCAGCATGACCGCGGAACTGCTGGAACCGTGCTTTTACTGCACGCCTGCCCCGCCCCTTGAACTGAAACACTATGTGGACGAACGGGTGCCCGACCCCATGCGCTTCGACAACGAGCTTTCCGAATCCTCCCGGACACGCCTTGCCGTCGTCTACCTGGCTGACCGGGGGCGTTTTGACGAGGCCTGCGCCGTTTTTCTTGCCCTTTCCCTGCCGGACAAATCAGCCGCCTTCGACTATTTTTTCCGCGCGGCGGCCAACGCCGGCTTTGTTGACGCTGCGCGGCTCGCCGCCGAGGATTTGCGGGCGGCCATGGTCGCTTCGAACAATCCGGCTTACCTGAGCCAGGCAGGGGTCATCAACTATTACCTTGCCGTTCTGAACAGGCCGGCCATGTAAGGTCCGGCAGACGAGAGGAGGAAAGCAATGCTTACAACCAACATCAAACGCCACGTACCGCTGCCCAAGGAGACCCCGGCCTGGTTCTGCGGAAACTGCGGCGCGGTTTCCCTTGACCCGAAAAACATATGCAATCCGGCCGGGCGGCTGAAGAAAGGGGACTGGTGCGGCTCCAAAGACCTGCCGCCGCCGAAATTCTGCCGCAACCGGGTCAACAACGACAGGTACAGCTGCCGCAAATGCGGCAAGGCAGCCATCAACAAGGCGCTGCTCTGCGAACCGGAGAAAATGGCGCTGCCTGAATAACTCAACGGCTGAAAAAATTTCCTGCCTCTCTTTTTTTCCTGTAACCGGTTAGCCGGTAGTCCGTTACCCTTGAAGACTCGAACTGGCTCACCTATCTGTTCGCCTATTTCGACCGCGCCGACGCAAGGCTCGCGGGCAACGGCGTCGATGGCGGGGAACCGCCGAAACCGGGCGTATTCCGGAGGATGGAATAGAGGCCCCGCCCTGCGGGGCGTCCCGTTATTTCCTTGGAAGAGTTGACCGGGCGGGAATATTGTGTTTTCATCATGCAGCCGCTTGTGCATGATGATTGCGGCGGGTTTTTCTTGGCCGATGGTTGAACACAGTCTCTCACGGATCGATCCGAATCCACGGCGGGCAGGACATGGACGTAAATGCTTCGACGCGCGCGGCGGCGCTGATCATGGAAGAGTTTGCCGAGGGCACCGGCCTGGCGCCGGAAGGCAGACAGCCCCGGCGCTATCTGTGGACGGACGCCTTTGCGGTCTGCAATTATCTGGCCCTCCATCAGGGCACAGGTGACCGACGGTATCTGAACCTGGCCCGGCAACTGATCGACCAGGTTCATTTTGTTCTCGGGCGGCATCGGGACGATGATCCCCGCAGCGGCTGGATCAGCGGTCTCAGCGATGAGGAAGGCCGGCTGCATCCGACTGCCGGCGGACTGCGGATCGGCAAAAAAATGGGAGAGCGGGGAGAGAGCGAACCCTTTGACGAGCGCCTGGAATGGGAGCGTGACGGCCAGTATTACCATTATCTGACCAAGTGGATGCACGCCCTCTGCCGCACCGCCACGGTTACCGGTGAAGCCGGGTACCTGGTCTGGGCGGCTGAACTGGCCCGCGGAACGCACAGAGGCTTCTGCCATACCGCGGCGGACGGCCGCAGGCGTCTGCGCTGGAAGATGAGCATAGACCTTTCCCGGCCCCTGGTGCCGTCCATGGGGCACCACGATCCCCTGGACGGTTTGCTGACCTGCTGCGAGATCAGGGCGCTGGCCCGCAAGCATCCTGGGGCGGAAAACATTTTCCTGGACGCCGAAATCGCCGAACTGGCGGAAATGTGCTCGGGGGGCAACTGGGCCACAACCGATCCTCTGGGCCTGGGCGGCCTCCTTGCCGATGCCTGGCGCCTGGCACAGCTGCTCAGCTTCCCTGCCTCGGTCCCGCTGCCGGATCTGCCCGGGACAATGCTGGAGGCATCGTTTTTCGGTCTGTCTCTTTCCGCCAGGGGAGACCTGCTGCGGATGGAAGCGGCCCACCGGCTTGCCTTCCGGGAACTGGGACTTGCCATCGGCCTGCTGGCACTCCCCCGTCTCGAACGGTTGTTGTCCGCGAAGCGGGAAGTGTTCGATGATTCGGCTCGTCTGGCGGCCCTGCTGGCCGAATTAATGTCCTATTGCCCCCTGGCTGAGCAGATTACGCGCTTCTGGCTTCGGGAGGAAAATAGGGCAACAGGCAATTGGGCTGATCACCGCGATATCAATATGGTTATGCTGGTGACGAGTCTGGTCCCGGACGGCTTTCTGGATCTGGCAACGGCGGAGCCGCTCCCGGGTGCGGGAGGGTAAAGACGACACGTCCTTGTCCTTTCCCCTACCGGCCGAGGGCTCGAGCCCCCAGGTCGTCAGGGAAGTTCGAAGCGGAAGCCGGCCGCCCGTACCGTCAGCAGGTCGCACGGCACCTGCCACAAGGCGTGTTCGGCCACGCTGCCCAGCAGGACATGGGAAAGTCCGGACCTGCCGGTGGTGCCCATGGCTACCAGGTCAACGGCAAGTTCCTTCGCAACCTTGGGAATCAGGGCTCCCGGCCGTCCCTGGCGAATATGCTTCCTGATCCGGCGGTCGCCGGTTTCGATGCCCCGCAGCCAGTCCGCCATTGACGAGGAGACTCTGGTCCGCATCTCCTTTTGATAGCGTTCCTGCGCCGCATCCCTGATCGTGGGGGAAGCCAGGTATCCCCCACCCCAGAGCGTGTAGACATGCAGCGGGTCGATCTGGGCATCGGGAGCAAGTGTCAGCGCCGTGGCCAGGGCATTCCCCGCGGCGGCGGAAAAATCAGTGGGCGCCAGCACCCGCCGATAAGGCGCCCGCGGGGCATTCTTCACCACCAGCACGGGCAGGTCGGCTTTGCGGACTACTTTTTCCGCCGTGGTGCCGATGAACAGATCACGGAGGGAATGTCGGCCATGGGCGGCAACCACGATCAGGCTCGCCTGCACCCGGCGGGCAGTGAGGATGATGGCGAGGAAAGCCTTGCCCGTCTCGACCCGGCAGTGGTATGCCACGCCAGCGGGAATTTCTCTTTCCGCCTCCTCCCGCAGTCGCCGCAGGGCAGCCTCGGCGAGCCTGCTCTTTTCCCTGGCCTTCTGCTGGGGCGGGAAAAAGTGATCAAGCAGTGAATCCTCCACCACATGCAGCAGTTCCAGGCGAATGTTGAGATCAAGCGCCAGGCTGGCGGCCCTTTTCAGGGCCAGGGTGGAACCTTTCGAAAAATCGCTGGCGAGCAGTATGTTGGGGAGGACAGTCATCGCTTGATTCTTTGCTGTCTGAATATTTCCTTCGGCAGATCATCAGCCCGGTCCGGCGGCCGGGACATCAGATTTCCCGCCGTGACTGAAATCCGCTGACCGCTTCCGGCGATCCCATGACCAGCAGGATATCCCCCGGCCTGACGACTTCCTCGGGCGGCGGGGCAATGATCCTCTGCTCACCCCGTTGGATGCCGATTACCGAAACTCCCCGGCGCCGGCGCAGGTCCAGTTCGGACAGTTTCCTGTCCACCCACGGGGAATCATCCGGGACAAGCAATTCGTTCATGCGGAACGTTTTTCTCTCGTTTCCCTCGGTGCTGATCCGTTCCCGGAGTGCTTTGCCGGCCAGTTTGAGGCTTTCGGCGCTGCCGAGAAGAATCAGCCGGTCTCCGGGAAAAAGGCGGAAGGCGGCGTCCGGGTCGTAATAACTGATTCCGCCTCGGTCAACCGCCACAATAGATGCCCCGGTACGGGTCCGCAAGGCGATTTCCCCGATTTTTTTGCCGCTGACGGCCGAATTGGGCCGGAGCTTGACTTCCTCCAGGAGAAGATCCCAGGGTGATTGGGATGTAAGCGCTTCACGGGTGCCGGAGAGATAATCGACCGCCAGTTCGGCGGCATCGACATAGGGCCAAAGGACCTTGTCGGCGCCGGCGCGGCGGTAGGCTTCGGCTTCGCCTTGGGTGTGGGCGGTCAGGACTATTCTGCCCGGATACTCCCGGGCCCGCAGGGCCTTGAGAATCGCCAGGTTGATCTCCCTGCCGGGAATGGTGTTGACGACCCAGCGTGCCTGCGCCAGGGGGAGATTTTCCAGCAGTTCGGGGTCTTCGGCATCACCATATCGCACTGGAAATGGACAGTCGCATCCTTCGGAGACGACCTCGGGGTCAAAATCAACGGCCAGGACCTTTTTGCCCCGGAGGACAAGGTGCTCACTGATATTGCGGCCGTAGCGGCCAAGGCCGAAGAGAATGACATCCGCCGTAACAGTCCCCCGGTTGTCATTTTCGCCGGTTTCCCGGTACGGGTGCCGGCGTTCGAAGATCCCCAACCAGGGGGAGATGCGCTGGTAAATCGGGTGGGAATAGAGAATCAGGTAGGTGGACAGTCCGATGGTGATCAGGCCGACCAGGGTGATCAGGCCGAGGGTCTCCCTGTCGATGTGGCCGAGACTGAGACCGAGGGCGGCCAGGATCAATGAGAATTCGCTGATCTGGGCAACGGTCAGCCCGGCAAGAAAACCGGTGCGTTTGCTGTAGCCCATGAAGCCCATGATGGCCATGACGATCAGAGGGTTGCCGATGAGGACAAAAGCGGAAAAAATCAGCGCCGGCATGATCTGGGCGCCGAGGGTGGTCAGGTCGAGCTGGGCGCCGAGACCGATGAAAAAGA
>DSAE01000088.1 GCA_011372855.1 Desulfobacteraceae bacterium
TCCGTCACCTCCGATTCCAGCCCGCCCATGATGCCCGCCACCGCAACCGGCCGCTCGGCATCACATATCATGAGCATGTCGGCTTCCAGGGGACGGTCAACATTGTCCAGGGTCGTGAATGTCGTTTCGGCCGCGCCGGGACAGCGGACCACTATGCGGCCGCCCGCCAGCCTGTTGAAATCAAAGGCGTGAAGAGGCTGTCCCAGCTCGAGCATGACATAATTGGTGATGTCGACAATATTGTTGATGGGCCGCATGCCGACAGCAAGCAGGCGCTGCTGCATCCATTGGGGCGAGGGGCCGACTCTGATCCCGGTGAGCTTACGGGCCGCGTAGCGGGGACACAGTTCCGGCTCCCTGATCTCCACTCCAAAATCGGGATGAGCGGCTCCCAGCCGGGGGAGCGCCGCCCGGTCTACCGGCTTCCGCAGACGGACGCCGGCAAAGCCGGCGACTTCCCTGGCCACGCCGACGACGCTCGCGCAATCGGGCCGGTTGGGGGTCAGATCAATTTCGACCAGCACATCGTCAAGGCCCAGAGCCGGGGCCAGGGCAAGACCGGGCTCGATCCCGGGCGGGATTTCGAGGATGCCGCCGTGGTCGTCATTGATGCCCAGCTCCCGGCCTGAACAGAGCATGCCGTAAGATTCCTGGCCGCGGACCCTCGCCTTTCTGATCCGCAGACCATCGGGCAGGGTGACTCCCGGACGGGCCAAGGCGGTCATCATTCCCTCCCTGGCATTCGGCGCGCCGCACACCACCTGAATCGTCTCCTCACCGGTGTCGACGTCGCAGACCGTCAGCCGGTCGGCGTTCGGATGCGGGCGGACCCTGACAATCTTCGCCGTGACAATGTCATCAAGTCCCTTGGCCATGTCCGTCAGTGAGTCGACTTCCAGGCCGAGCATGGTGAGTCCGTCCCCTATCCGTTCGGGTTGCAGGCCGTCGAGACTGACGTATTCGTTGAGCCATTTCAGAGTGAACTTCATTTCTCCGTTTCCATCTCTCGGATCAGGGGCCGTGAATGACACCGGAGGGTGTCGCAACGCAGCCGTTCCCGGCGCGGCGGATGCGCTTGAGGCTCCATGCCGGGAGAAAATGTATTCCGGTTGCCCCTCGATGACTTCCCGGAAAACCTGCCCTTCAGGGCAGGCCAGCCCGAACGGACCCCTTGGGAATCGGTCCGCGCCCACCGGGAAAAAAACCGGGGCAACTTCTGTTACGGTTAAAACTGGCCCAGAAAGCGCAGGTCGTTTTCATAAAACAACCTGATATCGTCAATGCCGTACTTCAACATGGCAATCCGTTCGACGCCAAGGCCGAAGGCGAAACCGCTGTAGGTGTCCGGATCATAATTGACCATTTTCAGCACTTCCGGATCGATCAGACCGGCTCCGAGGATTTCGAGCCAGCCGGTCCGCTTGCAGACCCGGCATCCCTTGCCGCCGCAGATGACGCAGGCGATGTCGACTTCGGCGCTCGGTTCGGTGAACGGAAAAAAACTGGGCCTGAATCTGAGCGCCAGGTCATCATCGAACATCCGCCGGGTAAAAATGGTCAGCACACCCTTGAGGTCGGCAAAGGAAACCTTGCGGTCGACAAGAAATCCTTCAACCTGATGAAACATCGGCGTATGAGTTATGTCCGAGTCGCAGCGGTACACCTTGCCCGGCGCAATATAGCGAAGGGGCGGCTCCTGCGCCTCCATTATCCTGGCCTGCATCGGCGACGTGTGGGTGCGCAGGAGGATGGAATCCGACACATAGAACGTATCGTGCATGTCCCGGGCCGGATGATGTTCGGGAATATTCAGGGCCGCGAAATTGTAATGGTCCAACTCGACGTCCGGTCCCTCGGCCACTGCAAAACCCATACCCTCGAAAATAGAGCAGATCTCCTCCATCACCTGGGTCACCGGATGGAGTTTGCCGAATGGAATGTGTCGGCCGGGCAGGCTTAAATCTTCGGCGGGCTTTGTCTGGGTTGCCGCCGCAGCCAATACCTGCTTTTTCTCTTCGTAAAGCTTCTCTATGCCCTGTTTGACGGTGTTGGCAAGCTGGCCGAGCCTTGGCCGGTCCTCGGGGCTGACCGTACCCAGCCGGCGCATGACGGTTGAGAACAGCCCCTTTCTTCCCAGGAATCTGACCCGGAAGGCTTCAAGTTCCGCAGGACCCGTAACCGCATCAAGGCCATTGCGGGCCTCCTGGGCGAGCCTGTTGAGTTCGTCTTCCATTTCCTGCTCAGGAGGAAACCCCGGCCGCCTTCACCACTTCACTGAAGGCCTTTGGATCGACGATTGCCAGGTTCGACAGAACCTTGCGATCCAGATCAATGTCGGCTTTTTTCATGCCGTTGATCAACCTGCTGTAGCTGGTGCCGTTCATCTTGGCCGCGGCTGCGATGCGGGTTATCCACAGGCCGCGGAAATTCCGCTTATTGGTCCTGCGGTCACGGTAGGCAAAGCACAGTGCCCGGTCAACGGCCTCGGTGACCGTCCTGTACAGGCGATGTTTGCCGCCCCGGTATCCCTTGGCCATTTTCAATACTTTATTTCTTCTCCGGCGGGCTTTGAATCCGCGTGTCACACGAGACATTGTCTTACTCCAGAATTACGTTTGAATATGATTGTTGCTCATCCCTCAATGCTGCGCCGCCGATTGGCGGCGTCGCAACGTGTCTTGAGTCGTTCTCTCCGGTTTCCGCGGGCATCCTGTCCTGAGAACGAGGCGGCTTCCCGGATCCGGTTCCGCCTGATCCGCCTACAGATAGGGCAGCATGCGTTTGACCGAGCGCCGGTCGGATTCGGCAATCAGGTCGGGTTTCCGCAGGTTCCGTTTCCGCTTGGTTGTTTTTTTGGTCAGGATGTGGCTGCTGTACGCCTTGTTGCGCTTGATCTTGCCTGAACCGGTCGCTTTAAAGCGTTTGGCGGCGCCCCTGTTCGTTTTCATCTTCGGCATAATGTTTCTCCTTCCGCGCCTGTACGCGGATATCCTTATAAACTGGGATTTGAAAGGCCGATCAGGATTTCGGACCCACCAGCATGACCAGCTGTCGCCCTTCCATTACCGGCTCCTGTTGGACAACGCAATCATCACGGAGCATATCCGCTATCCTTTTCATAGCCTCAAGGCCGATGGTCTGGGCGTAAACTATTTCACGCCCCCGGAACCGCATGGTGATCTTGACCTTGTTCTTCTGCTCCAGAAACTTTTTGACCTGCTTGATCTTGAAGTTGAGATCATGCTCCTCGGTTTTCGGCCGGAACTTGATCTCCTTGGTTTCAACGACGGTCTGTTTTTTCTTTGCTTCCTTCTGTTTCTTGCTCAGCTCGTACCGGTACTTATCATAATCCATGATCCGGCAAACGGGAGGATCGGCTGTTGCCGCGACTTCGACCAGGTCCAGGTCCTGATCATAGGCCTTGCGCAACGCTTCATCGATAGATAAGATACCCAGCTGTTCTCCGTCGATATTGATCACGCGGACCTTCGGAGTGGCAATCTCTTCATTCACCCTGGCTTTTATGTCCTGACTCGGCTGCGCCTTCCTTCCTCGTTTTTTGATATCCGTTCCTCCTCTGTTTATTTCTCATCAGCGGTAATCACCGTTTGCCGCCCATCATTTCATCGCATTCGCCGTGAACCCTCTCCGCGAAATCCTGCGGCGTCATGGCCGGCAGGTTCTCACCGTTTCTCTTGCGAACGGTGATCGTCCCCTCTTCCTTCTCCCGCTCGCCAACGATAAGCATGTAGGGGATTTTCATCAATTGTGCTTCGCGGATCTTGTAGTTCAGCTTTTCGTTGCGCAGGTCTTTCTCCACCCTGATGCCCAGCTTGCGCAGTTTTGCGTACACCGCCTCGCAATAGTGGAGCTGGTCGTCGGTGATATTCAGAATTCTGGCCTGCTCCGGCGCCAGCCACAGGGGGAAAGCCCCGGCATAATGCTCGATCATGACGCCGACGAACCGCTCCAGTGAACCCATCAGGGCCCGGTGAATCATGATCGGCTGATGTTCCCGGCCGTCCTCCCCGGTGTAGGTCATTTCAAACCGTTCCGGCAGGTTGAAGTCAACCTGAATCGTGGAACACTGCCAGGAACGGCCCAGCTGATCCTTGATCTTGATGTCGATCTTCGGCCCGTAAAATACTCCCTCCCCCGGGTCAAGACGGTACTCGAGGCCCTTTTTCTCCAGCGCCCGCTTCAAGGCCTCGGTGGCCATCACCCAGCGGTCTTCACTGCCGACATACTTTTCGGGCCGGGTGGAGAGATACACATCATATTGATCAAAACCGAATGTCTTGAGGATGTGCAGGTTGAGATCAAGGATGTTGTAGATTTCATCATCAAGCTGATCGGGCCGGCAGAAGATATGGGCATCGTCCTGGGTGAAACCGCGTACCCTCATCAGACCGTGGAGCGCGCCCGTCCGCTCGTAGCGGTAGACGGTGCCCAGTTCGCACCAGCGGATGGGAAATTCCCGGTAGCTGTGCCGATGGCTCTTGTACACCCCGATATGAAAGGGACAATTCATGGGCTTGAGCTGATACTTGACCTCGTCGATCTCCATGGCCGAATACATATTCTCGGCATAGAAATCAAGATGACCGCTGGTCTTCCAGAGATCCTGCCGGGCGATATGCGGCGTATAGAGCAGTTCGTAGCCATGACGGTAATGCTCGTCTTTCCAGTAATCCTCGATCAGCCTGCGCAGCAGGGCACCGCGGGGCTGCCAGAGGATCAGGCCCGGACCGATATGATCCTGGATGGTAAACAGAGCCAGTTCCCTGCCCAGTTTGCGGTGGTCCCTTTTTCTGGCCTCTTCCAGTCGGTGCAGATGCTGCCGGAGTTCCTTCTTGTCAAAAAAAGCCGTCCCGTACAGTCGCTGGAGCATGGGATTTTTTTCATCGCCCCGCCAGTAGGAGCCGGCCACCCGAAGCAGTTTGAATGCCTTGAGCCAGGAACTGTCCGGCAGGTGGGGGCCGCGGCACAGGTCGACAAACTCCCCCAGTCCGTAGAGGCTGACCGTATCAGTCTCGATATCCCGCAGCAGCTCAACCTTGTACGTCTCTCCCTGGCGATCGAAGAATTCGATGGCTTCACCGATCCGCATCTCTCTGCGTTCAAAGGGAATCCGGGCCTCGACAATCGCGGCCATTGTTTGTTCGATCCGGTCAAAATCATCCGGGGTGAACGGCTCTTCGCGATCAAAATCATAGTAAAAACCGTCCTCGATGGCCGGACCGATCGCGACTTTCACATGGTCGCCGAATATTCGGCGCACAGCCAGGGCCATGACATGGGCGGCGCTGTGGCGTAAAATATCCATCCCCTCTTCGGTATCGGCGGTCACGGGCTCCAGGACGCAGTCCGTCTTCAGGGGAGTCGACAGATCGACGGCAACGCCGTTGACCCTGACGGCAACTGTCTGCTTCCTCACCTTGGCGGAGACCAGTTCCCTGAGCGCTTCACCGGCCGTAATGCCCTGTTTGAATGCCCCGGATTCTCCGTCCTGTATCCTGATGGATATATCGGCCATGTCTGCGGTAAAAAATAAAGGCTAAAGAGCAAACGGCATCTCGGTCCGCATGTCTTTTAGCCTTTGAAAATGGTAGGCGCGGGCGGGATTGAACCGCCGACTTCTACCGCGTCAAGGTAGCACTCTCCCACTGAGCTACGCGCCTGTACAAACCTGTTTTGCTCTAAAAGTTTCAATAATAAATCAATCATGAAAAAAACTCAAGTCAAATACCAGCAACCCCACGGCCCCGTCAAATTAAAGTTGTAGGGGTAAGCGTCAGTAACGAGACAGAGCTGAGGGGATAAAAAACAGAAGGTGTGCAGAGTTTGTCGGGCGCAAATGTGTTGCTGCTGGGGATAA